>CAJWEH010000007.1 GCA_913031135.1 uncultured Puniceicoccaceae bacterium | reverse complement strand
CTAAACAAATCAATTTCATTAGAAATTTGATTCCAAAGTTCTTCTAATGCGGCGCTACCTTCAACTGAACCTCCTAAATGATTTAATACACTAGTGAGCACTTGTACTTCAGAGACTATGCCGAATGGCCCAGGAATCGCTTTATTGAATTTTTGTAATCTAAAATTCTGATTTACAAAAGAACCGTCTTTTTCAAAAACACTCAAGCTAGGAAACACAACTTTAGCTAGGTCACTCGTCTTGTTTTTAGCATTTCCAAAATATATAATCTCAACGAACTCCTTAAGAGTTTTTATGGGCAGGTTTAACACTTCAAGGTCTTCATTAAAAACAACTAAGGTTTTGATACTTCCGTCTGTAATTGCCTTTGAAAGCTTTTCAGGATGTGCAGCAGGGACACGATCAATTAAGCCATTGATGAACGCACCCCTTAAATTTGGACTGCGATCTTCTGAAAGTAAAATACCATCCCCTGTGCCAATTGAACGGACTAGGTCAACTTGAGCATTTGTTTTCTGTGCTATCTGATTTAAGAGAAACTGTTCCTCAATACTACTATGTGCAGAACCTAAAATACCCACAGAACCTTCAGCAAGAAGTGCTGTACTAGCAGCTATCGCATCATCTAAACTCTTTGAAATACCATCAACTAAGTAAGCATTTAGTCGATCTTCCGACTCATAAGCTTTAAAAAGGGTTCGCCCAGAATCGGTCATCCAAGTATCATTGACATCGTCATTTCGCCTTGGAGTGATTCGATAGATTTTCCCCTCTCGGCTCCAAACAGTGGTGTTAGAACCCACACTACTCTCCGTACAAATACTAGTTGTTTGTTTTAAAAACCAAACACGCATCTTAAATCTAAAGTCTGTACTGGTCAATGCTCCCACTGGACAAATATCGACTGTATTTAGTGAATAGTTATTGGAAAGCTCCTTGCCTGGAAAGCAAGTTAAGGTCGAATAAGTACCTCGGTCCACAAAACCCAAAACATCATCTTTAGCAATTTCTTGGCTAAAGCGAATGCAACGAGAACACAAAATACAACGCTCATCGTCTAAAGTAACCCTTGGTCCTAAACGTGTGCGCTTAGGCTTTACATTTTTTTCTTCTTTAAAACGACTGTAGCCTCTTCCATGTTCTGCAGAAAATTCTTGTAATCGGCACTCC
Source organism: uncultured Puniceicoccaceae bacterium (assembly GCA_913031135.1). Lineage (GTDB taxonomy): Bacteria > Verrucomicrobiota > Verrucomicrobiia > Opitutales > Coraliomargaritaceae. The sequence continues at coordinate 30,713 of CAJWEH010000007.1, read as the reverse complement.
CCTGCCTGATCGCAAATAGGACAATCCAAAGGGTGGTTAATCAATAAAAATTCAGTCACACCATTCCGACATTCTTGAACGGTTGGTGAGTTTGTTTTAATATGCATCCCATCATTAACATTAGTAGAACAGCCAATGACTGGCTTAGGAATCCAAGCAATTTTTGGCTTACCTTCTTTATCGAGAACCGCCTCGCCTGTCTCCCTATTTCTCATAGGGTTTCCGACCTCAACTAAACACATTCTGCAATTACCAACTACTGAAAGCTTCGGGTGGTAGCAGTAATGCGGCACCTCTTTCTCCTTTCCAATAACATTCATTGCTTCGATCACATTAACCCCCTTAGGAACAGAATATTCTTTCCCATCAACATTAATAGTGACCCTTTCTCCTAACTCTATTTGAATCATGCTTTTTAAATCAGTGTCGTCTCTTTAGAGGTTTCTAAACCTTGTTTTCTCAAAAGTTCTTGTTCTTTGGCTTTTGCCTCAAACTCATCACGGAATTTAGAGACAAAACTTTGTACCGGCCAAGAGGCGGCTTCCCCAAAAGCACAGATCGTCCTACCGGCTATTTGATCAGCTATATTTATTAGCATTTGAGGATCTTCCTCACGAGCATTTCCAGAGCACATCCTTGTTGTAATCTTTTTCATCCAAGGCACCCCTTCACGGCAGGGAGTGCATTGACCACAACTTTCATGGGCATAAAAATAATTGATATTTGCCAATGCTTCGACCATATCAGTCGAATCATCCATAATAATGACACCTCCAGAACCAGACATAGAACCCACTGCAGCTAGACTGTCAAAATCCATTGGAATATCTTCGATACCCCAATCAAACTCTGTCCCGTCTTTGAGTTTTCCTTTAAACCGTTCATCCGCTCGAAGAATCTTTGAAGAAGATCCGCCTGGTATAACTGCTTTTAATTTTCTGCCAGGAAGCAAGCCGCCACAGACTTCATAAATGAGTTCTCCCAATGTGATTGCTGCACATGGAAATTCATAATAGCCAGGCTTTTGAACATGTCCAGAGACACACCAAATTCGTGTCCCTACATTTCCAGGAGTTCCAATCTCAGAAAAAGCTTTTGCTCCCATTGCGATGATGTGTTTCACATCACAAAGGGTTTCTACATTATTTACAATGGTTGGACATTGATAAAGCCCAAGTGCAGCAGGGAAATAAGGAGGCTTGATTCTAGGATTCGCACGTTTCCCTTCTAGTGATTCGATCAAACCCGTTTCTTCTCCACAGATGTAAGCACCAGCTCCTCTGTGAACGATGATATCACAAGAATAACCTGAGCCTAATATATTGTCTCCAAGCAAGTTCTTTGAACGAGCCTCTTCAATGGCACGCTCTAAAATTTTGTATCCCTCAAAAAATTCTCCGCGTATGTAAATGAATGCCAACTTAGCCTGTATGGCAAAAGCTGAAATCATCATACCTTCAATTAGTTGATGGGGGTCTTTATGGATGATTTGACGATCTTTAAAGGTACCTGGCTCCGATTCATCCGCATTACAAATTAGATAAATAGGCTTACCTGATTTTCGATCTAAAAACTTCCACTTCATTCCAGCTGGAAAGCCTGCTCCTCCTCGACCACGAACCCCTGAATCCAGTACTTCTTTACAGATGTCTTCTGGCTTCAACTGAATGGCTTTTTTAAGTTCCTCATACCCCCCATGCTTAATATAGCACGCTATATCATTGGTATAGCTCGGTTCGTCTGCATACTTTAAAATTAATCTTTGTTCTTCTACTGACATAAGAAATTCCTTTTATCCCTACTCTTTTATTCTGTCTCTACAGTTCCATTTTTAATCTGTTCAATTAAGTCCGCCGCTTTTTCTGAATCCACTCCTGTATATTCTTTCTCACCAATCATAACAACAGGCGCTCGACCACAGTCTGCATGACATTCAACATATTCTAGGGTGACTAATTGATCGTCGCTAGTTGACCCTACTTTACAATCGAATGCATCTTCAAACTGCTTGCAGGTTTTGTAAGCACCAGATAAGGCACAGGATAATGTTCGACAAACTCGAACCTGATACTTGCCTGGAGCTTCTGTTCGTAGCATTGGATAAAATGTAACAATTTCAGCGATATTAATAGGCTCAAGATCCAAACGATTGGCAATCCATTCAATAGAATCATTCGTCAAATACCCTTGGTCTTCTTGCACTAAATGACAAAGTGGCAAAGCAGCACTTCGCTTGTCAGGATATCGAGGAACTAGTCGATCAATTTTATCTAATGTTGTCTGTTTTAAATCCATAAAATTCTTATCGGTCACATTCTCCCATTACAAAGTCCAAAGAACCGAGTATTACGGTGATATCGGTTAAATGATGCCCTGGAATAAGCTCGCTTAATATACTTAAATTACAAAAAGATGGACCACGAATTTTCATACGATATGGAACACCTCCACCTTTTGATACGATGTAGAAGCCTAATGCACCTTTAGGATTTTCCGCCTCAAAATAAACTTCCCCTTTGGGCATTTGTGGACCTTCCGTCACCAACATAAAATTCTGAATGAGTTCTTCCATGCTCGTAAGAATTTTATCTTTAGGTGGTGCAAAAATCTTCTTTGCATCCTCCGCATAATACGAACCTTCTGGAAACTTTCCAATAACTTGGCGTATGATTGAAACACTCTGCTTAATTTCCTCTGCGCGCATCAAATAACGATCATAGCAATCACCATTTAATCCAATAGGCACTTCAAAGTCATACTGCTCGTACCCTAAATAAGGCTTGTCTTTTCTTAAATCTAAATCGACACCTGATGCTCGTAAATTTGGCCCTGTGATTCCATAACTTAACGCCTGTTCTTTAGTAATCACACCAATACCAACGGTTCGATCCATGAAGATACGATTACGCGTCAGCATTTTATCGACTTGATTTAAAACAGAAACAACGCCTTTACAAAAAGTATTCACTCGGCCTAACCAACCATCTGGAATGTCTCTAGCAACACCTCCAATTCGAGTATAACTTGTGGTAAAACGAGCACCTGTCAGTTCTTCAAACAAAGTATAAAGCTTTTCACGTTCGGTGAATGTATACATGAAGACCGACCACGATCCGGCATCCATACCATACACACCCACTCCTAGTAGATGAGAGGAAATCCTTGCTAATTCACAGCAGATTAAACGGATCGCCTGACAACGTTCAGGCACCTCTAAATTGGCAAGCTTTTCAACTGCCATAGCATAAGCTACATTATTAGCTAGAGGGGCTAAGTAATCTAATCGATCTGTGTAGGGCACAAATTGATTATATGTCATGTTTTCGGCTATTTTTTCATCTCCTCGATGAAGATACCCTAAGATCGGCTCACATTTTGTAATTAAATCTCCATCTAACTCCATCATTAAACGTAGAACTCCGTGTGTCGTAGGATGAGAAGGCCCCACATTTAAAGCCATTTTTTCAGCTTTAAGTTCAGGCTCACTAGCTGCAGCTCTTGCTCCAGTATCTCCCAATGTTATTTCTTTTGTTTCAGCCATGTGAGTGAATCATCTAATTAAATTAAGAGTTTTTTGATTTTTGCTCATTCCAGCTTTGATCCAAAGCAGAGGGCTCGGTTTGACTCATCTTGCCGTCTCCAGACGAAACAAATGGCCCGCCCATCATAGGAGCCGCCACCACCTTAGTATTCGTACGCTCTGCAACATCTTCCGCAGGCAACGGAGTTTCTATCCCAGCAAGAGGGAAATCTTTTCTTAATGGATGATAAGGATAAGAGTCCCACATTAGAATGCGCTTTAAATTCGGATGCCCTTCATAGTGAATACCCATCAAATCATACGTTTCACGCTCGTGCCAATTAGCTGCATCGTAAATAGAGGTAAGGCTCGGTAATGAAGGGCGAACATTATCCTCACAATCACTCGCTACCCTAAGGTAAGTACATTTAGTGGTGGAATAAAAATGATAAACTCCAGTAAAACGAGGTGTCGCCACATCCCAATCGATTGCAGTAACATCTAGCAAGAGGTTAAATTCGTACTCATCTTTTAAAATCTGACAAAATTTGAGCAATTGATTGGAAGGACAATTAAATGCTACATGGTCGGCACTCTCTCGCTCAGTTAAGAAATCAAAACGTTGCAATAATTGGCTTAAATCAAACTCACTCATTTTAAATACCCCCTAAACAACATACACACTTAAACGGATAATGAATCCTTTCGAATCTCTTTAGTAGGATGTTCCGAAACCAAATTCTTTACAGAATTTTCATTTAAAATTTTCTCCTGCAATTTGATCATTGCATCGAGCAAAGCTTCTGGTCGAGGTGGGCAACCACTAATATACACATCCACAGGCACAATTCGATCAACCCCCTGAAGCGTAGCATAAGAACGATACATTCCTCCGGAACTCGCGCAAGCACCCATAGCAACTACCCACTTAGGGTCTCCCATTTGCTCATATATCCGCCGAATCACCTCCGCCATCTTGTATGTCACTGTGCCAGCTACAATCATGCAGTCCGCCTGTCTTGGGGAAAAACGCATAACCTCCATCCCAAAACGAGAAATGTCAAAGCGGGAACCTCCTGCTGCCATTAGTTCAATCGCACAACACGCAAGACCCATAGGCATCGGCCAAACAGAGTTTTTGCGAATCCAATTGATCACAGCATCTGCTCGAGTGACGATTACTTCACCTTCTACTTTACTGTCGTAGGCAACGGTTTGATTAGTCATACTATTGAAAACAAGGAATTAACGTATAAATGCAACTTACTTTGACAGAACTTTCATGCAAGCTACAATTTAAAATTTATCTCAACAAAACACTTTTTTTAATATTGTTTCTTTAAAATAACCCAATAAAAGCAATTATATGCCCATTTATCAATATCGCGAAACTTTTCCAGATGGAACCATAGGTGAAGCATTTGAAGTCTTCCAAAAAATGACTGATGAACCCTTGAAAACGCATCCCATCAGTGGGAACCCCGTGACAAAGTGTTTAAACACACCATCAATCAATACCAAGTACAGTGAAAACACTTTAAAGCAGAAGCTCGATCCTAAAAACTTAGGCAAACAAGGGTTCACTCAATATCAAAGAGATCAACAAACAGGTACTTACCACAAAACATCCGGCAGTGACCCTCGGGCACCGGAAACGATCGATCCCTCCTAAAGCAAAAATGATCTTAAATGCCTTATATGCCTCGCTAAGAGAAAAATTGAACACGGCATCGTTTTGGCTAGAATGTTTCATACTATTTATATTCACACTGTCTTTCGCGCCACTATTTACTTGGTATGCACAAAATACCGCTCATGAAGTTCGGCTACTGCACTCATTCATCACATTAGCCATAGCCGTCATCATTTTAATTCATGAAGAAACCATCAGCCTTAAGAATGAATTAAAATTAAATAAACACTGCAAAAATTGCTTACTGATCTCCCTTTCGCTATTGGCTTTTTATTTTATAACGAACTATTTCTTTGGAGCAGAAGTTGCGATTTTAAACCCACTTGAATTCATTAAGCTCATCTTTCTAACAGCTTCCTTTACCTTTGCAATTGCTTCACTGATATTTTTTGCATTTGGAACAGCTGTTTCAAAAATCACTTACTCCTCAACCATTACCTTGATAATTTTTTTATTATTCAGTGTGTTAATGGGATTTTCTGATTGGCCATTGCGAACCTTAGCTCTGTCATGGAGTGTTCAGTTTTTTGACCTTATGGGACTTTCGGTCAATTCCTACTTGCTGAATGATGTCTATTCATCACCCGCCTTAATCATCGAGTACTCAGGACAACGCTTTAATGTAGCATCTGAATGCAATGGATTTGGCATCATACTTAATGGGCTTTTGATTGGATCACTGCTCTCGGTTTATAGTAAACAAGGCTTTATTAATACGATTTGCAATATAGCTGCTGCACTCTTCATCGGTTTCACCTTAAATGTATTGAGGATCGTAAGTATTATACTAATTGCACCCTATTCAATGAATGTCTACGACCTAGTCCATGAACTTATAGGAACCACTTACTATTGGGGAGCCTTTATACTTACCTGGCATCTCTTATATGGATCAATTTTAAAGAAAAAAATTTAAATACTTTAAAATTTAATCATTTGATTTTGCCTCATCAGAACGAATCTCTTGCATCATCTCAAGCAACTTTAATTTCAAAGCATCTAAACCGTCCTCGGAAAGACAGGAAATACTCAATAAGGGAACCGTTAATTTGCTTTTTAATTTTTCAAAATTCTTTTGAGCATCTGGCTCATCTAATTTATTCCCAATAACCAACATTGGCTTTTTGATGAGTCGAGGCTTATATAACTTAAGCTCGTTCATTAAAGTTCGATAATCTCCAAGGGGGTCACGATTATCTGTACCTTGTAGATCTAGCATAAAAACAATCACTTTGCAGCGTTCAATATGCTTCAAAAAACGATGTCCTAGTCCCTTATTTTCACTAGCCCCTTCAATTAATCCAGGTATGTCAGCAATGGTAACTCGCTCATACAAATCGGGATATTCAAGAATTCCAACCGTCGGGAAAAGAGTCGTAAAAGGATACGCTCCAATTTTAGGATGTGCATTCGTTAACGTATTTAAAAGAGTCGATTTCCCAGCATTCGGAAAACCCACTAATCCGATATCTGCAATCGTCTTAATAACAAACAAAAATTCGCCTTTTTGACCGGGCTTTCCATAGGTGAATTCTCGAGGCGCTCTATTGGTTGAAGACTTAAACTCACTATTACCTTTTCCGCCGTCTCCTCCTTCTAGAAGAAGCACCTCATCACCATGTTCTAAGACCTCTGCAACGACTTCCTCTGTTTCACGGTCTATAACAACCGTCCCTACAGGTACTTTTAAATATAAATGTTTACCTTTTGCACCATGCTGATCACTCCCTCGTCCTGTTTCCCCATTCTTAGCTTTCCAAATAGGCTTAAAATAATAATCCGTTAAGTCAGCTTGATTGGTGTCTCCGGTTAGAAACAAGCAACCACCACGACCACCATTGCCGCCATCTGGTCCACCTTTTGGCTCATACTTCGCACGTCGAAAACTAAAACAGCCATCTCCACCATTACCCGCACTTAAGCTAACTTTTACTTCATCGTAAAACATACAAAACATTCTTTCCTTAAAAAAAATATAGCAATCCTAAATACAATATTCAGAGTATTTCATTAATAGGAAAATGCATTTATCAAATCCAGTAGCAGTTATTGATATCGGGACAAACTCTATAAAATTCATTATAGCTGAAAAATCCGAAATTGGAACGATGCGAATCCTTCATCAGGAGACCATTGAGCTTAGGATTGGGACTGGCGTAAGTACCCAAAAGTTAAGCTTTTCTAACGAGACAATGACTCGACTAATCACGGTGCTCTCAAATCTTAAAATAAAAGCCGAAGGTTTTCGCGCACATACTATAAGAGTCGTAGCGACCAGTGCCGTCAGAGAAGCCAATAATCAAAACGAACTCGCTCAAAAAATCAATGCAACACTCAAGATTCCCTTAGAAATTCTTAGCGGTAATGACGAAGCGTATCACATAGGAAACGCAATACACCTCGACCCAAAATGGAAAGCTGCAAAAACCTTAAATTTTATAGATTTAGGAGGTGGTAGCATGGAATGCATAAAAATTCACAATCATCGAATAGACCAAGCGATTTCCCTGCCACTTGGAGCTGTCCGTTTAACGGAACTTTTCTTCCCCGATTCTGATACGGTTTTTAAAACCAATACCATTTCATCCATTTTTTCCCACGTTGAAAAGCTGGTTAAAGAAAGTAATTTAAATCTAGATCCTAAAATACCATTATTAGGAAGCGGTGGTGCATTCTTTATTCTTCAGCAAAACTTAAAAGGAAAAACGCATATCCAAGCATTAGAGGTCTTAGAACTCGCAAAAAAAACTGGGGCTGAATCTCTTGAAAACCGCATCAAAAAGTACAATATACCTCCCAAAAGAGCCGATGTTTTCCCAATCGCACTATGCACGCTTTATGCGTTTATGCATACTTTTAATATAGAAGCATTTTATCCCTCAACCTTTAATCTAAAATTTGGAATCTTAAAGGAGATGCTACAATTATAAGCATTAAAATACTTAATTTTTAACACTATTTTTTAACTCAGCCTGAAGCATTTTTAACTCTTCAGGTAAATCCGCTTCAAAAGTCATCACTTCATTACTTTTTGGATGTGGGACAGACAAAATACGAGCATGTAAACAAACTCTTTTAGTTGAAATAGCGCTAATTTGTTTGGGCTTAAATCCATATAAAGTATCTCCTAATAAAGGAAGTCCAATATGACTCATATGGACTCGTATTTGATGTGTTCGCCCAGTATGAATCAGACACTCAATTAAACTCGCTTGGTCACCAAACGATTCCAAAAACTTCCAATCTGTATGGGCATTTCTTCCATTCGGCTGAACCGCCATTCGAGTACGGTGCGTCGGGTGCCTCCCAATGGCTTCCTTTATTGACCCCGACTGTAATTTTGGAACTCCCAAAACAAACGCCAAGTAATACTTTTTTGTTAAACGTTCACTAAAAGCATTAGTAAGGCTATAATAGGCTAAATCGGTTTTAGCAACAACCATTACCCCGCTCGTATCCTTATCTAATCGATGAACAATACCCGGTCTATCGGGCATACCAACAGCACTAAGTCCTCCTTTACAATGATGCAATAACGCATGAACTAAGGTATCCGCACCCGTACCGCTTCCAGGGTGCGTAACCATGCCCGATGCCTTATTAATCACAATGATATGTTCATCTTCAAAAATTACATCCAAAGGAATCTCTACCGCAACAGGAGGCTTACCATGCTCAAGTTCAAGTAAAGTAGCAGTTAAAGTTCCACCTGTCTGCACCTTAAACCTTTTTTCAATAACAACACCGTTAAAGCAAACCTGCCCAAGATCAAAAGCCTTTTGTAATCGGGCACGACTCACATCCTGAAATGCAGAGGCGAAAACCTTATCTGCCCGTTCACCCGAAAGCTCGTCTGGGACTACATACTCAATTTTCCTGCTGTCCATCTTGATTCAATTGACTAACTATCGCGCAGTCTTTTGCAATTTGCACTTCTAATTCAGAAACAGAATTAAATTTTTGTTCGGGACGGATAAAGGATATTAATTCAACCGTAAGGGAATCTCCTAACTTAAAAAAATGATCCTCAAGACTGTGAATCTCGAGTAAAGGCGAAGGCTCTTTATCTGAAATAACAGTGGGTCGTATCCCATAATTCGCTATACCAAATACCCAACCTTCCGAATCATTTTTCCTAAATTGGACGGCATAGACTCCAAACCTAGGTTTACATTCGGGACACCACTGGATATTCATCGTCGGGAAACCAATCTTTCTTCCAAGCTTCTGACCTGACTCAATCACACCACGAATGAAATAATTATAACCCAAAAGTGCATTAACCGTTTCAATCGAACCCGCCTCAAGGGATTTACGAATTCGAGTACTACTAATCGGCAAACCATTTTGTTTAATCCGATCCAAACTCCAAACATCAATACCTAGACGATTCCCTGAAGCAACTAAGGTCTCTACATCCCCTGCTCGCTTATTTCCAAAACGAAAATTTTCACCCACACAAACGCCCTTTAAACTTGGGAGCTGTTCGCATAAATGTTCTAAAAAAGAATCCGCCTGAATCGATGCAAAGGCGTGGTCAAAAGACTTTGCAATGACCACATCAATACCAATTGAATGCAACCGTTCTGTTTTCATCTCTAAATTCATGATTAAATCAGTGCCATCTTTACCCTGAAACAGTCGGCTTGGATGGGGATTAAATGTCAAAACTCCAGCCCTCCCACTAGCTATTCTAGCTTGTAAAACAGCTGTTTCAATCACAGCTAAATGCCCGACATGAACCCCATCAAAAACACCAATCGCTAAATATAGTGGAGTTTCTTTATCTTCTAAAGAATCAAAATCAGAAATTTGGACAGGATACTCCATTGAATGCACACAATACAGAAAGAACTAAATAGACAAATATTAATTAAAGTGCGTGCGACGGCACAAATGATTCAACTGAGAGCAATCTACTTTTTAATTTCGATTTAGAATACTCGGAAAGAGCCTCCAACGTATCGGCATTTTCAATCTCAAAAGACCCCACCTTTGTTCGCCTTAGGACGCAAAGATGCCCTCCGCAACCTATCTTTTGCCCCAAGTCATGAGCCAGTGTTCGGATATAAGCTCCCTTACTTGATTCAACGATAAAACTCATCTTAGGGGGCTCTAAATCAAGCATTTCAAATCGTTGAATTCGAATAACACGAGGTTCACGCGGTATTGTCTTTCCTTGCCTAGCTAACTTGTACAATGCTTGCCCTGATACTTTTTTTGCTGAAAACATAGGCGGCACCTGATATTGATCCCCGTGAAATTCAGCCATTTTTTCCTTCAGAAAAGCTTCATTTAAGTCGGGAACGGGCAACTCCTTCACCACTGTACCGTCTGCATCTTGAGAATCCGTTTCAATTCCAAAATGAACCGTACCAGTATATTGTTTATCTAAACTCATTAGATATTGGGACACCTTAGTAGCCTTACCGACCAACAAAACAAGAAGTCCTGTTGCCATTGGATCCAAGGTTCCAGCATGACCCACTTTCTTAATTTGAAATAATTTTCGACAACGAGCCACTACATCATGAGACGTAAGCCCTTGTGGCTTATCCACTAGTAAAATGCCTTCCATGTCGCCTGTCATATTAATTTAAGCTGAATGAATTTTAGTTAACTGATTCGTTATCTCTGATAACAACTTTGGCTTGAATGTTTCTATGCTAGCATCAGAAACATTTAAACCAGCTGCACAGGCGTGGCCACCTCCTCCAAAAACTTGAGCGATTTGATCCACACGGTACTTCGGATCTTTCGACCTCAAGCTACCTTTAATAGCACCCGAACGCTCTTCAACTAAAACTCCAATTTCAACACCTTTAATGGATCGTGCATAATCAACAAGCCCATCAGCATCATCGATTGTCGCTCCTGTTTGTTTATACATAGCATCCGTGACCGTACCAACACAAACTCGGTTATCCAAATGCATTTCTAAAGAAGCTAAAAATGCTTGGATTAACTGTATTCGAGCATAACTCTCATTTTCATATAAATCGTTCGCTGCTGCGGCAGGATTTGCCCCACATTCTAAAAGACTCTGCACCATTTCAAAAGTCTCTTTAGTCGTTGAACTATAACAAAACTGTCCTGTATCGGTTGCAATCCCAACATACAAAGCTTGAGCGCTGGTCGCATCTATCGCTAGTTCAAGGTCTAACGCTAAACCCGTTAATATCTCAGTCGTTGCAGAAGCCGTACCAATGACAATATTATGCTGTGCATAATTTTTATTTGAAATATGGTGGTCTATGTTAAGGAAAATTTTAGGAAATAGTTCATTCATCGCTTTCCCGATTCGTTTAACATCTGCACAATCAACTGTAATCGCCACATGGTCTTGATTTTCAAATTCCGAAGCAGTTATAAATGGAGTATCTCCCAAAAAGGACTTTAGGTTATCAGGCACAACATCCTGATTCACTCCGATCGCCTGAACCCCTTGGCTTCTTAGGAGCCGAACCATTGCAACCGTAGAACCAATACAGTCTCCATCTGGTCGCATATGACCAATGACAGCTACTTTTTTTTGCCCTTCAACTAATGAGCTCAGAATGCTCTTAAATTGTGTACTGATATTGCTATAAAATTGTTTCATTTCGGTTCCTCCTTTTCTAATTCATCTAAAAGATTGATTAATTCAGCACCCCTTTTAAAGGAAGCATCATAAATAAATTCAAATTTCGGAAAGTATTTTAATATAATTACTTTACTAACCCTTCTTTGTAAATCAGCTGTAATTTTCCTAAATAGTTGCTCTGCTTCAGCAATTTCCACATTACCTCCAATAACCGAATAATAAACTTTAGCTCGCCTTAAGTCTGTACTTGTTTCAACCGTGGCTATGGTGATTTTGACAGCCGAACTACGATAGTTTTGATGCAACTGTTGACTAATCTCCCTTTGAAGTAATTCATTAACTCTAGATAATCTTTGAGACATACTCTTTAAATAGTCAAAATGCCTTCCTAATAGAAATTAGTTTAGCGAAGAGAGGCTTTTTTCTTCTCTACCAAATAACATTCTAAGATGTCTCCCTCTTTATAGTCGTCACAATCTTTTATGTTAATACCACACTCATAACCAGCACGTACCTCCTTAGCATCATCTTTGAAGCGCTTTAAAGTATCGATTGGACCTTCAATGATTAATTTTTTACCTCGATACAAACGAGCGGTACCCGAACGATGTATTTGTCCTTCCGTGACCATACAACCAGCAACTTGTCGACCCTTTGAAATAGAAAATACTTGGCGAATTTCAGCAGCACCTGATTTGGTTTCAACGACTTCTGCCTCCAATAGATCAGACATTGCTTCCTCTACTTGATCCAATAATTCGTAAATAATTGAGTGTTGGATCATCTGAACCTCTTCATGCTTCGCAATGCTTTGTACACCATTATCTAATTTTACATTGAATCCTACAATACTTGCCTCTCCCGCACTGGCTAGAGTGACATCATTTTTAGTAATGTTACCGACCCCTTGACCAATAATATCCAAATCAATTTTGCTTGTGTCGATTGCTTTCAAACCATCAACCAATGCTTCCAAAGATCCATGCACATCGGACTTTACGATCAATCTCAAACATTTCTTATTTTGATTCTCAATAGCCGCAAATAAATCTTCTACCGAACTAGCTGAAGAATCTGACTTGGCTTCTATTGATTGTTTCGAGTCCTCCATTTTTCGATTTGACTTAGCCTCATCAGCTATGCGCTTCGCTGTTTTCTCATTTTTCTCCTTTATGAAACGTTGCCCTGACTTAGGAACCTCGGACCATCCTAATAGTTTCACAGGCGTTGATGGTGCCGCAGATGTCAATAAAGCTCCTTGCGCATCCATCATAGATTTTACTCGGCAATAGCTCTCACCACAAACTAAGGCATCACCTTTCTTTAGAGTTCCCTTTTCAACAATCACCGTCGCAACGGGACCCCTGCCTTGTTCAATCTGAGCTTCAATTACGGTACCTGTAGGATTCGCTGTAGGGTTTGCTTTCAATTCTAACACTTCAGCCTGTAGCAAAATCATTTCTAAAAGCTCGTTTATATTAGTGCCCTTTAATGCTGAAATTTCTACCGTTACGGTTTCTCCACCCCAATCTTCCGATGCAATGCCTTTTTCTTGCATTTCTTTTTTCACTTGATCGACATTCGCTCCCTTCGCATCAATTTTATTAATTGCCACGATAATCGTATTATTAGCTGCTTTAGCGAGCTTCAGTGCTTCATCGGTTTGTGGCTTAAAACCATCATCAGCCGCAATAACTAAAATCGCAATATCCGTTACATTTGTACCACGAGATCGCATATTTGAAAAAGCTGCGTGACCCGGAGTGTCCACAAAACTAATTAAATTTCCTTCATGAGAAATTTGATAGGCACCAATGTGTTGGGTAATACCCCCTGCTTCACTCTCTACAACACTTGACTTTCTAATGGTATCCAGCAAAGTCGTTTTTCCATGATCAACATGTCCTAAAATACAACATACTGGGGGACGCTCCTTCAGAAATTTCGGATCGTCTTCATCTAATTTTTTAACTTCTTTTTTCTCTGGTTTTTCTGGCTGCCCCTCACCTCTATGATGAACCTCAAGGGTCAATCCATGCCTCTTAGCAAGGTCAATCGCTACAGACTCTTCAATCGTTTGGTTCATCGATGCAAAAATACCGATCTCCATTAGTTCAGAAATTAACTTAAATGGTTTTAAACCAAGCTGCACCGCAAAATCTCTAACTACTATCGGTGGCTTGACATGTATCACCTTCACACCTTCTGAAGACTCTGTTTCGTCATTAGCATTACCCTCAATTGAACTACTAAAAGCCTTCTTTTCTTCAGATGGAATTTTTGGTGGAGCGGAAACATCCTTTACCATAGGAGGAACCGGTCGAGGACTCGGTGGCTTAGCAGAAGGTGGAATTACTCTAGGTGGAGTTGGCGATGGAGGTTTTGCATTCTTACCTGCTTGAGCTGAGGGCTTATTGTTTTTTTCTCTTGATTGATTAATTTCATCTGCTGATCGAACAATCGGCCCAGTCGGTATAGTTTTTTTTGAAACTTCTTCTTTGCTAGGCTTCGTGACCTCCTCTTCAACTTTTTCCTCTGAGACTGTATCTGTCTGCTTTTTAAATTCTTCAACTATAGACTCCGCTGAAATATTATCTATCGTACTAGAAGAGCTTTTTACTTCGAACCCCCTACTTCTAAGAAGCTCAATTAGCTCTTTATTGTCCATTCCAATTTCCTTGGAAAGTTGATGAATTCGAACACTCATTTATTGGTAATTTGAATAATGTAATTTATGAATTATTTTCTAAGTATTGTTGAACTTTTCCTAAAATAGATTCCGCTTCACTCTCACTAAATCCCGTATCCACTAAATCAGCACTCGAAACACCTTCAAAAGCATCAGCACTAACTAAACCGATAGGAACTAATCGCTCAGCAATTTCTGGCTCAATTCCTGGAATCAAATTAATACCTTCAACGGCTTTCGCCAATTTCTCATTAAATCCAACTGCTTCCGTTTCTTTTTTGCCAATATCCAGTTTCCAGCCAAGCAATTTTGAAGTTAATTTTGCATTCAACCCTTTCCTACCAATCGCTATTGAAAGATCGTCTTCAATGACATTAAAGTGAATTCTCCGCTCCGCTTCATTGATTTGAATATCTTTTGGAACCGCAGGTTTTAAAGCCTCTTCCAATAACACTACTGGATCACTCTCGTATCGAATAATATCAACCTTCTCTCCGCCAAGCTCTCGGACAATTGTTTTAACCCTAGCCCCTCTAGCACCAACACAGGCACCAACTGGATCTACTTTAGGGTCACTACTACTAACGGCAATTTTTGTACGATAGCCTGCCTCACGTGCCATTGCTTCAATCTTTACGGTACCATCTGAAATTTCAGTAACCTCAACTTCAAATAAACGACGAACAAAATTTAAATTTGATCGAGATAAAATAATTTCAGGCCCTCGGTTACCTTGTTCAATCTTCAATAATAAACATCGAATACTTTCACCTGGTGCATAATCCTCTCCCGCAATCCGCTCCCTTGAAGGCAATACCGCCTCTGCTTTACCTAAATCAATCAATAAGTCTCCTCGCTCTCTTCTGCGGACAGTCCCTGTGACAATATCACCGACAATATCTTTGAAATCATCATAGATTCGCTCTTTCTCAAATTGACGAATCTTCTGCAAAATTGCCTGTCTTGCCGTTTGAGCAGCGATTCTACCTAAAAAAGAAGGATCAATTTTAGTCTCAACAATTCCTCCAACAATAGCGGACGAATCGATCGTGCGTGCCTTATCGATATGAATTTCTCTCTGAACATCACCGACTGAGTCAACCACTTCCAATTGATTCCAAGCTTTCAACGCACCCGTTTTAGCATTAATTTCAACGCGAATATCATTGGTAGTGTTAATGCTCTTTTGGGCAGCAGACGCAATCGCTACAGAAATAGCATCGATCATTGATGCGCGATCAATGCCTTTTTCTTTTTCCATGTATTCAAGGACTGATAAAATTTCGTGACTCATAAAAGATATTTGACTGTAAAATAAAAAAAGCGAGGCAATGCCCGCTTATCTAAAGATAGATATAACTAAAGTCAGCAAATCACTTTCAGTTTCAATGTCAAGATTACGATACAGGCTTACGATTTGAAGCTGTTCTCTTCTCCACCAATCAAACGCTTAATATTTGCGTGATGTCTCAAGACGATCAATACAGATAAGACGAGAGAAAAAATGAAACGACTATCTGAATCCGAATAGAAAAATAAAGCAGAAATAGGTAAGCTTACAGCAAATACAATTGATGCTACGGCAACAATTTTTGTAGCGTAGAAAAAGAGCGCCCATACAACCAACCCAATCACTAAAACAGGCCACATCAAAACAAGTAAACCGCCCATAGTTGTAGCAACGCCTTTCCCCCCTTTAAACTTTAAAAATAGAGAAAAGCTATGCCCAATGATAGCCCCCGACAAACCAATGATCCCAACAAAATACTTCGTAAACTCTAAGGAGTCAAAGAGCACAAAACAAACCCATACCGTGATAACGCCTTTGAGAAAATCTAAAACAAAAACCGTATTCCCCCAAAATGCACCCATCGTTCGCTTTACATTGGTAGCTCCAGGATTTCCACTTCCAATAGCAAACAAATCCACGCCCTTACTGCGAGCAATTGGAACAGCAAAGTTGATCGAGCCAATCACATAGCCAATCAATAATGCCCAAAATAGTTCCATTTAATTAATCCGATTAGAGAGAAATTACTTTGTATTTTTCTATCGCATCATGTGCGACTATTTTTTGAGTCGCCTCCTCAGAAGGAATGCTGTCTAGCTCAAAAACACTCACCGCAAAGCCTTGTCCTTTATCCCGACTCAATGACATATTTGCGATATTAACAGAATCTTCTCCTAGAACTTGTCCGACAAAGCCTACAATTCCAGGAACATCTTTATTTTTAAGCACAATCAAGTGTGCGTCTGTATTGACCTCAACTGCATGCCCATCAATTGAAACAATCCTTGGAGTTTGCTGCTTACCCATAAGCGTTCCACCTATCGTCCTAGATTTCCCATCCTTATTAATCACACTCACCTCAATGAGTTCATTGAAATTGTCATGTGCTTGCGTTCTAACTTCTTCCGTTTCAATTCCTAAATCAGCTATTTTCTTAGGAGCATTCACATCGTTGACGGTGTCGGTGATTTCTCGTAGGAACCCTCGATGAACTGCGTTTGTCAAAGGTAATGTTTCAAGCTCTACAAGTTTACCAAAATATCGAACAACAATTTTTTCCACACTATCAAGACCGAGTTGTTGAGAAAACGTACCAATCTTTTCAGACAAGTGAATATATGGAGCTAAATGGTCTAATGTTTGAGGGTCAACTGAAGGCATATTTAAAGCATTCACAACAAGACCGCCTTTTAAAACATCGATTATTTGGCGAGCAATATCAATACCAACATTTTCTTGAGCTTCTTGAGTTGATGCCCCTAAATGAGGCGTTAAAACCAAGTTCTCTTGACTGCGCAGTTCACTCGCTTCCGCTGGGGGCTCGTCTTCGTAAACATCTAAACCTGCCGCTGCTACTTGGCCCGACTTCAAAGCGTCTAACAGAGCTCCCTCATCGATGATTCCACCTCTAGCACAATTAAAAACACGAACTCCTTTTTTCATTCGCTGAAAGGTCTCAGCGTTTAACATATGCTTTGTTTCAGCCGTTAAGGGCATGTGAACAGTGATATAGTCTGAACCTTCAATCAATTCATCAAAAGTTGATAAACTAACCCCTAATTCCTTTGCTCGAGATTCGGTTAAATAAGGATCAAATGCCAATACATTCATTTGAAAGGCTTTGGCACGCTTTGCGACTTCAGCTCCAATACGCCCCATGCCCAAGACTCCTAGTGTCTTACCATTGAGTTCCGATCCTGTGAATTTCTTGCGATCCCAACCCCCTTCTCTCATTCGAGCACAAGCCTGAACAATCGGCCTTGTACCAGCTAACATATGAGTAAAAGTCAATTCAGCAGTTGCGATGGTATTTCCAGTAGGCGTATTCATTACAATCACCCCATGATCGGTAGCAGACTCTATATCGATATTATCAACACCGACTCCTGCTCGACCAACGACTTTAAGGTTTTTAGCCGCTGCCAACACTTCAGCTGTTATCTTCGTCTCAGAGCGAACAGCAATTCCATCCACATCTTTAACTAATTTTAAAATCTGTTCTGGTGTTGAACCATAAGCTTCAACAACTTCAAAGCCTGCCTCGGCTTTAAATAAATCTACCCCTATCGGTGAAATGCGATCTGCTACTAATATTTTCATAATATGATGCTTAGTATAAATACTTTTTAAAACTTGCAACGAAACAATTTGTATTTGCAATTTTTAATCCTGTACTTGACAGCATTTCTACTGAATGCCAAATCATTTAGAAATCATTTAAAGACTATGGCATCCCCAACAAACGTAAAAAAAGGTAAAGTTTTAAATTATCAAGGCAGTCCTCACCTTGTATTAGACGTCCTTCATAGAACCCAAGGAAGACAAGCTGGTTTCATGCAAGTGACTATGAGAAATCTAAACACAGGCTCTAGCACGAACACTAAAATACGCACTACCGACAGTGTTGAGATCCTTCATACCGATAATCGAAAACTAGAATATTCCTACAAAGATGGTGATGGTTATCACTTTATTGACCCAGAAACTTACGAAGACACGCTTCTCAGTGACGCTTTAGTGGCAGACGCCATAGACTTTCTTGTCGAAAATAATGCCTACACGATTTTATTTGTCGATGATTCCCCGATATCCATCGACCTTCCTGCTTCAGTTGAAATAAAAGTCACTGAGTCACCTGAAGGTATTAAAGGTGATACCGCAAGCAACGTACAAAAGCCCGCTAAACTAGAGACGGGTCTTACGATTCAAGTACCGCTTTTTATAAAAGAGGGTGAAATCATTAAAGTCTCGACCTCGGATAAAACTTATATGAGTCGAGCTTAATGTTTAAGCCACTCGTTCCGCTATTAATTCAGGAGGATTAGGGCGCTTAGGTGCTAATCGATAAGCAGACTTCAAGAACTCTAAGGCTTCTTCCATCTTAGTTTCATCATTATAATGAATCATCATTAAGGGTTCTCCCTGTTTCACTTGAGTGCCGACCTTTTTGATTTCAGATACTCCAACTGCAGGATCTAAACGCTTGTTTTTCAAAATAGCTAATTTTTGAACACCTTCGGCAATCATACCTGCATTAATCGTATGCACATATCCACGCTTTGGTGCTGGCAATTTACGGATATGTTTTGCCACTGGAAATTTATCTGGATTATCAATGACAGTCGTATCACCTCCTTGCGCCGCAACCATTTCTTTGAATTTCTCAAAGGCTGATCCATCATTTAAATGACGCTCTACCGTTTGTTTTGCGGATAATGTGGACCCTGCTACACCAGCAAGGCGAACGATTTCCATTCCTAATCTAAGGATTAATTCTTTCAAATCCTCTGGCCCACGACCTTGCAACAGTTCAATCGCTTCTTTAAGCTCTAAAGCTGTTCCAACAGAATCACCAAGCGGTTGGTTCATATCCGTTACAAGTGCCACGCATCGACGTTTTTTCAAAGAACGTACCACACGAGTGATAAAACGAGCTAACTGTCGCGCCTGCTCAATATCCTTAATGAAGGAACCATTCCCCCATTTCACATCTACAACTAAGCTTTCAGCTCCTTGTGCCAATTTACGGCTTAAAGCACTGCCTGTAATAAGCGGGATACTTGGGATTGAACCCGTTTGTTGTCTCAACTTATAAAGCATTGCGTCAACTGGAGCAATTTCATCACTTTGTTCAATCATAGAGCAACCCACAGATTTTAACTGAGCTTTAAACTCTTTTATACTTAATTCAGGGTTAAATTTGGGAATGGCTGATAATTTATCTAAATTACGAATCACATACTCTTCATCCAACCCATTCATCGTAGGCATCACAACCCCAGCAGCTGCCGCAAGCGGACCCAGTACAATCGAAGATTTATCACCAACACCACCTGTAGAATATTTATCAATCTTTGGACGAGCAATGTGCGTTAAATCAATCATTTCCCCAGATAACATCATTTCTTCGGCAAAAACTGCAGTTTCTTGTGCTGACATACTTTGGAAATAAATCGCCATAGCAAGCGATGCCTGCTGATAATCCGGAATTTCCTCATCGAGTATAGAATCGACTAAGTAACGAATTTCATCATCTGAAAATTCGCCCCCATCTCGTTTTTTTTCGATTAAATAACGAAAAGATGGTTTAATAAACTTGCGTGTACTTATGATTTTTTTGCGCATTAGAGAACTATTTGATAAAGATGAAAAAGATGTCTTTTAAGCAATATACTCTGAAATCTCTCGAAATTTTTCTTTGAAGAATCAGTATTTTTATTGCATAAACCTTTTATGACAAACTTCTTAAGAAAAAAGTCAAGCTTAAAATCCAAGGAAGAAAACCCATTTCATTGACTAGTATAGCCTTTTCCTTGCCAAAATCGATAACTACACCAATTACTCTATTATGGAAGTTTCATTATTAATTGCTCGATCACTTGAACAAACGATTGATCAAATCATCCGAGACAACCAGGAGTTACAAAAACTTTTGGGAAATTCTTTTGATCCGATAATCCGAGCAGCAGATCCAAAATTTGGCGACTTTCAAATAAATGGAATTTTACCATTAGCTAAACAATTAGGCTTAAACCCAAGAGCATTGGCTATGACATTGCTCGAAGCTATTGAATCTTCCCAGCAGATCCATAAGCACTACCTTACTTTTGAGATAGCTGGACCTGGCTTTATCAACATCCGTTTAAATAAATCATTATTAAGTGAATGGATTCGGATCCATCATTCAGAAAATGTGTTTAAAAATGAAACTAAACATTGGTTTAAAACTCAAAAAACCGTTATTGACTTCCCCAGCGCTAATACAGCGAAACAGGCACACATTGGTCATTTAAGACCGATGGTTATCGGTGAAGCTATTGCAAGAATGCTTGAATTTTGTGGCACTAAACTAATTCGAGATAATCATATCGGCGATTGGGGCACAAACTTTGGCACACTCATTATGGTGTTAAAGCGAAACAAGATAGACATTTCAAAGTTTGAAGACCCAGAGAAAGCACTAATCCAGATCGACCGACTTTACAAAGAAGGATCTCATTTAGAAAAAATGGATCCTTCACTGAGAGACACATCAAGAAATGAATTACTACTACTACAAAAAGGCGACCCGACCAATATACAATTATGGCAATCTATTGTTCAAATCTCCAACCAAGCATTTGATCACTTATTTGAGCAATTAGGTGTTCGTACCGACTACACACTTGGAGAATCTTTCTATCGAGACAAAGTTGATCGCATTTATCAAGAACTCTCAGAACTTGGTATCGCTGAAGAAAGCGAGGGAGCTTTAGTTGTTTGGCATGATGAGGTTAAAAAGTTTTCTAGAGATAATAAACAGCCCTTCCCCTTTAATATCAGAAAAAAAGACGGAGCATCCAATTATGCCTCAACCGATCTTGCGACGGTTTTATATCGCCTAGAACACTTTGATGCAGAATCCGTCATTTACTTAACGGATTCTCGCCAACAGGATCATTTTCAACAACTATTTCTTACAACAAACAAATGGTTTTCCCAAAAAGGCTACTCCGTACCTGAACTAAAACATGTTTGGTGGGGAACCATTTTAGGATCTGACAATAAGCCATTTAAAACAAAATCAGGCGAGACAATTAAGCTGCAAGCATTAATTGATGAAGCAGTAGAACGAGCTTATTCCGTAGTTTCACAAAAAAATCCAAATTTAGAAGAAGAGGAAAAACAAAAAATTGCTCATGCCGTTGGTATCGGTGCTTTGAAATATGCCGACTTATCCTCCAACCGTACCCAAGATTATGTTTTCGATTGGGATCGAATGCTCAGTTTCGAGGGCAACACAGCACCCTATTTACTCTATGTTATTGCTAGGATTAATAGTATTTTCAAAAAAGCCAATCGTCAGGAACAATCGATCCATACGGATACGAGCTTTTCAATCGAAACCGAATATGAGCAAACACTAGCTAGAAAATTCATCCAATTTCCTATTGCCTTAGAGCAAGCCTTGTCTGACCTAAGACCACACTTCCTATGCACCTATCTCTTTGAATTGGCAGGCACTTTTAATAGCTTCTACAACCATGAAAAAGTGATTCATGAAGACATGGAAATCCAAACACGTCGGATAATTCTTTGCCACAGGACCCAATTAATACTAGAACTCGGGCTCACCATTCTAGGCATTGATACTGTAGAACATATGTGATTTTTTCCTTTTTTTCGTTAAACTGCAAATTTAGGGAATAAAATACCATACAAATGGTTCATAATATTATGAACTATTTGAATTTTTCTTCGCCCTATCCCTATCGGAGGCTTTATCAAAGCCAACAAATCAAAGCTTTTAAAACCACTTTTAAAGAGGCTTTTAAATCGTTATTTTTCGTAGCACTTTGTAGTGTAATTAGACTGTTTCAACTACAGACATACGCAAATACAACCATAGGTAGTGATAATGGATTGAATGACACTGAATATGTTTACGAAGGCTTAAGATATAAAATAATAGATAATACCATAACCATTACAGGGAGTCATCGTAACGAAAAAATTAAACGCAAGACACTCATCATTCCAGAAAAAATAGAAGGATTCATTGTTACAAAAATTGGAATGCATGCATTTAAGGGGCAAAACAATTTCATACATCTTGTGCTCCCTAATAGCCTAGAATCAATTGAATCGTTTGCTTTCGCTGAGACAAATATTAGTAAATTTCAAGCACCGAGCTCCCTGCAACACTTGGGGTTTGGCGCTTTCAATAAATGCAAATGGTTAAAAGAAGTTGATTTAGAGGCGAGTCAAATAAAAGTGATTGAATCCTTCACCTTTAATCTATGCCCCAAGCTAAAGAAAGTCACACTACCTCTGACTATTGAAAAGATAGATACGTTTGCATTTTGGATGGATAAAAACCTAAGAATTGTTAAAAATTTAAAAGAATCTGTGATTCTTCATAAGTACGCGTTTGCGCAATGCGAAGATTTAAATCACCCACGCATAAGGAAAGTTATGCTTAAAATCAAGGAGGACAAAAGCTAATAAATAAGCATATTTCATCAGTTTAAGCGACTCAGAAGGCCTTCTCGCCTAACGAATAAGCCATTGATAAGGGTATTTAGAAAGTTTTTGATAACCGGTTTGGGTGACTAAAACAACGTCTTCTATGCGACAGGCGCCTACATTAGGGTAATATAAGCCAGGTTCTACTGTAATCACATGACCAGCCTTCAAGTATGTTCCTTTGGGGGAAAGACTTGGAGACTCGTGGATGTCTAAGCCCAATCCATGTCCAGTCGAATGTATAAATCCGTAAAAAAAGTCTTTTTTCAAATCTTGGCCAGTATGATACCCCTGCTTTTCAAAACTAGCGACGACTGAGGCGTGCACCGTACTACCTTTAACACGCTGTTTAATTTTTAAAAATGCTTCATTTTGAGCATTCTTTACAGCAGAAACAAGTGCTTTTTGCTCATCGCTTGCAACACCTTTTAAAAAGGTTCTCGTCATGTCTCCGTAATAACCACTCTTTTTACAACGAGGAAAAATATCTATAATAATTAATTCATTAGCCTTTAATGCTCCGGCTCCAACCTGGTGGGGATCGCAAGCTTGATTGCCACAAGCTACAATCGTTGATTGAGCAATAAAACCGCGCTCAAATACCGATAAATCGATCGCATCACGCAACCGCTCAGACGTTAAAAGCATCCCATCTAAATATAATTTTTTATTTTTAATTTTAGCATGAGCTAAAGCAGATTTCGCAACATCAAAACCACAAACAATCGCCTTATTAGCGGCACGTATGTGAGCAATCTCAGATTTATTTTTGACCGCACGTTCTTTTAAAAAAGGCTCATCCGAACATTCTATTGGCAACTTCAAAGATTGTAAACTATGACTCAAACCTGATGGAAAATCATATGGAATAAGGACTGATTCTGCTCGAACAGATTTTTGAAAATAGGAAATAATTTCAGGAACTCCAATCCTTGATGGCTTAAGATTCATTTTATTGCCTACCTCTTTCCTCAAAGCGTTGATTTCATAGACCTCACTAAATTTTGAATGCGCTTTGACCCTAGCGTACTCAAGCTGACTAACCACCGCAATCTTTCGCCCGCATATTAAAAGTGACAAAAAACTATCTGGAACAGTAATCCCAGAAAGATAGAAGGCATCCGATGAGCGATCCGTTGATGCATAAATACATTTTATTTTCATAGCCAAAAAGTTAAATTTTAATAATCTTTATTATAATCTTAAAATCATGGAAAAAATAAAACGCTCTTCAATCTTTGTTATTTGTTTTTGCATAACATTCATAGGACTATCGTGTTCAAAAGAGATACAAGTACAAAAAGGATTAAACTTTGAAGATTTTGTAGAACTCCAATTAGGTGATGTGACTTTCTACGCACAAATTGCTGTCACAAAAAATGAACTCGCTCAGGGACTCATGCATCGTGACTCACTAAAGGCAAATCATGGCATGTTATTTGTCTTTGAGGCCCCTATTAAAGCCTCTTTTTGGATGAAAAATACACAAATACCACTTGATATTGCTTACTTTGATGAACTTGGGCGCTTCCTAGAGTCCTATCAATTATACCCCTTTGATGAAACTCCAGTAATATCCAAAAGTGAGCGCATAAAATATGCACTCGAAATGAATCAAGGATGGTTTGAAGCCAATGACATAAATAGCTACGAAAGATTAAATCTTCAAGCGATAGAAAAATTCCTTAAACTCAAAGAGTACTAAAGTCATTTCAACTTTAGATCACTGTCCACCTAGTATGATAAGCTCATTGAATAATGCTTATCAAAATTCCCGGAATAAGCCCTAAGAGGACTATTAGCGCTATAATGAATCCGTAGATAATTCGGTCTTCAAATGAAATTGCAATCGCTTTTTCCTCAGATTCTTGCTCCGTAAGCATCGCTCTAATCCAGCCAAAATAATAGTAGATTGAAATGACAATTCCCACTAGCGCTACTCCAATAAGCCAATAAAGCTCTGCTTGAAAAGCCACATTTAAAAGCAACAATTTACCGATAAAACCCCCTAAAGGAGGAATCCCCGCAAGAGAACCTAAGCCAATGATACCCATAGTACCTAGGAATGCGTTCTTTGAATATAAGCCACGAAATGCACCTATTTCCAGTTGACCCTCTTCCTCTTGGCTAATTTGAATTAGCAATCCAAAGACAAGAAATGAACTCAACAGATACAAACATAAGTAAAAGAATACAGCGACGAAAGACTCAGGAATTAAAAAAGATGCAATAATGCCCATTAGTAAATATCCCGCATGGGAAATCCCTGAAAGGCCCAACAAACGCTTTACATTCGATTGACCACTCGCAGCAATATTTCCATACAAAATAGTAATCGTACAAATAATCGAAAGGATCGGAATTAAAAATTCACTTAGTGCTAAAAAAGGTCCTTGAAGCAACTGGATTAAAACAAAGACTCCTGCTGCCTTAGAGGAAGTTGCCAAGAAGGCAGTTGTTGGTGTCGGTGCTCCTTGATAAACATCCGGAATCCATATTTGAAAAGGGAATGCGCCTAGTTTAAAGCATATTCCAGCAATAACCATTAGAGCACCCACCCTAACAATTGTATTATCTGCATTCAAATGAATGAACTCTTGTAACTGACTAAACTGAAAACCTAAGCTCGTATATCCCTCTAAATTAGGATTGCCTGATATACCGTATAATAAAACAATACCAAAAAGCAAAAATGCCGAACTCAGAGCACCTAAAGTTAAATACTTTAAGCCAGCTTCCAAAGACAATGCATTCGTTCGATTAAAAGCGACTAATATGTAAAAGGCTATTGTGACTAATTCTAAAGATACAAAGAATAAGACAAACTGAGCACTTTGCACTAATAGCATAAACCCCGCACAAGCTAGTAGGCATAAATGATAATACTCAGCTTTTGGAAGATTTGCTTTAGAAAGAAACCTTGAGGCTAGGACTGTTACAAATATCGACCCTAAAATAAAGAAACATCGCATTAAAAAGGTCTGATCACTCTGTTCAACCAAGCCTCCAAATAAAAAAGACCCCGACTGATTAAAGCTTTCCCTACCAATTATTAACAAGGCCAAAATTGCTAACTGACCCATTAAAGAAATCCTAAACTTAAACTCGTCTAAAACTGCTTGCCTAGATGCTTTTCCAAATAAATCGAATCCAAGTAACACTAATGATAACAGAGCTAGCGAGATCTCAGGCAGAAGGACGAGCCATTGGTTACTCAGGCTCAATTCCTGTAAAAAACTTGTTATACCATTAGTCATTCATTTATTTCCTCACAAATTATTAATCATTCAGATTCTGATTCTCATCCGACCGACTTATTTCCTCTAAAACCATTTCTTGATCACCATATAAATGCATTAAGTCACGATTAGCTTTATCAGAAAATAGCTTAGGAAAAATACCGATTATCATCAGACTTCCTAAAAGTAGTAAAGCCGGAAGCTTTTCAAACATTTTCATGTCATTTAATTCGACTTCTTCCTCACTGTTACATTTTACAGGGGTTCCAAAAACTACATTACCGATTGAGCGCAAACCATAGATTGCTGAAATCATAATACCTAATGCAGACACAAAAAGAACCCATCTTAGACTCTCATGTTCAGCAATCGCAGCAAAAATAACGAATTCCCCTAGGAAATTCGCAAAACCAGGTAAGCCGATGCTAGCCATAATAGCTAAAACAAAAAAGACAGACAAATTTGGAGCAATTTTACCAAGCCCACCCATCTCACTCATATCGAAAGTAGCAAATCGTTTGTAAATGCTTGTCGATAACATAAAGAGCAAGGCAACAGATAGACCGTGGGCAACCAGCAAGAGTAAAACTCCCCCTGCCCCTAAAACAGAAAATGTTGCAAGCCCTAGAAAAGCATACCCCATATGCATAACAGAACTGTAACTAATCATTTGCTTAAGATCCTTTTGCGCCATGGTAACCAAACCAATTATAACAATATTACACAGTCCCAAAGTAATCAGCCATGGAGACCACGCAAACGCACCCATAGGCAATAATGGAATAGCTATTTGCAATAAACCATACAAACCAAACTTTTTTAGCACCCCTGCATGCAACATAGCCGCACTACTTGGAGCCGCAGCATAGCCCTTGGGTGCCCATGAATGAAAGGGAAATAAAGACACCAAAATACCAAGACCAAAAAAGAGAAGCGCAAAAATATTTGATTCTATTGTTTCAGTAAGTGGTCTCTCTGCTAATGCATTCGAGAGTGCAAGCATGGAAAATGTATCCGCACCACTTTGTTGATAAAGCGCGATTAATCCAACCAATGAAAGCAATGCTCCTAACGTTAGATATATTGTCATCTCCAGAGCGATCGCATAACGTGCAACTCCACCCCAAATCATGATCATTATAAAGGAAGGGATTAAAGCAAATTCATGAAAGAAGTAGAAAAAGAATAGATCAATAGACGAAAATGTACCCATCAGCCCACTTAACATAATCAGCAGAAGGCTGAGATATAATTGAATGCGATCTGCATGAGAATGGAGCGCATAAAAAATTGCAGCTAAGCCAACAGTTGCAGCAAGAATGAATAACGGTAAAGAGATTCCATTCAGTCCAAGATGAAGGTAAATCCCCAAGGAATCCAAGCCTGTAGATTGAAGAAACTCAAATTGATATCCTCCCTGCAAACCGTCCTCAAATTGAAAAAATAAATACCAAGCAACCAAGAAAGGCCACAAACAACCAGCTAAACTGATCCACTTGTAAGCTTTAGAACCCACTTTAGAAGGAATTAAAGCAAGTGAACTACCAAAAATAAAAGGAACCCAAATGGCACTAAATAATAACTGAGAATCCATAGTTGAAAAATTTTATAGTGTTCCAGAAGCAACTAAATAAATGAATAATAAAGCAAATAAGAACCAAATAGAATAGGCATTTAGTTTTCCGACATGTAACATCCGCAAGCCAACCCCCAAAGCACCGACTAATCCTGATCCGCCACGAATTAAAATGCCTCTAAGAATAACGACATCAAAGAAATTTAAAAAGTTCGATACACTTCTCTGGATCTTATTGACGTAATAAGAATAAATTTCATCAATCCACAAGCGACCTTTTAAAAATGCAAATACGCTAGGCGCTCGTTTCTGCAATAGGTCTTCTTTATTTCCTAACCCATAAAAAAGCAAGGAGCCTAAAAGCCCTAAAATCCAAGCAGTAGAACCTAATATCACCACTAACTTATGGATCGATTTATAACCATCCATATGATGAATAGTATCTAGATCTGCCGAAATAGTTCCCCCTAAAGCAAATGGCCAATAGTGATTGAGTCCTACAAAGATTGAAAATATCGCTAAAACGATTAACGGAAGCAACATATTGAAACCAACCTCATGAGCCTGAAGCGCTTTCTCAGAATTTGCTTTACCAAAAAATGCAGTCCATACCAACCGACCCATATAGCCCGCTGTCATCAACGCACCGAATACTAAGACATAGAACAGTTCTACTTGGACACCATAACTTGCAATTAAGATCGCATCTTTAGAATAAAAGCCAGAAAAACCATAAACACCACATAGCGCTAAAGTTCCGATAATGAAACAAACGGTCGTCGTAGGCATTTTTTTGTATAATCCACCCATCTTAAAAATCGATTGCTCGTGATGGCATGCGTGAATGACTGCACCCGCACCCAAAAATAGCAAGGCTTTGAAAAACGCATGTGTGATCAAATGAAATAAGGCAATCCCAGGAAAACCTAATCCAAAGATCGATGCCATATAACCGAGCTGTGATAATGTTGAATAAGCCAAAATTCGCTTAATGTCATTTTGTGCATAAGCACAGAATCCAGCAAATAAAGCAACAAAAGCTCCCAGATAAGCAATGAAAGTCAGAATTCTTGGAGCCAGTAGAACATCGATTCGAATTAACAAATAAATACCGGCTGCAACCATAGTCGCAGCATGAATCAAGGCAGAAACAGGCGTTGGACCCGCCATTGCGTCAGGAAGCCATACATGCAAGGGAAATTGAGCTGATTTACCAATAAATCCACAAATTAATAGCGCGCCAATAAAGGTATTAATTGTAGAAGCATCCATACCAACAGCCATAGCAATCGCCTCAATATTAGTTGTTCCAAACTGCCAAAATGTCAGTAAAATCCCCAATAGGAAGCCAAAGTCACCTATACGATTCACTATGAATGCTTTTTTCGAAGCTAACTTAGCCTCTTCATTTTGAAAATAATGCCCAATTAACATGTAGGAGCTAAATCCAACCAACTCCCAAAAAACAAAGACCATGATTAGGTTATCTGCTAGTACAATACCTAGCATTGAAAACATAAAAAAGCTAAGTCCCGCAAAAAATCGCCCTTTCGCCTGATCATCAGACATATAACCAAGGCTAAAAATCGTAATAAACAAACCAACAACAGCAATCATTGCCAGCATCGTTGCTGAAATATTATCAAACAAAAACCCTAACTCAAACGTATGATCTCCAAAACGAAACCACTCCCAAGAAAAACGAACCGCTTCTCCAATTTCATTAGAAATAAGGCTCAATGTAAGCAATAGTAACCCAATAGAGGCGAAAATTGCAATCAATGGACCCGCTTTAGATCGCTTTGAGCCCAATAAGACAATCACTAATGAAGCGAGTAAAGGAATGAATAATATGCCGAGTAATGCGTTTAGTGGATCCATTCTATTACCCCTTTAGTTCATTCAATTCACTCAGTGATATTGTTTGTCGTTTTCTAAACAACATAACGATAATAGCTAAGCCCACTGCAACTTCTGCAGCTGCAACTGTCATTATAAAAAATACAAATATGGCACCATCCATGGTTTGATTATATCTTGAAAAGGCGACTAAAGCTAAATTAACCGCATTTAACATCAGCTCTAAAGACATATAAACAACCAAAGTGTTTCGCCTAAAAACAACACCCATAAAGCCTATTAAAAATAGTAAAGTGGCTGAAAATATAAATTCGTTAATTCCAATGGTCATAATATTTAAAACTATTAATTAATTCATGAATTTCTAGATTTTTTACTAATAACGATCACCCCAACCATGGCAATCAGTAGTAAAAATCCAATAACCTGAAACGGTAACATATATTTTGTGAACAAGAGATAACCAAAAGATTTTGCCTCTGAACTAAACATCAGTCCTTTGTTTGCATCAAAAGCGTCACTAAGAGGACTTAACTCAAAGGCAGGCAGTGCTGAACCCATGAATGTATTGTAGGTTAGAACAACTAAGAGTAAAAAGCTTATGAGCACAGCAAACGAAGTGATCGTCTTATTTTTAAAAGAGGAAGCCTTTTCTTTATCCACATCTAGCAACATAATGATAAACAAAAATAAGACCATAACTGCTCCCGCATAAACCAATACTTGCAGGATCGCTAAAAAGTAGGCCTCAAGAAGGACAAATAAACCAGCCGTAGCGACTAACGTTACAATCATACACATAGCGCTATTGACTGCATTTGGGCTTAAAATCATGACCAATGCACCAAAAATCATTAATCCAGAAAATATATAAAAAAGTAAGTCAATCATTCGGAAACTTTATAGCTCATAAAGACTAATACCCTAGAATCAATTCAAAAAATGAAACTAATAATCAAAATTTAGTTCTTTAGCTTACTAGTAGAGA
The DNA here is from genome assembly GCA_913031135.1 of uncultured Puniceicoccaceae bacterium. GTDB lineage: Bacteria > Verrucomicrobiota > Verrucomicrobiia > Opitutales > Coraliomargaritaceae. The sequence continues at coordinate 50 of CAJWEH010000007.1, read as the reverse complement.
TTATAATTATCTTATAATCTCTAAAATAAAATCATAAATTATTATTTTAT
>CAJWEH010000006.1 GCA_913031135.1 uncultured Puniceicoccaceae bacterium | reverse complement strand
CTTACCAAGCCCTACTTCATCAGAGAGCAGAACTCTAGGGCAGTGCCTAGAAGCCACTTCATTTGCAATAAAAAGCTGGTGCGGAATTAAATCAATGCGTCCGCCCAAAAAGCCCGCCACCGAAGATTGCCTCGCCTTACTATATGCATTCAAAGTCTTGTAGCGCAGAGCATAAGCATCGGAGCGATCTACCTGCCCTTGGAACAATCGCTCCTCTGGCTTCCCAAAATTGGACTGTTCGGAAAGCTCTGACTCTACAAGGCTTTCATTAGCTGATTGATAAACGAATAAGCCCTCCACCTCATTGATTGTTTCTATCACAATCGCCGTTCCGTCTTTTGAATGAACGGTATCTCCAACCGTATAAACAACTCGCTTTAAAGGAGCATTTTCCGTAGCAAATATTCGCGTTTCCTCAGAGGCAGGAAAGTGGATTTCTACCTGATATTTTGAAACACTACTGATGAGTCCGAGTCCGAGCTCTGGCTCACTTTCACTTATCCATCGTTGCCCTTTTAAAAACTTCACATTGTCAGTCAAACAACTAGATTAGTTTAAGTCAAAACCACACTCTGAAAACTTAAATGCTTCTATCAATCCTATAAAATAAATTCGTGACTCAGCGCACTTTCTATAGCCCTAAAAACATTACTAAAACGGTTGCCCATCAGCAAACCACTCATCTGGGAATTGGAGCTCACTCTGATGATCTCGAATTTATGGCGATTCATGGAATATCAGAATGCTATGAATGCCCGAACCATTGGTTTTCAGGGATTATCTGCACAGATGGTCGCGGTAGTATACGGCCTAAAAATCAAAAAAATCTGACCGAAGAAGAATGGATCGCCCTCCGAAGCGAAGAACAAATAAAGGCCTCAAAAATTGGAGATTACAGCTATGTCCATTTACTAGGTTTTCAAAGTCAGGAAATAGCCACCGCTGAATCCTTCGATAACTTAGTTGAAACACTCCAAGAAGAATTAATAAAAACAAAGCCAACTTATATCTATACCCATAGCCCTGCCGATCGCCATAAAACGCATAGAATCGTCTCATTGGCAGTGATTCAGGCCATTCGAGCTGTTCGCCAGGACCTTCCACTCGTCTCATTTTGGGGTTGTGAGGTTTGGGGTTCCTTAGAGTGGCTATCGAATGACGATCAGCAAATCCTAGATCATTCTAAGCACCTTGACCTAGCACACCGACTAAACCAGTGCTTTTCTTCTCAAATACTCGGCGGCAAAAATTATGCTGAGGCAATAACAGGAAGAAGAATTGCGAATGCCACACTTTTAAAACCACGCAAAAAAGATGAATTCAAGGAAGTCACCTATGCTATTGATTTAATGCCCTTAATTCAAAATCCGGAGCATTCCATTCAACTATTTTTACAAGAAAAAATTGATCGATTTAAAGAAACGATTATCCATGCTTTAAAAAAGGATATAAAGTAAATGTTATAAGAATATTGTATTCTTTTAAATATCACTTTTTATAGAAGTATGGATACAGAACGATCTAAACCAATAGTAGGAATCATAATGGGCAGTGACTCAGATTGGGACACAATGAAAGAAGCTGCTTCATTATTAAAGCATTTTGGAATCCCATATGAAACAGAAGTGGTTAGCGCACACAGAACGCCTAAAAAACTGTATTCCTATGCAGAATCCGCTCAATCTCGCGGACTTAAAGTTATCATCGCAGGTGCGGGAGGTGCCGCTCATCTCCCTGGAATGACGGCTTCAATGACTCCAATCCCAGTCTTAGGGGTGCCCGTTCAATCTAAAGCATTGAGTGGCTATGACTCATTGCTATCTATTGTACAAATGCCAGCAGGTGTTCCTGTTATGACTCTAGCTATTGGAGTAGCCGGTGCGAAAAATGCCGCTATTTCTGCCGCCTCCATTATTGCACTAAGCGATGCAGATGTAGCCCAGAAATTAGGTGACTTTCGCAGCCAACAAACAGACACGGTTTTAAAGAAAGCACTACCCAAAGACTGATGTTCGCGCCTGGATCCACTATCGGTATTCTTGGAGGCGGCCAATTAGGTCGCATGATAATTCTTGCAGGTAGACCATTAGGCTTTCGATTTCATGTGTATTGCCCCGAAAAAAACGCTACCGCAGGAGCTATAGCAGATACCTTCACGCAAGCGTCTTATGAAGATCTCGAAGCTCTCGAAGCATTCGCTAGCCAAGTTGACTGCATCACCTTTGAATTTGAAAATATTCCCTCTCAAGCCCTCTCAAAACTAAGTACTTTAAAGCCTATTGCCCCCAATGCCAATGTGCTTTATATTTGCCAACACAGACAACGAGAAAAAGACTTTTTGAAATCAAACGGCTTTCCTTGCGCAGACTTTCGCTATGCCACTTCCCCCGAAGAATTAGAAAAAGCCGTTAAAGCGATTGGGTTTCCAAGCGTAATTAAAACAGCCGCTTTTGGATATGATGGAAAAGGGCAAATTAAATTAACAGAGCCCAAAAACATCAGCGATTGTTCCAAGTTATGGAGTCGTTTAGATAAACCAAATAAAGTCGTCGTTGAAAAATGGATTAATCACATAGGTGAGTATTCTGTTGTCTGTGCACGAAAAAAAAGCGGAGAAACGACAACCTTCCCCATGGCCAAAAATGTGCACATCAATCACATCTTACACAGCTCCTCTGTGCCGGCTCTCCTACCCAATGAAATTTCCGAGAAAGCTGCGGCTCTAGCAAAAGCAATAGCAGATGCCTTAGATGTCGTTGGATTAATTGCCATCGAATATTTTTTAGATTCGGAACATCAACTCATCGTGAACGAAATGGCGCCTAGACCTCATAATTCAGGTCACTACAGTATCGACACCTGTATCACGTCACAATTTGAACAACACATACGCGCAATTACAGACCTTCCCTTTGGCTCAACTGAATTACATTCCAACGGTGTTATGATTAATTTATTAGGGGATGTTTGGTCACAGGGCGCTCCCGATTGGGCATGCTTACTTAAAGACCCCCGAATTAAACTGCATTTATACGATAAAGGCGAAGCCCGACCAGGACGTAAAATGGGGCACTTCACGCTTCTTCACTCCGATGCAAAAAGCGCAGAATCCGATTCTCAAGCTCTTTTTCTTCAATTAAATTCACAAAAAGAATCCCTCTCTAATACCCAATGACGATATACCCTAACTTAGAGACGTTTAAATCCATCGCAAAACCCGGTTTACGGATTCCAATCTATATGGACTTAACCGCCGATTGCGAGACCCCGATCACCGCATATTCAAAAATTGCCCAAGAAGCTCCGGCTTTTCTGTTTGAATCCGTTGTCGGAGGCGAGAATATCAGTCGTTACTCTTTTTTGGGATCTGCTCCCAAAAAAATCTTTCGCGTCTATGAGGAAGAATCCACGATTCATCATAAAAATGGCTCAGTTGAAACGATAGCAACACCCAAAGACCCTCTCAGCTTAATTGAAAAAGAGCTCGCCCGCTTTAAAACATTAGAATTAGAGGATATGCCCCCCTTTAATGGTGGAGCTGTCGGCTATGTTGGACATGAGTTTATTCACACAGTCGAACCTACAGTAAAAAAGCCCACTCAAAATGAACTAAATCTCCCCTATTTGTATTATTTCATTACGGATTCCGTCATTATCTTTGATCATGTGAAACAAATACTAAGAATTTGTGTTTATGCAGAAGTAAGTGACGCTATTGAAACGCCTTACAATGAAGCAATTAAAGAAATTCAGAGAATTTTTAAGCGGCTTAATTCGCCCTCCAAAATCACTTATAAAGCCTTAGCGAATGCTCCCAATACAATCGCACCTAAAGGCAATTTTGAACAGGCGGAATTTGAGTCTGCCGTTGCAAAAATAAAGTCCTACATAGAAGCGGGAGATGTCATACAAACTGTTCTATCTCAACGGTTTAGTAAAGACCTTAAGGCTTCTTCATTGACGCTTTACAGAGCTTTGAGAACCGTCAACCCCTCCCCTTACATGTTTTTGCTTGAGGATCCAGAATTTTCGATCGTTGGAGCCTCCCCAGAGATACATGTCCGCCTAACTGGTAAGCAGATTGAAATTCGCCCCATTGCTGGCACTCGACCCAGAGGGAAAAACGAACAAGAAGACCAAGAACTAGAACAAGATTTATTAGCCGATAACAAGGAGTGTGCAGAACATTTGATGCTAGTTGACTTAGCGAGGAATGATTTAGGGAGAGTCTCAGAATACGGCTCTGTCCAAGTCTCTGATTACATGACCATTGAACGTTATTCACATGTTATGCACATTGTTTCTCAAGTCACAGGAACACTCGCTTCCAATAAAAGCGCCTATGATTTAATGAAAGCCACTTTTCCTGCAGGAACCCTCAGTGGAGCGCCCAAAGTTCGAGCTTTGCAGATCATTTCAGAGCTAGAAAACAGTCAAAGAGGGCTCTATGGTGGTGCCTTAGGATACTTTAGCTATAATGGCAACCACGACTCTTGTATCGGAATTCGAACCGCTGTCATTAAAAACGAGACCATATACATACAATCTGGCGCTGGAGTCGTTGCGGACTCAAAACCTGAAGATGAATACCAAGAAACCATCAATAAAGCTAAAGCGATGTTTCGAGCGGTCGCGATTGCTGAAAAGATGGAAATAGAGCAGTCAACCAACTAAACGCTTTTTTTGTAAGGTTTCAGCTCATTAAACGATCTCTTTTAAAGGTGACGTATGAAATCCATCCAATCAGTTAATAGAAGCAAAAATACAAGCATCAAATCGGTTCCACGTGGAGTCGTTGATGCGAGTAGCTCAAACTCAAACGCTAGCTTAACGTCTAACGACCGAGATGCGATGGTATCCTACATGCAAGCAATCTCTAAAAATCCTCTTTTAACCCCAAAAGAAGAGATTATTCTCGCTAATAAAATAAAAAAAGGTGATTTAAAAGCTCGAGAAAAAATGATTTCATCCAACCTTAGGCTTGTAGTAAAAATTGCACGAGACTATATGAATTTTGGACTACCTTTAATGGACCTCATAAGCGAAGGAAATATTGGGCTCATTAAAGCGGTGGAGCGTTTTGACCCCTACAAAGGCGGTAAGCTCAGCACCTATGCAGCATGGTGGATCAAGCAATCAATCAAACGTTCGTTAGCTAATAACAGCAAAACCATACGCATTCCCGTACATTTAGTTGATCGCATTTCCAAGATGAGAAAGATCGCTCAAGAACTTGCGGATACATTAGATCGGCCGCCTAGCGATGATGAAATCGCATACGCAATGGGAATTCCCACAAATAAAGTAAGCCATCTTAAATCCATCAGTTTGCATCCTAGCTCGCTCGACGCTCCAGTGAACGAAGATTCCGAGACGTCTTTTGGCGAATTTGTTGGAGACGAGAATCAATCAACTCCATTCGAAAATTTAGAAATTAAAATGCGAAATAAAGACATCAGCGATGTCTTAGCGAAATTAGAACCAAGAGAAGCAGAGATTATCAGTCTTCGCTTTGGTCTAGACGGATCGAAACCGTTAACCCTTGAAGAAGTCGGAGATAAATTCAAGGTCACAAGAGAGCGTATTCGACAAATCCAAAATTTATCGATCCGAAAAATGAGAGCCTTCCTAACAGAAATAAATAAACAAAAATCGAAAGAGGAACTTCATAAAGAATTGATTCAGCAAAAGAAAATGGAAGTGCTTCAAGAATTTATAGATGAACAAAGCGAGGACTCTGACACAGTGGCTTGATGCTTTGTTTTCGGAATAATTAAATACCCAGTCAGTGCCAATAACAGGCAAACTCCGACAAACCAGTCTCCTCGTTCCGTATAAAAACTCTTACGATGGCTCCAAGATTTATTGACGTGAATGGTCGTCGCCCCACTTCCCCGAAAATAGATTGATTGCGTACTGTCCGTTAAAATAAATCGTACTTTACCGAAAGCATCAATCCAACCACTCCATCCTGCATTTCCAGATCGCAATACCGGCCGTCTGTTTTCAACTGCACGCAGAGTCGAATGTGCGGCATGAAAGTGGGCTGCACCTTCTTCTCCATACCAAGCATCATTCGTAGCAACAAATAAAACATCCGCTCCACCCAATACAGACGCCCTAGCTAAATCCGGAAACATATCTTCATAACACACTAAAGATCCAAAGGCAAAAGTGTGCCCATTCAGCGTCATTGGAATTAATGAAAGCGATTCCCCTTTCTTGAAACTGCCTTGCACCGCACCAAATGACTTTAATACACTATCAAAAGGAAATGGCACATACTCACCAAAAGGAACTAATCGCCTCTTAGCATAAAAAGCTGGATCGAGACCATTGGTAGGGCTAATTTTAAAAACACCATTATACCAAACCAACGAGTCTTCTATGTGAGCTGTGTTGCCTGATAATATTGAACTTTGCAATTCCTGTGCCCAGGATTCAAAAAAGTACAAGGTATCATAATCACCTAATACAGGGTTTGCCGTCACTGCTTCAGGCAAAAGGAGTGCGTCAAAATCTAATAGCTCCACCCGCCTAAACTCTGTTTCTAAAACAGCCAATCGCTCACTGTTAGCTAACGGATCCCATTCTCTAAGTGGCTGAAAATTTGGTTGAACAAATGCGACATCAAAAGACTCTCTTTCATTATTCAGATTGTTGGGAATGCACTGTATAAAGATAAAAAATAAAAGGAGCAAAGACCCCACTCCTGTGTAAAAGTCGGTATTAAACCATCTAGAAACCGTCATTTCCCTACGATTTTGTATCAATCGAAAAAATGCCAAAGCGATACAGCAATTAAAAAATATAAGGAAAAATGAAACGCCATAAGCACCAGTCCAAGCAGAGACTTGAAGGATAACCGGGCGTTGCCACTGACTTAATGCTAACGGCGCCATTGGCGTACCGTAAATCATATATGAGCGCAACCACTCTAAGAAAACCCATGCTCCAGCAATTGATAGGCTTCCAAATGTTCGAGCCACATATCCTTTTTTCAGCAACCTAGGCCACATAAAACGAACGAAATAGATCCACGCTAAAGCATAAAAAGCTAAATAGAAGGAAAGTATAATAGTTCCAATATAGGTTACATGTCGCAACCATACGAAAAGCAACAACCAAGAAAAAAATGCAGAGCAAAGACCGACAACCGTTACCGACTTCCAATTTGGGCTCGTGCTTACCCAAAGGAGCAATGGCACAAATAATACATAGGCACTCTCGGCTACATTATAGGGAGGCATTGAAGAAACCCAAAGCCCTGTTGTGAGTAGAACCAAAAAGCATTTTATTAAAACCGAATGCTTCATAGTTTTTAAAGAGCTAATTGTCGGAGCGTAATGACCACCCCTCATTCTCGATTAACAACTCTGCCTTCTTGTATTTTAGCTGTTTTTCTTCACCGTTTTTAACGATGGTGACAATATCATTGCGGCCAATTTTTGGCAAATCACGACGGATTGGCTCAACCTTCGGTAATTCTACCGCTTTCTTGCGCGCCATAGGCTTTCCTGTTTGTGCCCCCTCTTGCGCAATAGCACCCGCAAGTGCACTAGACTGAGAGGCTTCCGAGCTTGGCCCAACCGCACTCACTTTTGCATCCATCTTAGAAAATAATCGTTCAAAGGCAGCTTGGTTAGTTGCCGTTCTAAATAAAGACGTGCAAATCTCTGTTCTCAATGAACCCATTAGCTCTTCAAAAAATACAAATGCCTCATTTTTATACTCATTTAATGGATCCTTTTGCCCATAACCTCTTAAGCTAACGCTTCGCCTTAACTCCTCCATTTCTGTTAAGTGATCCTGCCAGCGACGATCGACTGCACGAATAACAATATAGCGTTCGAGTGCTTTCAGAGAGTCGACATCTTCGAATGTCTCTCGCTCTTCATACGCACTTTTAATGGATGCTAATATCTTATTTAATGCCGCTTCAGCTTTATTTTCAATTAACAAAGATTCCTCCAATCGCACAGGGAAATACATATTTGTCCAACTAATGAAAGAAGCTCGATCATCTGAGGATTTTGACGCAAATACAGACTCAAGGCGCTCTTCAAATTCTTCAGCAACCATTTCCATAACCACATCTCGAGGCATATCCGAAACAATTGCCTCATTGCGAATACCATAAATCACTTCACGTTGCGTATTCAACACATCATCAAACTGCAATAAGCGCTTTCTAATCGAAAAATTTTGTTGTTCTACTTTTTTCTGAGCATTCTCAATCGACCAATTCAACATTGGGTGTTCCAATTTATCTTCTTCAGAAAAATTCTTCTCTAAGATATTTGATAAAGGCCCTGCATTTGCAAATAAACGCATTAAATCATCTTCTAAAGAAACAAAGAATTTAGAAACCCCTGGATCTCCTTGTCGAGCACAGCGTCCTCTTAACTGTCGATCGACTCGTCGTGATTCATGTCGCTCAGTTCCTAAAACAAACAGTCCTCCCAATTCTGCAACTCCTTCTCCAAGCTTAATATCGGTACCGCGCCCAGCCATATTTGTTGCAATCGTCACTGATCCTTTTTGACCAGCACGTGCTACAATTTCTGCTTCCTGTGCATGAAACTTTGCATTTAAAACACTGTGAATGATGTTGGAACGCTTAAGCATCCGGCTTAGCAATTCAGAAGATTCCACCGAAGCAGTTCCAACTAAAACCGGTTGCCCCTGCTTGTGAACTTCAGAAATTGTCTCAACAACTGCATTGTATTTTTCCCTCCGTGTTTTGTAAAAAACATCATTATAGTCATTCCGAATATTTGGACGATGGGTAGGAATAATCATAACGGATAAGCCGTAAATTTCACTAAACTCAGACGCTTCCGTCTCAGCAGTACCCGTCATTCCCGCAAGTTTTTCATACATACGAAAATAATTTTGAATCGTCACCGACGCATAGGTCTTAGTTTCCTTTTCAATTACACAATTTTCTTTCGCCTCGACCGCTTGGTGCAATCCATCCGACCACCTACGACCAGCCATCACTCGGCCAGTATTTTGATCAACAATCTGCACTTTCCCACTTTGCACAACATATTCAACGTCTTTCTCATATAAACTATACGCTCTGAGCAACTGGCTTATGCAGTGTATTCGCTCGCTCGTATTTTGGAAAAACTGCTCCGCCTCTAACTTTGCTTTCTGCTTTTCCTCATCATTGAGTTCTCCCTTTTTGTCGATTTCAATAAACTGAGTGGGCAAATCTGGAAGCATAAAGGCATTCGGGTCCTCTGGACTCATAAAATTTCGCCCAATCTCAGTTAAATCAGCCTGCGATTGCTTCTCATCAATCACATAGTATAACGATTCTTTTAAGGCATAGCGTTCCTCTTTGCGAAAATCATTATTTAATTCTAAGTCAGTCTGATCCAACTCCCGACGAACGGTAGGGTTTTCGACTAAACGCAACAACTGCTTATTTTTAGGCATCCCGAGTTTAACCTTATATAAATCCAACATTAATTCAGCCCTTTGTTCGTCCGTCAGAGTTTCATCCTCTAAGCGTTTTTTCACCCCAAGGGCAAGTTCGTTACAGAGTTCCTGTTGTTTTCTAACGATTGACTGAACCAAAGGCTTTACTTGCTTAAAGGGCAACGGATTATCCTCCTGCATTGGCCCAGAAATGATCAAAGGCGTTCTTGCTTCATCAATCAAAATAGAGTCGACCTCATCAATGATACAGTAGAAGTGGTCCTTCTGCACTTGATCGTCCTTACGGCTCGCCATCCCGTTATCTCGTAAATAATCAAAGCCAAATTCTGAAGCCGTACCATACGTTATGTTACGGGCATACATTTCACTTCGCTCAGCTGGAGCCATTCCATTTTGGATACAGCCCACGGTTAAACCCAGATACTTGAACAAATGCCCCATCCACTCAGAGTCTCGCCTCGCCAAGTAATCATTCACCGTAACGAGTTGGCAATTGCGCCCAGATAACGCATTCAAATACAAAGGACAGGTAGAAACTAGGGTCTTTCCCTCCCCTGTCGCCATTTCCGCTATGCGTTTTTCATGCAGGGCGATCCCGCCTAACAACTGCACATCATAATGAACCATCTCCCAATCCAAAGCATGCCCACAAACATCTGCAGATGTACCACATAGCCGTCTCGATGCATTTTTTACAACCGCAAAAGCTTCAGGCAAAATCGCATCCAAGGTTTCGCCCTCTTGAATCCGATTCATGAACTCTTGAGTCTTCCCTTTCAATGCATCTTCGCTTAAAGACTGCAGTTCCACTTCCAGTTCATTGATGCGTTTTATGATCGGAGCACACTTTTTCTGATACTTCCTATAATGGCTGCCAGAAAATTGTTTTAAAAATTGTTTTAACATTTTTAATAATTTATTATTTTATTAATCCCAACGAACAAAAACTATTCACTGAATTTAGCTAGAGAGACAAACAAAAAAACATAATTAAACACATCCTCGAACTAAGCCCCATTGATTTTTAACTCTTTTACCATGGAAACATCGACGCTCATTATTCTAGGCCTCTTTTTTTTACTCAGCGTATTGCTCATTTTGCTCTTTTTAAAAATCACCTTTAAAAACCTTGCGCTAAAAACTCTCCAAGAAAATCAAAAAAGCTTTCTCGATTTAGCAGAAGATAAATTTAATCAACTACGCTCCAACAACCAAACAGACCTTGAAACGAAAAAAGAAGCCATTGAAAAACAACTAAATCATTTAAATAAAGAGCTCGAAACCTTTAAAACAAACACAACGGAACTCAAAACAAACATACACCTCTCCCGTGAACAAATCACCCATCTGACCAATACCACAAACAGCCTAAACAATGTTTTATCAAATAACCAAGCACGTGGACAATGGGGGGAACGCCAAGCCGAAGACTTATTGAGACACTTTGGCTTAAAAGAAGGGGTCAATTACGATAAGCAAACATCCGAAAGTGGTAATCGTCCAGACTTCAGCTTCTATCTGCCCAAAGAGAAGCGCTTAAACATGGATATAAAATACCCGATATCCGCCTATCAAGCCTACTTAGAGGCCGATTCAAAAGTTGAAAAAGAGCGACACCTAAAGCAGTTTCTCAGCGACATTAAGAGCCATATAAAAGGCGTATCAAAACGAGGCTATATCAATCCAGCTGAAGGCACACTCGACTTCTGCATCCTGTTTATCTCAAACGAAGGGATTTATAATTTTATCAATAAACAAAAAGAATTAACCGACTTAGCCTCGGAACATAAGCTGGTCTTTTGCGGACCCACCTCCCTCTTTGCCATTCTATCCATGATACGACAATCCATCCAAAGTTTTATGATTGAAGAAGAGGCACGAAATTTTCAAAGCGACCTCAATAAATTCAAATCAGAATGGTGCAAATATAAGGAAAAAATTGGATCGGTAGAAATAAAACTTGAGCAAGCCACTAAAGCACTTAGCGAAGCAGAGTCCACCCGAACAAAAGCACTGGAACGACCCCTAAATAAACTGCTTGAATACGACTTTGATTCGAAAGAACCCTAAATCATTCAATGATCTCGGCACCAACAACCGCTGCAAATCGGTTTGCAACTGTTGGATTCTGATGGCTTTCAATAAGCTCATAAACAATTTCCATTTGTTCGGGCGTATAGGTAAAATTTTGGTTTTCTAAGTTCCTCAAAATCGAGTCGACATACCAATCATTCCCATATTCACCCGTCTCTTCGTTATAGAGTCCTTTTAGGTCTTCGAACATTTTATCTTTAACCTCATTGCTCACCTCCATATCTGCAATGCTCCCTAAGGCACGAGCCTTAATCCAACCAGACCCACGCCCTTCTTCTTCATTTAAATAGATATCAGCAATTCCATCCACGGTATCTTGATCCATTCGATTAAAGCGATCGAGGACTTCTGCCGATTCAAGCCGTGACCATTTGTTTTGTTCGCTTCTATTCGCATTTTCATACATTTCACTGATCCAAGTTTCTGTATCCATAATCAACCCATTCGGATCGACTTTCTTCAACAAATCGGAATGGTCAGTCACCGCATTATCTAACTGCGTGATCTTTGAACTGATTTGCTCTAATTGCTCTTCAATCGGAACAGGGAGGCTTGATTTGAGCGATTTATACTTGTCTGTTAATAAGCTAAGCTCTTCATTCAACGCCTTCATCCTAGCCTCAAGTTTTGAAGTGTCCGTCAATTGATTGCTAAGGCTCTGTTCGTAAAGGACATAAGCGAGACTAGAAACAGAAAAAAATAATAAAAGAAGTAGTAAGCGGTTTATCATAATAGCAAAATTGTAAATTAAAATGGCAGGAGAGGAGGGACTCGAACCCACAACTTACGGTTTTGGAGACCGTTGCTCTACCAATTGAACTACTCTCCTAAATCAAATATCATAAAAAGAACTTTCCGAAAAAAGACGAGTAAAAAATGGAAATCCAATAGGGATGTCTCAGGAGCTACATCCGTCATGATGACAAGCGCTTTTTCTACACAAGTAAAAATTCCGAGAGTGTGCAATGACAAGAAATACCCCACCTAATGTATTAATCCATGCGAGGGGATTCAAAGGCTGCTCCGCAATACAATGCAAGCATTCCGTAGAATGATCGGCTCCAGCTACATGTGATTGCTGTTCTAATAAAAATGCACATACCAATAATCCAAGCCCGATGGCGCAGGCAATTCCCACCCACTTGTCTCGATGTTTTTTACACCCCAAAAAGATAGAAGCAACCGTCGTAGGAAAAACGGCAATTAACATCCATAAATGAAAATCCTCATCGGCAAAAAATGTTGCCTGAACTAATGGCAATGCAACAATCAGAATCGGCAAAATCAAACAATGAATCGCACACACTAATGCCATGCTAATCGCTAGCTGATCTAGCCATCCATGCACATGCTTTGTTTGATTTGTATTCTGAGACATTAAAGTTAAAGAATGAAACTAATCTGAAATTGCAATGTAAAATGAATTCCTTATCAGCCTTGACCGATTTAAACAACCCCCTAACAATTAAACTATGAACAATACGATTGAAGGTCCCCGTGGCACCATCTGTTTGGATTTGCCCTCACCTTACGAAGCTCATCCTTGTGGCTTACTTTATTTACCAAGGTTTATTGCAAAAATTCGCAAACACCTAAAAGAAGGTCTTCCCGATTCCTACAAAAAGAACTTTTGCCGTGGATTTGATCAATTTTTGTGTCTACATTTAGGAATCGAACCCTCTGATGTCGTGGAAGCTGTAGAAGAGGCAGGCGATGATGAAATTGCATTGGACGCTTTATTGGGCGAACTATTCCCTGAAGACTTAAATGTGAGAAAATGGAATCACGAAATCACCCATAAAGGACAGACGGAAGCAGGCAGAAACTTCATTAGGGAATCGTTGGAGCAAATGGGGGTGCCACACCTTAAGCCACAAATCGTCTGCGTCATGGATATGATCGATTTAGACGAAGGACGACTACCTGGATTTTGTGATGATAAACGCAAAGAATGGGAGTCCCAAAATAGGCAACCCTAGGCTGACAAGCCGATTAGATCGCTTCAAATTGAGCACACAAGAAATCAATTAGCGCGAAAAGCTCTTTTGCTACTGGTTCGCTCGAATTAATTTCATTGAGAGCACTCCTCGCTTTGATAATAGATTCATTAAATGCCTCTTTAACCGATGCCAAAACAGGATACTCTGACAAATAGCCCACTAGTAAAGCAACTGCTTGAGGATCGCCGGATTGATAGCTTTCTATCCACTCTAAACGCTCTTTCTCCGGCAAGGACTCAATTAAGACCAAAAGCGGTAAGGTGAATTTGCCACTCTGTAAATCCGTACCTAAGGTCTTACCCGCCTTTGCTTCACTAACAAATAAATCCACCACATCATCAAAAATTTGATACGCACACCCCAAATGAATTCCATACGTTCTCAAAGCATTGCATGTAGTCTCAGATTTGCCTGCCACTTTTGCACCCATCTCACAAGCAAGGCGAAAAAGTTCCGCAGTTTTTAACTCAATGACTCGATAGTAATGCGCTCGATCAAAATTCAACTGTTGCCTAGAATAGGTCTGACTAATCTCTCCAGAGCAAACCCGACTAGTCGCTAAGGCAACCGCTCGACAAACCTCTGTTGTTTCAAAGTCTGATGCGAGACAGAGCGCATGTGCAAATAAAACATCGCCGATTAAAACAGCGGCATCTTTACCATATTTATTGGCTGCGGTAGGATGCCCATGACGGATCGATGCCTCATCCAAAATATCATCATGTACGAGTGTCGCCAAGTGAACCAACTCTAGAATAGCTCCAAGGCGTATCAATTCATTTTGATTCTTCAAGCCACTATCCCAACCGCTTAATGCCACTAAGATTGGACGGAGTCGCTTCCCACTATGGTTCAAAATATAGGCGACCTGTGACTGTACCTCTGGCTCCAACAATTCCACCTGATCCTTAAGAAACTGGTCTAACTCCTTTAAATATCCCTCCAATGGGGCCACTATCGCCCCAAAATCAACCTTTGGATCTGCCCTTTTAACTGTCTTATTAATTGTAGTCATTATTTAATATGAAATATATCGCAAGAAATCCTAAAAAACTACAAAAAATCAAAGCCAATTCATTAAAAGCTCAACGAACGCTTCCTTTTGATCAATATGGGGATTGTGCCCAGCATCCTCAATGCATTCAAAGTTTAATTGAGGAAAATGAGAACGCATCTGAGAATGATCCGTCAATTGGATAAACTCGGACTGTTCTCCCTGAACCAAGAGCACCGCTTTCAAAAAAGCATCCTCTTCTTTCAAAGGGTTGGTTCGAATGACCTCTAATTGATCATATAAAATTTGAAGGTTCGGTTGCCAAATAAATCCACCACCAGACCCCTCTACATTACGCTTCAAATTAGCCAATAAAGACTCTCTAAAAAGACGATCTGGTATGGCGGCTTCTAAAAACTCAAAACCCTCCTGCCTATTTTTAAGTTTTGAAATTGGCAGGCGCAACAATGCCTCAAACTCTTTTTTAAAATGAGGAGGATAAAGCTTCGCAGCAATATCGACTACTACCAACTTTTCCACTTGTTTAGGATAATGCGTAGCAAAATGCATCGCACATTTGCCGCCGAGACTATGCCCAAGCAAACAAAAGGGTCGCCCGCTAAACGCCCGCTCAGAGTAATGAGCCAGATCCGAACTCAAAGCCTCCCAGGACATCGAATCTGCCCAAGGCGACTGACCATGGTTTCGCAAATCTAATACATGCACATGAAAGCGCTCCGAAAGCGCTCGAGCGACCATCAACCAATTTCGAGAACTCCCCATTAGCCCATGTAACAAAAGCAATTTTCGCTCATTAGCGTCCCCCAACTCAGTACTATGTAATTCTACAGGCATAAATTTATCTAAATTTTTGAAGTCACGACTTTATTTTTTTCACTTAGGATGCTAGAAATTACTCTTAACAAAAAATGCCGAAGGAAAAGATAAAAAAATTAACCCCAATGATGCAGCAATGGCATTCGATACGAAGCCAACTGTCTGACGACACATTGCTCTTATTTCGCCTTGGTGATTTTTACGAAGTTTTCCATCAAGATGCAGAAAAAGGCTCGCAATATTTAGGGATCACACTCACCCACCGAAACGGTACTCCTATGGCTGGAATTCCCTATCATGCCGCCGACACCTATCTACAAAAACTATTAGACCAAAATATCAAAATTGCTATCTGTGAGCAAATGGAACCGGCATCACCAGGCAAACTGGTTGAGCGAAAACTAACTCGTATCATAACTCCAGGCACACGACTCGCAGAAAACCAAATCGATGCCAATCGCAATCATTTCTTGCTCGCATTAGAATTTCAAAAAAAACAGTCACACATGGCATGGCTTGATTTAACAACGGGAGCCTTTTACATCGCCACTGATTCCAATTTTGAAAACCTCTTACCGCTCATTGAAAGTTTAGATCCTAAAGAAATCTTACTTCCCGAAAAACAATCAGAAAAATGGCAAGAAAATGACTCTGAATGGTCTAACGCTTACCAACAAATTAAACTGAACTACAATATAACAACCATTCAAGATTACCACTTCGATCCCACCGCAGGCACACAAATAACAAAAGAGACCCTATCGGTCTTAAATCTAAACGGCTTCGGAATTCCCTCTGAGCACCCAGCGCTTGGCTCGGCTGGCGCGCTCCTCCATTACGCAAAAGAAACCCTATGCGACACCCCAGCCAATATTAAGAAAATTGAAGAATATAAGGCCTCTGAAAACCTCCTGATTGACCCAGCTACTCTCCAAAACTTAGAAATTTTCAAATCCGCTTCAAATCAAAGGCAAGGATCTCTTTTGGATGCTATGGATCAAACCGTGACCGCTCCTGGCTCCCGACTGTTAGAACGCTGGATGGCCAGTCCCCTGCTCTCATTAGAGACCCTAAAACAGCGACAAAATTGCGTCCATGAATTTGTTCAAGCACCTGGACTGATGTCTGATTTGCAACAATCCTTGAAAAAAATTCGTGACCTCGAACGCATCTTAGGTCGATTGCAAAACAAAATACAAAATCCTAGAGAACTCGGAGGCATTCGAGACTCACTCAATAAACTCCCCCAAATCCAAACCATACTCGCAGAATTCCCAGACACCCCCATTGCATCTCTAGCAAAAAACGTACATACATTTGACCTATTAAGCCAACGACTCTCCGAAGCCCTAAACGACGAACTGCCTTCAAAAATTGACGAAGGCGGCACCATCCGAGAAGGCTTTGATCCAGAACTCGATCGCCTAAAAGCGCTCACTTATTCCAGCAAAACATGGCTCAGTGAATTTGAGCAATCCGAACAAGACAAAACAGGCATAAAAAATTTAAAAATCCGCTACAATGGAGCTTTTGGCTATTTTATAGAAATCACAAAAAGCTACCTAGACCGAGTTCCCGAAGACTACACTCGCCGGCAAACGATGAAAAATGCCGAGCGTTTTACCACCCTCGAATTAAAGGAAAAAGAACAAGAAATCCTTCAAGCGGACGAGCAATCGATCGCCCAAGAAACCGCCCTTTTTCAAAAACTCATCACCGAAATTCTCACTCATTCAGAACAACTCCTTTCCACCGCTCAAGCACTCGCTGAGATTGATGTTCTCATTGGCTTTGCCCAAAATGCTCGCAATTGGGACTACTGTAAGCCCGACTTAGTTGAAGACTCTGATACCCTCAATATCACTCAAGGACGACACCCAGTTGTTGAACAAATGCTGAAAGACGCCCCCCTCGGTCTAGCTGGCTCACATGCATTTGTCCCTAATGATTGCACCCTCTCTTCCCAAGGCCTGAATGCCCCCCAAATCGCCCTCATCACAGGACCCAACATGGCAGGAAAGTCCACGTATATACGACAAATTGCTCTCATTGTTTTTATGGCTCAAATCGGAGCTTGGGTTCCTGCAAAATCCTGCAAAATTGGCCTTGTCGATCGCATCTTCTCACGCGTTGGTGCCTCTGACCAGCTCGCTCAAGGCAATTCCACCTTTATGGTTGAGATGAACGAAACCGCTAATATTCTCAACAACCATTCCGAACGCAGCTTAATTATCCTTGATGAAATTGGACGCGGAACAAGCACCTACGACGGACTGAGTATTGCATGGGCTGTTATTGAGCACCTACACCAAAATGAAGCACCTGGCCCCAGAACCTTATTTGCCACACATTATCACGAACTAACAAAATTATCCGACTCCCTTCCAAAACTAGCCAATTTCTCCGTTGCCGTTAAAGAATGGGATGATGAAATCATCTTCGTACGCCAAATCGTTCAAGGCCCAGCCGATCGTTCCTATGGCATCCAAGTGGCACGCCTTGCCGGATTGCCCTCGTCGGTCATTGATCGTGCAAAAACCATCCTAGACCACCTAGAAAGGACTGGCTCAAAAAATCCCCAAAAGATTATTCAGAAAAAATTACCCCCTAAGAACGATCCTTCCTCCCAAATCGACCTTTTCAACCCCTAAATCAAGAAAATAGTATACTTACGTTCACTATTTTCTTGAGTATTCATAAAGACTTTACTTATTGCTTTAGGAACATCCTATGGCATTGCGATATTTATTCATCGATTTTGACAGCTTCTATGCATCCGTTGAACAACAATCCAACCCTCTTTTAAGAGGGAAACCCATTGCTATTGTCCCCACACTCAACGCCGAAACGACCAGTTGCATTGCCGCTAGTTATGAAGCGAAGCATTTCGGAATAAAAACAGGGGTACCAGTTCGCCAAGCGCGCGCACTTTGCCCAAATATTCAGTTTATTCAAGCAAATCATGATAAATATGTCGCTATACATAATCGAATGGTGGAAACCATACACGAAGTAATTTTCGTAGATGAGGTATTGTCGATTGATGAAATGTATGGCCGGCTCCCTCCTAAATGGCAAAAACCCAAGAAAGCACGGCAAAAAGCGGAAACCATAAAACTCGCATTAAAACAAACGATTGGCAGAGAAATAACCGCCTCTATTGGAATCGCACCCAACCGTTTTATCGCAAAATTAGCGAGCAAGATGAACAAGCCAAACGGTTTAGTACTTGTTGATTATGAACAACTTCCAGAAATACTTGAAGCTTTTGATTTAAGCGACATAACGGGCATTGGAGCTCGTATGCAGATCCGCTTAAAAAGCCATGGCATAACCAATGTAAAGGAACTCTGTCAGGCAAAACGAGAGACCTTACATCGAATATGGGGTTCTATCGAAGGTGACCGCTTTTGGTATGCCTTAAGAGGGATTAGCCTGCCCGAACAAGAGACGCATAAGCGTACCTTTGGTCATTCTCACGTGCTTCCGCCAAAATTAAGAAGCACAGAAGGCGCTTTTTCCACACTCCATCGGATGCTTGAAAAGGCCTGCCACCGCCTACGAGTCGAGCAATACTTCACAAGCCATTTAGTGCTCCAAGTTAAATTCGGATTCGAATGGCGTTGGCATGAAGCCATTCGCTGTTCCCCAACGCAAGACACCCTACAGCTGTCTCAACTGCTCAATTTACTTTGGGATTGTCGCCCAAAAATGGCTCCTAATCCAACAAAAGTATCCATCACGCTAATGGGTCTCATTCATGCAAAAAACCACACTCCATCCCTATTTGAAAGTGCCGAAGACCGTCGAAGAGCTCAACTTCAATCCATTATGGATCAGATCAAGCAACGCTATGGGAATCGCTCCATCTACTATGGCAACGCTATGCTGGCTCAAAAAACAACAGAAGCTGCTCCTATGCGTATTGCATTCAACCATATTCCCGATTTAACTATTGAAAGTGACCAAACCTTTGCTAAAACACCGACTCAAACAACCTCACCAAAGCCCCAGGGACTGGATTGGGATTGATGGCTGTCACGGCGGATGGGTGGTGACTCATCTGTCTAAAAGTAGCACGCCCCATAGCTATACCATTCCATCACTTAGACCCATTATAGAATCTGCGCCTAAGCAAGCGGTGATTTTAATTGATATGATTCTAGGCTTAAACGATCAACCAACTTCGAGAGCCTTTGACCGTATCGCGAAAAAAATGCTTGGGAAATGGCACTCCCGCGTCTTTCCCGCTCCTCCCTTAACTGCCTTAAAGGCAAAGACTTACTCTGAAGCTTGCCAACTATCACAACTTGCAATGGGTAAAAAAATATCAATCCAATGCTACAACCTTTTCCCAAAAATTAAAGAACTACAAGCCATCAAGGATACACGCCTAAAAGAATACCACCCAGAAATCGCATTTATGCAACTAAACAATGGCTCTGTGCTCCCTGAATCAAAAAAGACCGTTGAAGGCAGAAAGAAACGAATGCAGATCATTGAACAGCATCTCCCCAATTATTCAAATGAGCTCGCCAGTATGAAAACATTGAACTGTAAAATAGATGACCTGCTCGATTCTGTAGCGCTCGCATTAGTAGCCCAAACAAAGGACTACAAATTCTTTTATGAAGAACTCAAGCACCCAACTACATGAGATCTAAGTCGACCAAAATCTCTCGTGGACTCGACCCATTTTCAGGTCCGACGACCCCCCGATCTTCCAATTCTTCCATAAGACGAGCCGCTCGATTATAACCAATCCTCAAACGCCGTTGCAACATTGAGGTAGACGCTCTTTTAGAGGCTTTCAAAACCTCTAAAGCCTGATTGAGCATTTCATCATCGCCACCACCTTCAAGCATTCCGCCGCCCTCTTCATCGCTCGAATCAATTTGCTTTTGTACCGCCTCAGCAAAGACTGGTGGGTCGTTCTTTCTTTTAAGAAAGTCCACAATCCCATTGATCTCATCATCCGACACAAAAGCCCCTTGTGCTCGAACTAAATTCGAGGTCCCTGGAGGAATAAAAAGCATATCGCCCTTACCGATTAAAGATTCAGCACCACCGCCGTCTAAAATAGTCCGACTATCCACCTTTGAAGCCACCTTAAAAGAAATTCGACTCGGCAAATTCGCCTTGATCACACCTGTAATGACATTCACTGAAGGTCTTTGTGTTGCCAAGATTAAGTGAATCCCTGCGGCTCTTGCCAATTGGGCGATACGAGCGATACCCGTTTCAATATCAGCCGGCGCCACCATCATTAAATCTGCCAACTCATCAATAATACAAACGATGTAGGGCAACTTTTTCTTAGGCACTTCAAAGGCATCGTCATCTCGAGGGACTTCTATCTGACTCGATGCGGCTCGTTCCTCTGGGGTCATTTCCGCCTCTAAGGCTTTCGCTCGTTCTTGCTCTTCCTTATCTTTAGATATTTTGGCATTAAACCCCGCGATATTTCTGACTTTAGTTTGAGCAAAAATCTGATACCTACGATCCATCTCAGCAATCAGCCATTTTAGAGCTCCTGGTACTTTCTTTGGCTCTGTAACAACCGGAATCAACATATGAGGCAAGGCATTGTATAATTGCATTTCGACCACTTTAGGATCTACCATGATGAAACGAAGATCTTCCGGGCCTGAGTGATACAATAAAGAGGCAATGATTGCGTTGATACAAACCGTTTTCCCTGAACCAGTAGATCCCGCAATTAAAACGTGAGGCATTTTTGTTAAATCCGTTACCATTGGCTTACCAGTGACATCTTTTCCAAGCACAATCGGAATCTCAGCCTTTGCCTCAGCCCATGATTTTGACTCTATGATATCACGCATACAAACGGCCTGAGAAATGCGATTCGGCACCTCAATCCCCACAGTCCCCTTCCCTGGAACAGGCGCTAATATACGCACAGACAAAGCCTTTAAGCCTAAGGCAATATTTTTATCTAAACTCACGATCTTCTCAACTCGAACACCCGCTGCAGGCGTCACCTCATAACGAGTGATCACTGGACCTGTAAAGATTTCCCCAGGGATTACTTTAACGCCAAACTGCTCTAAGGTGTCCACTAAAGCTTCCATCGTTGCAGCATGATCCTCTGTTTGTCCCCCGTCTGCCACTGGAGCATTCTTCAATAAGTCTATCGATGGAAAAACATAATCGCCCCTGCGCTCAGGAATAGACGCTAATGCTTTTTCGGTCGTCTCACCTTTAATGATTTTGAAAGCGCTTGGATCTAAAGGTGGCTTTTTCGGTTCTTCTTTCGGCGGAATGCTTTGCTTTGCAATTTTTAACGGTTTCTCCGATTGCGTTTCAATTGGCTGATCTAATAAATCTTGTGTTGTCCCGCTTGTTCCCTGCTCCTCATTTACAGAAGCTGAAGCTCTTGGTACTTGTAACTGTTTGAAGAGCTTAAGAATCGTACCTCCAAATGATTGTAGCCCTTCAAGCAAAACTTGCAGTGTTCCCCAGATCAGCTTAAAAATCTTTTCCAAAAAGGATTTTATGACATTAAGCAGTGAAGAAATGGCTTGCAGCCCTAGATGCGAAAGCGCACCCAAATTATCGCCTAATCCAATATAGAGACTGCTCACAAACGATACTGAGAAGATCAGCACACAGCCCAGTGATCCCAATACTGGCTTGAATGCCTTAAATACCAAATTGTCGCCGAAAATTCCACCGATTCCAGCAGTTAATTGATTAACTAACGATCGCTCTACAAATTCAATTCCAGCTAACTCATTCACAATAGACAATAAGGCCGATAAACTAATTAATGATACCAGCCCCAATAAGCCTTGTCGCACTCTCAAACCACGCTTCTGTTCAGAAAAAAATCGATAGCCCAAGAAGCCTAAAAGAAAAGGAATGATCCAAATCGCTGCACCAAAGTTGTGAAACCCATAATAGCCAACATGGGAGCCAAATTGTCCCACCCAATTCGGTTCACTTGGGTCGGTGGAATTCCACTGCTCTTGGTGATAATCCAAAATAGAAAAAAAGACTAAAATAGCGAGAGTCAAAAAAAGGACGCCAAAAAACTTTTTTGGCGGGATAGTTCGCTCTTTAGTGGTAACAGATTTTCGCTTAGTTTTTTTCAATACAATTTATAAGATAGTTTTTATTTTGTTAGACAATTCAAAATTTTAAACTAAAAACTATCCATCCCTACTTCCCAATATCATAAAACATGGAACTGCTCTTTTTTAAACCCCTCCTTAAGTCACGCATTTGGGGCGGTCAAAAACTTGCCTCCCATTTCAATAGAACACTCCCCGTAAACGAGAAAATTGGAGAAAGCTGGGAAATCGTCGATCGTCCCGAAGATCAATCCATTGTTACAAATGGCTCTTTTGCCGGGATGAGCCTTAAAGCCCTATTAAATCAATATGGAGCAAAAATTCTTGGACCAAACTATAAACAAGGAAACCCCTTCCCCATCCTAATCAAATGGCTTGATTGTAAAGAAACATTAAGCGTACAAGTTCATCCGAATCCGAATAAAGACCAAAATTCACAGGATGAACCTAAGACTGAAAATTGGTATGTTGTTGATCATGAACAGGATGCAAAAATTTACTTAGGTTTAAGAGAAGGCGTCACTAAAGCAGAATTCACACAAGCGCTTGATCAGAATTCCATCCCCACATTACTCAATACAATCGAAACCAATAAAGACGATTCTTTCTTAATTAAAAGTGGTGTTGTGCATGCCATTGGCGCAGGACATTTAATTCTAGAAGTACAGCAAAATTCAGACACGACCTATCGTGTTTATGACTGGAACCGAAATGGCCTCGATGGTAAACCGAGAGCGCTACATCGAAATGAATCCCTAAAGTCCATTGATTTTAACAACTCAAAAATTGCTCCAGAACGCCTACAAGGAGCTTGCTCGATCTTAGCAGATACCGAATACTTTAGAATTACAGCCTATGAAAAGTCTCCCGAAGATGCCCCACTCCAACTTCCGTCACATGAATCCCCCCGAATCATTCATGTGATTGAAGGATGTTTAGAAAACACAAGTACACAACAAAGCGTTCAAGCGGGCGACAATGTTCTACAAGCTTTTGTATCCGAAACCAAACTCAAAGCGATAACCCCCACTCGCTTCTTAATTACAGACAAGTTCTAAAAGTTCACGGTGACTTTTTCGCTTTCTCTCTAAGGCTCGCCTCAATATAGACCATCAAGATACTAATGTCTGCAGGATTGACTCCACTGATGCGACTTGCTTGCCCTAAGGTAACTGGTCGAATCTGTTCTAACTTTTCTGCACTCTCCGCCCTCAAACCCTTAACTACTTTATAATCAATGGATTGCGGAACCTTTATCTTGTCTATGTGACGCAATTTCTCTACCTGCTTTGCCTCCCTTTCTAAATAACCCTTAAAGGCAATTTGATAAAAAACTTCTCTTTTTAGATCCTTTGAATGAGATTCCAAGGCTTTAGGCAAGTCGGCTTCGTTTCGACTACGCCTCAACTGTACCGCATAAGTAGTGCCCGCACTCCCCTCACTTTCAGAACGCTCTACCCAATGACGAATCACTGAATCCTTTTCTTCGATCGCCTTTATTCTCGATTTTGATAAAAGCTCATATTGTTTCGCATACTTTAAAAGTCTTAATTCTGCACTAGTATGGTTAAACAATAAACGATGCTCTGCACGACTTGAGAACATTCGATACGGCTCTTGTGTCCCCTTTGTGACCAAGTCATCGACCAGTACTCCTATGTAACATTCGTCTCTGCCTAAAATTAAGGGCTCCTCTCCCCTTATTTTCTGTACGGCATTAACCCCAGCCAATAAGCCCTGCCCAGCTGCTTCTTCATAACCCGAGGTTCCGTTGATTTGGCCAGCAAAAAACAAATTCTCAACTTTTTTGGATTCTAAAGAAGCAAAAAGCTGCGTTGGTGGAGCAAAATCATACTCTACTGCATAAGCTGGCCTAAGGATATGCACATTCTCTAAGCCTTTGATACTACGCAACATCTCTACTTGAACCTCAAACGGTAAGCTCGTTGATAGCCCATTAATATACCATTCATTCGTATGGCGACCTTCTGGTTCCAAAAATAACATATGTCGGTCTTTATCTGAAAAACGGACTATTTTATCCTCAATACTTGGACAATAGCGTGGACCCCTGCCGACGATTTCACCTGAATAAATAGGTGACAAATGCAAATTATCCTTAATGACCCGTTGCGTTTTCTCTCCAGTATAGGTCATCCAACAAGAAACTTGCTCAGATCCAGGTTCCCAACCTAATCGAGATTCACCTGCTTGTTCCACGTGGAACAGTTCCTCTGAACTTCTAGTATCATAAAAAGCAAAGAATGTGGGGTCTTCGTCGCCCTTTTGTTCCTCTAATTGTGTAAAGTCGATCGTTTTTGCCAAAATTCGAGCAGGAGTACCTGTTTTAAGGCGTTCCAAGGCGATTCCTGCATCTAAAAAGGATTGAGAAAGCCCTTTGACGGTAAAATCACCCATACGGCCGCCTTCATTTTGATTTTGACCGACATGCATTAAACCACGCAAGAAGGTTCCTGTGGTTACTATGACTGATTTTGCTTTAAATTCTAGATCCAAGTTTGTTCTAACTCCAATGACTTTACCGTCTTTATAGATCAAAGATTGAACCATTGCTTGAAAAAGGAGTAGATTCTCTTGCCATTCAATCGCTTGTTTCATCCGAAATTGGTAGGCTTTTTTATCACATTGGGCGCGCGGAGCCTGAACTGCTGGACCTTTAGAGGCATTGAGTAAACGAAACTGAATAGCTGTGGTGTCCGTATTAATCGCCATTTCGCCACCTAAAGCATCAATCTCACGAACCATATGGCCTTTTGCTTGGCCTCCAATAGCTGGATTGCAACTCATTTGAGCTATCGTATCTAAATTTCCTGTTAAGAGTAGGGTACTAGCGCCTCGTCGTGCCGCTGCTAGTGCCGCTTCACAGCCAGCATGACCCGCACCACAAACAATTACATCATATTCTTGCTTTAAATTAAATGTGACTTTATGACTCATTTTCCGATACAAAAGTTTGCAAAGAGCTTATCCAACATAGCCTCATTATCAATTTTACCAACAACCTCACTAAAGCCATCAACAGCAGCTCGAAGATCAACGCATATTAACTCGCTAAAGTCTTGACTATCAACTTTTTGCAAGGCAGAGGAAAGTGCTTTGTGAGAGGCCTTGATAGCCTGCGTATGGCGTGCATTCAGAACAATAGCGTCACTTGATTTGGGCAATGAAATGGTTTTTTCTATCCTTTTTACCCATTCTTCCTTAAATGCATCAATTCCAAATCCTTCCGTAATTGAAATTCTAGAGTGGGGCAGTTTTTTCAAAAAATCATTCTGGTCTTTGCTATTTCCAAGGTCTATTTTATTTTCAAGGACGATACAATTCTCATCGGTCAATAAAGAGGCGATTTCTGGTGGTATCTGGGGTGGTGGTTGCGTAGCATCCATAATTAGGAGAAAAAAGTCTGCCGAGTGCGCTTGTTCGAGCGTCTTCTCAATTCCTTGCTGTTCCAGTTGATCTGTCGTTGCGTGCAAGCCAGCAGTATCAATGATTTCAATGCGAAAGGAATCTAACATAATAAAAGAAGAGATAAAATCTCTAGTCGTACCTGGAATATCGCTAACAATGGCTCTTTGAGAGCCCACTAAACAATTAATTAAGCTGCTTTTTCCTGCATTTGGAGCGCCAATAATTAAGGTCTTGATTCCGTCATGAAGTAGGGCGGAGTATTGATTCGTCTCAATGAGTCGGCTAATTTCATTAATCAAATACTGTATTCTTTTTACAGGACCATTCGGATCTTGCATCGGTAAATCTTCTTCTGGAAAGTCAATATAAGCCTCTATTTCTGCGATAATCTCTAAAAGCGCATCCGTTAATTCAGACATTTTAAAGCCTATAGAACCCGCTAACTGCTTGCGAGCGACTTCCAGGCTGTAATTAGATCGAGCGTGAATGATATCAGCAACCGCTTCAGCCTGACTCAAATCCATTTTTCCGTTTAAAAAAGCCCTCTTAGTAAATTCTCCAGGTTCTGCCAACCGGAGTCCTCTCTGTAATAAATCTTCGATAATATTTTGTACGATCAGAGGATTTCCATGCGGCATGAATTCTAACATGGCTTCTCCAGTGAACGATGCACCATTGGGGTAGTACAAAAAAATGCCAGAATCTAGCTCTAATCCATTGATTGACATATACTTGCACAATGTTGCCTGCCGTTGTTTTAATGGCTTATTTCGGCCCGACAACTCACTCTGTAATGAGAGACATAGGGGTCCTGACAAACGAATGATAGCGAGTGCGGATTCTCCTGCTGGACTTGAAAGTGCAAAAATGGTATCTGTAGCAGACATAACTGCATGCTACTCTTCTAGAAAACGCCTCTAGGTCAAGACTGCTGTGCAAACTAAACTTCTTCCGAGGATGTCGCTAACGATTCGCCTACCTTGGGCTGCACCTTTTCTAAAATTAAATCCGTTAATTCTTTTGATAGAGCAGAGTCTTCAATAATTGCTTGTTTAGCGGCTTCACGCCCTTGACCAACCATCTCACCTTTGAATGAAATCCAAGAGCCTTTTTTCTCAAGAATTTTGTGTTCGACGCCTAAATCGACGAGCGATCCTGAGTGAGAGATTCCTTCATTGTACATAATATCAAATTCACACTCCGTGAAGGGTGGGGCGACTTTATTTTTGACTACTTTGAGTCGAGTTCGGTTCCCAATGACTTTTCCGGAGGATTCCTTGATTTGACCGATTCTTCGAATGTCCATACGAACCGAGGAGAAAAACTTTAATGCTCGTCCACCTGGCTGTGTTTCAGGGCTGCCAAACATTACGCCAATTTTTTCGCGAATTTGATTCGTAAACAAGACAACACATTGTGTTTTATTAATGGCACCCGTTAATCGCCTCATGGCTTGACTCATCATGCGGGCTTGTAAACCCACGGTTGAGTCGCCCATTTGACCATCTAACTCACTTTTTGAAACCAAAGCTGCAACGGAATCGACTACGATGATGTCAATGGCTCCAGATCGAATCAATGTCTCCGTAATATTTAGGGCATCTTCTCCACTTTCCGGTTGTGATACCATTAAATTTTCTAAATCAACCCCGACAACTTTAGCATATCGGGGGTCTAAGGCATGCTCAACATCAATAAAAACAGCATTTCCGCCTTCTTTTTGAGCTTGAGCGATGATACTTAGACAAAACGTTGTCTTTCCCGAACTTTCTGGACCGTAGATTTCACAAACCCGACCTCTTGGTAGACCACCGATGCCTAAGGCTAAGTCAATCGCTATAGAGCCTGTGGAAATTTTGCTGACTTCCATTTTAGCAGCTTCGCCTAAACGCATCAGGGCACCTGGGCCAAATTGCTTATTAATTCCTGAAATCGCTAGGTCTAAATTCTTTTTATTCGCTGTGTCAGATACTTTTTTGTCGATTTGTGCTTTTGCCGCCATAATTTGTCTTTTGTTAAATTAATTATTTGGTAAAACTGTCATTTAAATTCTTAAAAATCAAGTTTAAATGAAAATATGTTCACATATTTTCATTCCTTAATTATCAAATCTTCGCATGTATTCCGACAAATCGTCAATTGAAACGGGCTTAAAGCTCGCAAAATGGGGGAGTTACTTATTGAGCGCCTTGCTAATGTTTGTTGCTTTTATAGAAATAGGAGCGGGCAGTCCAAAAGAGGGCATATTTTTTTATTGGTTTAAAATTGTGTATTTTTTAATCTTTTCTGCTTGGATACAACTTCCCTATCAGGCTCTTAGCGATACGTTGTGGAGAATCTGCTTTGGCATACTCTGTTTCTTATGCATTGGCTTTGTCTTCCTTATGGTGGTGGTGGTCATGTATGCCTATATAGCATCTGCTTCTAGAGGAGAGCGTTTGGGTGTTCCAGGATTTGAGGGCACATTGATTTTCTTATCGTTACTGCAAATTCCTTCGGTATTATTTAGGAAAACCCCCGACCTATTAGATTAATGTTTAAACAATATAAACATATCCTTTGGGATTGGAATGGGACTTTATTAGATGACAGTTGGCTCTGTGTTGAGGTTTTAAATGGGCTACTTAAAGAGAGCGATAAGCCCACCATTACTCATGAAACCTATAAAGAGCATTTCAACTTTCCAGTTATTCACTTTTATGAATTTTTAGGCTTTGAAACAAGTGCCGCTAGCTTTGACCAGCTGAGCAAATCGTTCATTTCAGAATATGAAAAACGCTGGCTTAAGGAATGCCAATTGCATATCGATGCAGAGCGAGTACTGAAAGGATTGCAAGGAAAAGGAATCTCGCACTCTATTTTATCGGCCGCTCACGAAAATGCTTTAACCGTTGGCACTCAGCATTTTGGAATCAATCGCCATTTTGCCGCTTTGTTAGGAACCGACAACATCTATGCAGAAGGGAAAATTGCTCGGGCCAATGGGTGGCTCGCTGAATCCTCTTGGGATGCTGAAGACATACTGCTTATAGGCGATACGCTTCATGATTATGAAGTTGCTAAAGCAATTGGCGTCGAATGTATTTTGATTGCCTCCGGCCATTGCGCTCGCTCTCGGCTGGAAGAAACCAATGCACGTGTGTTGAATTCTTTGGGGGAGTGCCTGCCGTTACTCTAAGTTCCAATATCCTTCAGGCAAATGTCGCCATTCATAATGCTTTAATTGTTCTGGTTCCATAGTATAGGTTTCAACAAACCCAATTTTAGTTTCATTTAAATCATAAGCGATCGCAGACACTCGCTGATATTCATTTTGTGCAATTGAACGCAATGGATTATAGCCTTCGAGTTCATCGAGTTTTTTAAGTAATGCCTCAGATGAAAAATTTAAAATATTGCCGTAAACCCACTCCGAGCCACCGAGCTGTAGTGCAGGATACCCTACATCTAAATCGTACAGCTTCCCAAAAAGTTTTGCTTTAATACTAGAGACTTTTTCCTTGCGACAAAGTAATTCATAATAATGCCCCCCAGGCTTTAAAGTACCATAAACAAAGACTTGCATAAAAAAGAAATAAAAAAGTTATTTGCAGTATTCAATAATTTCGCTCTTTAATGGCTATTTAATTTTCGACTGTGAATCGTGTATATATAAAAACCTATGGCTGTCAGATGAACGAACGGGATTCTGAAGCTGTTGCTGCGCTTTTAAGGGACAAGGGTTATTCTATTGTCAGTGATGAATCCTATGCGGATATCATTTTACTCAATACCTGTAGTGTTCGTGAACAAGCGGAACAAAAAGCAATTGGTAAGGCGGGATATATCACTGCTCGCAAAAGGCGAAATCCAAACTTGGTTGTCGGCATAATGGGATGTATGGCACAAAATAAGGGCGATGCGCTCGTCGATAAACTGCCTGATTTAGATCTAATTGTAGGGACTCAAAAATTTCATCGTGTACCCGACCATTTGGATCATGTGATTGCTAGCTTAAATGGGTTGGGTCCAAAGCCAGACACCATAGTGGATATTGAAGAGGAAAAAGATTCTCAAAATACTATACGATCTCACCAGGCAGATCAAAATCAAGTTTCTGCCTTTGTTAGCATCATGCAAGGATGCAACATGAAATGCTCTTATTGTATTGTCCCTAAAACGAGAGGTTCTGAACGCGCGAGACCTATGAATGAGATCGTCGATGAGATTAAAGAGCTTGCCGATAAAGGAACCAAGGAAGTGACGTTACTTGGACAAATTGTAAACCAATATGCCGTCCGTGAGTTCCCGTTTGTCGATAAAAAGAGTCCCTTTGTACAACTTTTAGAAAAAGTGAATGCCATCGATGGAATCGAGCGCATACGATTCACTAGTCCACACCCAGTAGGCTTCAAAGACGATCTCATTGAATGTTATGATCGGCTCCCTAAACTCTGCGAGTATCTGCACTTCCCAATGCAAAGTGGGAGCAACCAGATACTAAAAGCTATGAGGCGCCCTTATAGTATAGAAAAGTTTTGTGAGATCATTCAAAAACTACGAGCTATTAAGCCTGATATCTATATTTCTACCGATATCATTGTCGGTTTCCCTGGCGAAACGGAAGCCGATTTTGAAGCGACTAGATCGGTCTTTGAATCATTACAATTTGATATGGCTTATATATTTAAATACAGCGTTCGCCCTGATACGAGTGCTGAACCTTTGGGCGATCCTATTTCGAAAGAGCTTAAAGAATCACGAAATCAAACCTTATTAAATATATTGAGCGCTTCATCGCTGGCTAGGAATCAGTCCTTAATTGGTACAAACCAAGAAGTTTTATTGGAAAGTCCTGCAAAGCGCGGTGAGGGTGTGTTTGTCGGAAGAACTAGAGGCTATCGCAAGGTCATTGTTCCAGCAAATGATCGGTTAATGGGTGAATTAGTAACTGTCAAAATCACAGAAGCGACTACCAGCACTTTAACGGGTGAACTGATTATTGCCGATTAAGTTCTTCTAAAACCGTTTCCATAGATCTTAGTTCTGATTGGGGAAATAATCCATTAATCTTATAGATCACCTGTTGAATAATGCCATCTGGACAAGAAGCTCCACCGGTAATCAAAATGCGAATAGGCTTTTCAGTTTGTTTTAAAAACAGTCGCTCTTCAAATTCAGAAGCTGATTTTGAATACACATAATGATTAATTGAATTACGGTCTAAAATATTGGCTTCAGACTGAATATAATGGGCACACTTCTTAAATTTCTCAGCACACAATTGGTAGAGTTGATACGTATTAGAACTATTTTTACCGCCCACAACTAGTGCTATGTCAATCGAACGGTCTAATGCTTTCATTAAAGCGTCTTGGTTAACTTGCGTGGCGTAACACAAGGTGTCTCCTTTTGCATTTTCCCAAAGGTGTTCCTGAATTTGATCTGCTCCGTAATGTTTTGATAATACCGCTTTAAAATAACGAATAATTGCTATCGTATGATTACGCAGAAGGGTGGTTTGATTAACCACTGCAATTTTTTCAAGATCTCGCATTGGGTCAAAGTCTTGGGAACATCTATCTGAAAAATGTTTCTTAAATAGAGCTGTTTTTTCAGGTTCTGGTGCTTGTATGATTTGCCCTAATATTTTTGCTTCTTTTAAATCGGATATTATTAAGGCTGGTCCATAAGAAATTGCATTTGAAAATGTCGCTTTCGTTTCTTCATGATAATATTTTCCATGTATAATCGTCGTAAAGTTATTTTGGGCATGTTCTTTAATGGTTTTCCATACTTTTTCTACCAACATACAAGTGGCATCAAAATCTTTAAGTGTGATGCCTTTTTTTATTACCCGAAGTTTATCATCATGAGTTGCACCAAAAGCTGGAATGATCACAATGTCTTCGGGCTTTAGCAAATTCCACAACGCTTGTGATTTCTCAGTTTTGTCACAAATGTTGCCATTTCCATCAAGCCACTCTCCTTTATCTGTCTGTAAATATCTTAATCCTCTAGCGTTTAAGTCCCTATTAACAAATGGGTTATGAATCAATTCACTCAACATATAAATTGATTTATTGGGGTAATTTGCGATGGTTTCATAAGCTCGTTCGATGGCATTCTGTACGCCTAAACAAAAGCCAAAGTGACTCGGCAAAATATACTGAATGCTTCCCAAATCTAACAAAACCGGCTCATTGGATACTTTTTCTTTAATCCTACGAATGGCTTTAATAGCGGAACATAATTGACTCTGATAAATAGATTGTGCCTGTTTTGTATAAATGTCTGAATTCCGCTCTTTTATGGTTCTGAATCGATAAA
This sequence comes from uncultured Puniceicoccaceae bacterium, assembly GCA_913031135.1. Taxonomy (GTDB): domain Bacteria; phylum Verrucomicrobiota; class Verrucomicrobiia; order Opitutales; family Coraliomargaritaceae. The sequence continues at coordinate 282 of CAJWEH010000006.1, read as the reverse complement.
TATATGCGTTCTCTATTAATTTATTGTACGCTATTTTAATTAAATAAGGTTCCATTAGTGTTAAAGCTTCCTTGAGAGCGTCTGTTTGATGAGCGTTTTCAAGCAATTCCCAAGAAACATAATTTTCAGCATCTTCTGGGTGTTCATTGACATAAATGAAAATATTTTTCGTTCGATGACACCAAGTAAATTCGCCGATCCTATGCCCTTTTTCAATAGCTTCAAAATAAACATCGTAGCTATTAAAATTCTTTTTTGAAATTTTTAGTCGGTTGTTTCCAT
>CAJWEH010000005.1 GCA_913031135.1 uncultured Puniceicoccaceae bacterium | reverse complement strand
ATTTCAAAAATTCAATCCCCATAAATAGTAACGACCAACTCTCGACTGTGCGAAACTGAGCGATGTTCCCAGAGAAAAATCCCCTGCCATGTCCCAAGCAGGAGCTGTCCATTTGAAAATGGGATCGTTTCACTCGTTCTCGTTAAAGCCATTTTTATATGACTGGGCATATCATCTTTCCCCTCAAAGGTATGGGTAAAAATAGGATCCCCTTCGGGCACTAAACGATCCATAAACTGCTCTAGATCAAACTGTGCAGAGGGGTCAGCATTCTCCATCATAACTAAACTACAACTCGTATGCTTGCAAAATACATTAATAAGACCATTTTGAACATTTGATTGTTCTAAAATTGATTCTACCAAATATGTAATTTGATTTAAAGATTTTGGATTTGTCTGTAGCGTTAAATAGTTATGTATCAGTTTCATTATTTTAAAATTTTAGTAATCAGTGCTATACTGACATATGGATTTAATAATGCTTTAGGATCTCAAATTTTATCATGGGATCAAACTGAGATCACTCGCACTTTAGGGCCAGAAACCATTGAAGCAAGCGCTTCTTTCTTCGTTTATAATAGTGGAGATGATTTGATTATTATCGATCGAGCAGAATCAAACTCCTTTGCTTGTAAAACAATTTTAAAGGATAAAGTTATTTATCCCCAAAGCCGCGCGCAAATTGATGTGCGTTTTGATGCCGACAAAAAAGAGGGCATCTACCATAATAAAATTAAGATATATATCACTCAAGAGACAGAATCGATTAGTACATTGAACTTTATTGTTGAAATTCCAGAATATATTGAATGCCAACCAAAAATGCACTCTTGGGATGCTACCCGCCCGGACACTGTTGTTAAAAGTGCCATTAAAATCGACCCTAGGTTTATAAAAAAAATTGATGCAATTGAATATGATCAACAGCAATATGATGTTTTATTACTAGCCTCTGAGCTAGATCCTTATTACTACGAATTACATATTAAACCATTGAACAATAAGCGTCCTTTTAGCTCAAATATTACGATTAAAGCAAGTAGTTTAAATGGTGCAGAAATAATTGAACGCTTGTATTTATTTAATAGCCAATCGATCGATAAAAATCTCTGATCCTATCGCTATTTTTCTGACTCTAAAGCCGATAATTTCTTTTTTAGCGCAGCATTTGTGATTCCAAGAACCTTAGCTGCTTTTGAAAGGTCTTCATTTGAATGCTTTATAGCGATACGAATGAGTTCCACCTCAACCCGCTTAAGAAGGTCCCCAGCACTTGGGTCTAAATTCGTATAAACTTTTTCAAAAAGATTGGATTCGCTTAACTCAGAAGGTCCTAGTGTTGTGATTTCAGATGGAAGGTCTTTTAATAAAATAGAATCGCCCTGAGATAATACAGCGCTGCGATGCATAACATTTTCAAGCTCACGAACATTCCCTGGCCATTCGTATTCTGTCAGAGCAGCCATGGCATCTGAAGCGACGACTTCCGCAACGCCTTGATTATTTTTGGACACTTTTTTAAGAAGAAAATTAATCAATAGCGGAATGTCTTCTTTTCGCTCTCTCAGCGGTGGTAATTCAATTCGAACCACATTTAAACGATAATATAAATCTTCTCGGAAAGTGCCTTCTTTCACCATTGATTCAATCGATTTATTGGTAGCCGCAATGATCCGCACATCTACTTTAATGACATCACTACCCCCAACTCTCAATATTTCACCCTCTTGAAGTGCGCGAAGAATTTTTGTTTGTGCCGCTAGAGGCATATCACCAATTTCATCAAGGAAGATCGTTCCTGAATCGCATTGTTCAAAATACCCTATCCGCTGTTGATTCGCTCCAGTGAAAGCACCTTTTTCGTGACCGAACAGTTCGCTTTCAATCAAGTTTTCTGGAATTGCAGAACAATTGACGGCTATAAAAGGTTTATTATTTCTTAGGCTGTTTTTATGAACGGCTCTAGCTATGAGTTCTTTACCAGTGCCACTCTCGCCTGTGATCAAAACCGTGACATCACTTGAGGACACTTGACCAATTCGCTTATAAACCGTCTGCATAGAAAGTGAATTTCCTATAATCCCAGCTTTGATATCTTCCTCTAAATTAATATCCTCTATGCTCGATTGCTCTTTGTTTTTGTTTGTTGCAGAAATAACATCCACTGCCGAATCAACTAAGCTTAAAATTTTAGGCAAATCGAAGGGCTTCATAACATAATCAAATGCCCCAAATTTCATTGCTTCAATGGTTGTTTGGGTCGTGCTAAAAGCAGTCATTACGATGATCTTAGCATCTGGACAAATCCCCCTTAAATGTTGAAGCGCTTCGATACCATTCATCCCTTTCATTCGATTGTCTAAAAGGATAATATCCATTTTTTGCTTCTTAGCGACTTCGATACCCGCTTCTCCACTATCCGCCTCATAAATGGTAAATGCTCGTTGTGATAATGCTCGCTTGATTGAATAACGCAAGGCATCTTCATCATCGATGATCAAAACAGAATAAGCATTTGTATGTTTAGCACTCACTATGCAAATAAAAAGACAGAAGCTCTGCCTAATAGCAAGAATTTCAACGCCCTATTTGGAATTCATCTTTAAAAAACGCTTCCATAAATAAACAAAAGACCAAGCAAAATCTCTAGGGCTAGAGTCAACCCACTCGTTGACTCTATCAGGCATGACCCACTTTCCTTCAGAAACTTCTGATTTATTGAGTCGAAAGGGCCCTTCGGCATAACATTGGAAAACGTGAACATGCTCGTAGCCTGTTTCAGGGCGTGGTCGATCAATAAATAATAAACTAAACTCTTTCGGATCATATAAGCCAATTTCTTCCCCGAGCTCTCGTAAGGCAGCGTCATAGTAATACTCACCAGAGTCCACATGGCCAGAACAAGAACTGACCCATTTGCCAGGAGCAGTATCTTTATTCATAGAGCGCTTCTGTAGAAATACCGCACCATCACTATTAAAGACAAAAATATGGACTGCACGGTGAAAAAGCTTTTTTTTATGAATCTGCTCACGCGAAGCACGGCCAATAACACGGTCGAAACCATCAACAATATCAAATTGCTCTATCGTTGGACTTTGAGGGTTCATGAAGTAGGGTATATTTACTAATAATAGAAAAAGTAATAGCCCTAAATTCTTTAAACTTACTATTTTTTTAATTATTTGATCAAAGAAGTGAAATCATCAATAGCACCCGAGAATCCACCAGGAACACCCTTTTGAATAACTGCCACAGCATCGTGGGAATGCAGTGATTCCAAATGAGCGCAGGATACTTGAAAATCCACAACGGATTGATTTTTATCCAATTCAGCAAATAATAAGCGAGCCGCATCCTCAACGAATTTAGGATAAGCGCCGTTTAATTCAGCAAACGCCTGCTCATCTTCTCGTTTCACCATCACCTGTGTTTCCGTCTTAAGCGCTTCTAAAGCCATTGCATGCACTTGTTCTATAAATAAATTAGCATCCGAAGCTATCTCCAAGCTGATTCGAGCCGTACTTCTCTGAGAATGCGGGATTGAATACACCTGCCTCGTTTCACGAGCGTGCTCAGCTAAGTCTGAAGAACACGGACATGCCGACGAATACACAAATTCAAAATGAATAAATTTTTTAAATTGGTCTCGATCGTCTAATAAACCCTCATAAGCCACCTTGTAGTACTGCCAACCTGAAAGATCACTTCTTAAGCTATTTTGCCGAATTGGATAATTAAAATCTAAGCGAATTTGGGAACGCTTAGTATTTAGAGTATTCTTGTAATCAAAAAGAATTTCTTTCAATAAATCTAAAGTGAACGCTCGATCTTGAAATTGATAGAAACAGCGCATAATTCGGGACATATTAATGCCTTTTTGATCTTTATCTAAAGAAACTGTACCCGTAACAGCCGTTTCGATTTTTACTGTATCGGAATCCTCTGTAATGTAGCTTAAAGGAAGCTTAAAATTGGAAATTCCCACCTTTAAAATAGGTACATTGGAGCCAGTAATATGCTGAGCATTCGCATTTTGCATATCCGGTAACTCCGCGCGATACGCATCAGTCACGACAAAAGAAGAATCGTATTTTCGAATCAACTTTTTATCGCTAGATAAATCGCTCGCAGGAAGGTGCATCCCTTTGTCATTAGAACTTGCCATAGTTTTTCAATCGACTGAATATAAAATTGCTTACAAATACAAAGCAAACATACAAATCAACAAAAAAAGAAGCAATAACGCAAGGCTGTAAATCGCTTTATACTAAGCACTCTTAAAATTAATCTAAAATTTCAGTGGAATCGTCTTTTAAAATATTAGGCTCAAGCAGTAATGGAAATGCTGCCTTTTTAAACACGGGCTATAGCAAAATTTTAATTGATGCAGGGTTTTCTGGGAAAAAAATTCAAGAAAAGCTAGAAGCTATCGGGGAATCGATTCAAACACTAGATGCCGTTTTTTTAACACACGAACACAGTGACCATTCGGTTGGAATTCGTGGATTAAGCCAGCGGAAAGACTTGCCCATATATGCGAATCCAGACACTGCTGATGCCGTACAAACTAAGCTCAATAAACCCGTTCATTGGAAACTATTTCAAACGGGAACTGAATTTCAATTCAGAGATCTTACTGTTCGATCCTACTCACTTCCGCACGATGCCTATGACCCAGTCGGCTTTAACTTTCATTGGGGTTCGGATGAAACAGATCTGTTCTTAAAAGGAGGTAGTTTAGCTTGGGTGACCGACCTCGGCTATATCCCGGAACATGTAAAACAAAATATAATGAAGGTGGACACGCTTGTTTTAGAATCAAATTTTGATGACGAACTACTCAACAAGGATGAAAAAAGACCTTGGTCGATCAAACAACGAATTAAAGGACGACATGGACACTTATCCAATAAGGTGACCTTTGAGTTTCTCAATCAGACACTCAAGACATCGAAAATCAAAACTCTCTTCTTAGCTCACCTCAGCAAAGACTGTAATTCTGTTGAACATGTACAAAACTATGTGCATCAACTCAAAAAAAGATATTCTTTTCTAGACATACACGTTATTGACCCCGAAATAGAATTAACTTTAACTAGCAAAAATTAAAAGGGGTACTCTATGAATAAATCGACACAAAAAACTAAAATCATCTTCACAATTGGACCAGCAACGGACTCTGAAGAACAAATTGAAGCGTTAATCAAAGAAGGGGTAGATATATGCCGTATTAATATGGCTCACGCTGACCACAAGTGGACAACTGAAATTGTAAACCGTGTTCGTTCTGTTTGTAAAAAAGTGGGGCGCCATATTGCGATTATGATGGACATTAAAGGGCCAGAGGTCCGAACAGGAGATGTTTCCGAAACCTTTCAATTAGAAAAAGACGAAATCTTCTATTTTACTTATGGCCTTGGACTTGGAGGAAAAACAAAGGACGGATATAGACGAGTCGATGTTAATTATCCCGATTTTTATAGAGATATCGCTGTGGGCAATACCGTCCTTGTTGACAGTGGATTGATCCGACTAGAAGTTTTGAGCATTGATGGTACAGACGTAAAATGTAAGGTTCAAGTACCAGGTCCCCTCGGAAATCGTAGACATATTAACCTTCCGGGTGTTCGAGTAAAATTACCCTCATTGACGAAGAAAGACCAAGGCGATGTCGATACGGGCGTTGCGTTAGCTATTGAATTTTTCGCATTATCTTTTGTAAGAGAACCCAAGGATATCAAGATGCTGAAAGATTACATCAGCCAAAAAGATTCCGAAGCCAAAGTTATCGCAAAAATTGAAGATCAACAAGCGATCAGCAACTTAGATGAAATCATCATTGCTGCAGACGGGCTTATGGTTGCACGTGGAGATCTTGGCGTTGAATGTTCATTTGAAGAACTGCCTACGATTCAATCTAGAGCGATTGAAAAATGCATCGAAGAAACAAAGCCTGTCATTGTTGCAACTCAGATGCTTGAATCGATGATCAGTGCACCTATGCCAACTAGAGCTGAAATCACCGATGTAGCTAATGCGGTTCGAGAACAGGCAGACTGTATCATGCTGTCAGGGGAAACAACCATAGGGAAATACCCGGTCGAGTGCGTGCATACGATGAACCGCATCGCTTCAAAAATTGAGATTGAAGAAAAACAAAAGGCGCCTGCACTTAGAAAAGATATCACGCTCCGACTTCCAAAGTCAAAAATGTTACGCTCTGCGGCACAATTAGCTATTGAGCTTGATGCGGCTATCGTGGTCTTTACAAGAAAAGGACTCTTCCCCCAAAAATTAGCCTCCCTTAGGCCACAAATTCCAATCTATGCATTCACAGACAATGAAATGCTTTTCAAGCAATTGTTGCTCCTCAGAGGAATTGAACCATTCTATATGAATTTTGTGAGTGATCACGAGGAAACCATTCAGCATGCATTCAAAATGTTAAAAGATCGCAAGTGGTCGACTGATGGCGACCCAATCGTCGTAGTCACAAAAATGTATGCAGGTAATGAACTGATTGATACCACACAAATTAGAGAAATTTAAATTATTTGGTAAGTTATAGGCATCCATTGCGATGCAATGATGTGAAACTTATTATCGTTTTTTTAATCTCTAGTTTATTTTTCATGTTCACATCATCAAAAAGCAATAGTTTGGAAATTGGCGAATCTGCTCCGCAACTCACCGCACAAGACCAAGATGGCCTTACCGTAGACCTTTCGGTTGAGCTATTTAAAGAACTCGCTCTCGTCTTTTTTTATCCCAAAGCACACACTCCCGGTTGTACCCATCAGGTCTGTAGCTTAAGAGATGGATATAGTATTTTAGAAAGCCTAGGAGTGACCATATTAGGCGTCTCCTCAGATAAAGTAGAATCCCAAAACTCATTTAAGGAAAAATACAATCTGCCCTTTCGGTTACTTTCTGATTCAAATGGTGCGATTTCAAAAGCTTTCGGAAAAAATAAATGGAGTCGCCAAGCCTATTTATTTAAAAAGGGGAAACTGGTATGGAAAGATACTCAAGCTTCCACGGCAAAACAAACAGACGATGTGTTGAAAGCCTTAGCTGATTTAGGCATTTATGACGATTAAAAATAAAAGACCTCTGACAGTTCTTGCTCGGGGGCCAATGGTTTAATCCTTATTGCAACCTGTTTTTCAGATCCAAATAATGTATGGCGTATTTGGCTGATGCGAGTCACCGATGAAGACTCCCACTTAAGAAATCGACCATCTGCGTATTTTAACTCAAACCTAAAAGGGTGTTCGCTCGTTGAGGTGAGTTTTTTTATGGCTCGTTCCACTTTGGAGCTATCAGAAATTCCAAGGCAGCTCACAAGCCAATCCATTAAATGCTTGGCTTCACCTTGACGATTAGAAATGTGCTGCACTTCTATAGAGACCAAATCTGATTTCAGCAAACGCATATCAAAGCCACTCAAATATTGACCAATGGCTTGACGAATCGGTAGCAAACGAGCACGTGCTAAATCAACGACCTTTTCCGGCTGGGGCCAATTCAAATTACGATAATCCTCAGACTCTATATTGCTATCATAAGCGATACGATTGACCTTAAGGAGTAAATTGTGAAAATATTTTTCTATACGATTGGAATGAACCTCGGAAAACCAATGGTATGTCGGCAAATCAGACTCTAACCAGACTGATACTTGATTAAATAAATAGCCATTATCTTCACTTGTAAAACCAAGCATCAAAGCCTCACAACAACACATTTCTCGGTGGGAATCTCCTATGAAACATTGGCTATACAATTTTGCCCTCATCGCCTGCCCTTCTTCAATAAATGGACACAAGACTATGATACGACTTGGGTACCTTTGAGCAAAACGGACAGCTACTTCAAAACGCTCTTTTGCATCTTCAAAGTCAACCTTACGACCAAAATGTAGTATTAAATTCATTTGAGAGGCACGAAACTCTGTTAGTGCATTTTCCGCATGTCCATCCCACATTTTTGACAATTCTCTAGAAACATCACCAACTGGCAAATCGATCCCGGGGAGTGTATCTATTAATTCTGCCATCGTTCTACATTAACCTGAATGTCGCCACTCATGCCCTTTCTCATTAAGCATAGCATCGCTAGACTTTGGTCCCCAAGAACCCGAGGGATATAGTTCTAATCCATCACATTTTGTCGCCTCCCAATGCTGTAATACTGGATCAATTAATTTCCAAGAAGCCTCAGTCTCATCACCACGAATAAATAAAGTGCCATCCCCAATCATCGCATCTAAAATCAAACGTTCGTAAGCCTCAGGGGTATTCGAGCCAAAGGTTGTTGCATACCTAAAGTGCATTTTAACAGGTTGCATACGTGTCTCTAGTCCCGGTATTTTAGAATTCATAACAAGGGTTATGCCTTCATTGGGCTGAATTTGAATGACCATCGTATTGTCTGTGACATTAAATCGCCCACCCTCAGAAAATAAATTCACTGGAGGTCTCTTAAATCGGATTGCGATTTCACTAGTACGCCTAGCCATTCTCTTTCCAGATCGAATATAAAAAGGGACATTCTTCCAGCGAGCATTATCGATTTTTAAACGTAACGCAGCGTAGGTCTCAGTGAAAGAATCCTTAGGAATACCCTCTTCATCCAAATAAGCAGCTACCTCTTTCCCGTCAATTAATCCAGAAGCATAACGAGCTCGAACAACATCCGATTGATCCACCCCAAGTTTCAAAGGCTGAATCGCTTGTATTACTTTTACTTTCTCATCTCGAATTGATTCGGGATCGAGTGATTTAGGAGCTTCCATTGCCGTTAAGGCGACTAACTGCATCGTATGATTCTGAATCATATCTCGAAGCGCCCCACTACCATCGTAGTAGCCACCACGGCTACCAACCCCCAATTTTTCAGCGACTGTAATTTGAACACATTCCACATAATTGTGGTTCCATATTGGCTCAAATATCGCATTCGCAAAACGCTGTACGAGCAAATCCTGAACTGTTTCTTTGCCTAAGTAATGATCGATACGGAATACCTGAGATTCATCAAAGACTTGATTAATGACACGATTCAAACGCTGGGCACTTTTTAGATCCCTACCAAAAGGCTTTTCGATAATGACCTTAGAGGCGGTTTGTGTTCCATGATTTGTTTTAGCCAATCTACTTTTCCCCAAACATTCAATAATCGGTTCAAATACATTAGGTGGTGTGGAAATATAAAAAATCCTCTGCAGAGGACGCCCAAATGAAGCCTCTAAAGCATCGATCTTTTTCGCCAATTCCTCATAGCCTTTTAAATCAGCATAATCAGAAGATGTGTATGACATTTCGGCTCGGACTCGTTGCCATATTTCACCTCTTAGAGTTCTTCTAGAATGTTGCTTAATGGCGTCCTCCATGGAAGCGCGAAAGGCTTCATCTGGAATCGATTTTCGCCCAAAGCCAATCAAATGAAATTCATTCGGCAATAAATTATCTACACTGAGATTATAAATAGCAGGAACGAGCTTACGAGCTGTTAAATCTCCAGAGGCCCCAAATATAACTACAACGGCAGGGGCGACTCCACGGTGCTTACTAAGCCCTTCTAAAAATGGGTGTCTTGAATCTTCCATAAAATTATCAACTGAATAAAGAGAATAAATTAAAATAAAGCAACATTCTGATAATGCATTATTTTAAAGCTCTTTGCGTCACCATAAGCAACAGAAATAATATCAAAACGATAGGTGCTTGGTGGATCATTCAGTTTATTGATATAGGCAATTGCACCATTCCTGATAGCTGATTTTTTCTTACGATCAATCGAGTGAACTCCTGAAATAACTGCTGTTTGGCTTCGTAGTCGCACCTCGATAAATACTAATACAGGACCGTCTTTACAAACTAAGTCTATTTCGTACTTTCGATGACGCCAATTTTTAGCAATGCATTTATAACCAAGTTTTTTGATGCAAAATTGAAGCGCTAATCGCTCCCCATAAGCACCTTTTTCAGAACGAGTCATTTCTGACCACTCTTTTTGTCGAAGGCTTGAAAAAAGATGCTCTAACCATTTGAACTTTAACATCAAATAATGTTATTCTAAACTCTAACATACGAACAGCAATCATTAATACAAAAGATACAATTGACTATTTAATCATTGGCGGAGGTCTTGCAGGCTCATGTCTCGCTTGGCGTTTTGATCAGTTAAACCTTTCTTATAAAATTTTAAATGATCCGAATTTACCCAGTGCCTCAAAAACAGCCGCTGGTTTTATCAACCCTGTTACAGGAAAATGGCTAACGAAATCATGGGAGATCGATCAGCTGATTCCCGAAGCCCACTCGTTTTACAAAGATTTAGAGAAGCGACTCGCAATCAAGTGTTTCAAAGAACTGCCTATTCGGCGATTTTTTACCAGTGAAGATGATTTAAAGCGAGCCAATAGAAGAATCAATAACCCTCGCTATAAGGGATGTTTCAAAGCTCTTTTTAGCCCTAATGAAAGCCCAATTAGCATCAAAGATGACTTTGGAAGCATCGTAATTGCTAAGGGTTCTTGGGTCGACGTTCCACTGTTATTAAAAGCTTTAAAACAGTATTTTCAAACGAAGCATACCTATATCGAATCTCACTTTGACGTGAAAAAATTAACAAAGCACGACAATGAAGGTGCATTCTGGTGCTATCAAACACTTAGAATAAAAAAGGTAATTTTCTGCCAAGGCGTTCATACCTTACAGAATCCTTATTTTTCTGAATTACCCATCATACCCATAAAAGGCGATACGCTCACACTAAAGCTTAAAGACCACTCTCTTCCTGAGGGTTTGTATTACAAAAAGCGTTGGTTGCATGCCTTAGCAACTGGCTCTCATAATCCACAATACAGACTAGGTGCTTCTTACGAAGTGGATAACTCAAATCCTAATCCCTGTAAAAATGCACAAGCAGAATTATTACAAGCGCTCGAAGCTATGTTCGGTGAAAAAATAGCTGTTGAAATCTTAGAGCATAAAAGTGGCATTCGCCCTACTTGTAAAAACGCTCGCCCTTTCATTATTCAACATCCTAAGTATCCCTCTCTTTTTGCCATTAATGGACTCGGCTCAAAAGGAACCGCGACTGCACCCATGCTAACTAAGGCGTTAGCCAACTATTTCTATGAGTCAAAAGCCATTTCAACTGAACTCTTATTAGCCTAATAGCATGCGCCTAACTCAATCTGTTCATATCCACTTAAAAGAGGTTCTTAAGGCAGGTGATTCCGCTTTAGATGCAACTGCAGGGAATGGACATGATAGTCTTCACATGGCAGAATTGATTGGACCGCTCGGCACTTTAGTGGCTATTGATCTTCAAGCAAAAGCAATCGAAAATACACGGAATAAGCTCGCCTCTAAAGACTACTTAGAACGTAGCAAATTGCTCAAAGGAAACCATGCAGATGTTCTCAAACAACTCAATGGCACTTTTAAAGCAATCGTCTTTAACTTAGGTTACCGACCTGGCAGCGATCAGAAGCTCATAACAGAAGTCGACTCTACCATTGGTGCACTCAATGAAGTGCCTAGATTGCTTGCCCCTAATGGAATTCTTTTAGTCACAACTTATCGTGCACACAAAGGTGGCTTACCGGAATCAATCGCTGTTGAAGATTGGATGCGTAAGCAAGAGCAATCAGATGGTTGGTTCGTCCATAAAATTGAACCTAATGTAATTCAGTCAAAAACCACGCACGATAACCTTCCCCCAATACTATGGGTTGCTTCACCCACTTTAAGCATCTGCTAAAACTAGTTTTATCGTTGTACTCTTTTTCTTAAAACAAGACCTCCAAATAAAAAAGCACCCAAAATCAAAGCATAGGAACTCGGCTCTGGGATCGGCGTCTCAATCTCAACCGACACTGAGGTACCAGGGCTTCCGTTTTCATCATGAAAAACATCAAACCCAAAATTAGCGTATGTCTGCAATAGTGAAGCTAGCACAATGCCATTTCCATTGAGTTCAATATCCTCATTAAATCCATCTCCAAGCCCTAGTCCGTCTAAGGTTTCACCACGAAGAAAAAGGGATCCAGGCAGGGTTGTTCCACTCACATAACCTTGAGGTAAAAATATTTGTTGAAGACTCGCAACAGGCCCTCCCGGCTTATACTGCACATAACCAATCGCAAAGGTATCCCCGATCATGATATAGTCTGCGTCCGAGTCATAGCTTTTGCCCGTGCTGCCAGGTTTAAAAGCATGATTAATTGCATTGGGGTCATCTTCGTGTAGGGTAACCCCAGCTTTTTTGGGTAATAAATTCTGAACCACTTCATTATGCTCAAAAATTCCTGGTTTAAGATCCGTGTTATACTCTTGATAACTCTGCGAATTCGCCCCAATACCACCGAAATAGATCACATGATCTACTTGCGCATTATAATAATTTACAAAGGCTGGAGAGTTTAGAAAGTTGCCACTGCCAAATGATGTGTAAGTAAAACCATTTGTGTTAATAGAGCCCGACCATTCCATAAGAACTCCCTGATCACTGTAAGCATTATTGTTATCCATCAATTGACTGATTTCTACATTAAAAGCAGAGCTGACCTGTGTAACCAATAAGGAGCCCATTAAAAGCGTAGGTTTATAACAGTCTTATTAATGATTGGAGTCTTAAATGCGCTAAATAACGCTATCTTTAATCGCCCGTGATCATCTCTTTTTTTAATCAGATTCATTTTTAATAAATTAAACGGTTTACCTAAACTAATAAAAAAGAGGTTAAACTCTTATTTTTATTCCCAATTTATTCGAAAAAACAAAAACATACCGGATTAATCCATTCTCCCAAGCTTTGTATCAAAATATCCTATTGCAGAATCTCAGCTATCAGTGGTTAAAATTACTAAAATAAGCGAAAATACATTTGCCCTTAGAATAATTTTAAAAAAGGTATGAGTATGCATATAGTATGTCTCGACTTAGAAGGTGTTTTAATCCCTGAAATATGGATTGCATTTGCAGAAAAAACAGGAATCGAAGCACTGAAACGAACGACCCGCGATGAGCCCGACTACGATACCCTCATGCGCTATCGCTTAGCTATTTTAGACCAGCATCAGTTTAAGCTTAGCGACATAGAAGAAGTTATAAGTACACTAGACCCACTTCCGGGAGCAAAAGAATTCGTTGATTGGGTGACTTCTAAAACTCGCTTGGTTATTTTATCAGATACATTCACTCAATTTGCGGGTCCATTAATGGCAAAACTAGGTAATCCAACCCTTTTTTGTCATGAGTTAGAAATTAACGCCGAGGATAAAATCACAAACTACCGTCTTCGCATGAAAGACCATAAGCGCAAGGCAGTTGAAGCCTTTCAAGCACTTAACTTTGAAACCTTTGCAGCAGGAGACTCCTATAACGATCTTAGTATGATTGAATCAGCCGATCATAAAGCGCTTTTTTGCCCGCCGGAACGACTTATATCAGAGCGTCCGGATTTATCGGTTGCTCGAACACACGATGAACTAAAAGCGCTCATTTCTAAAATTTTATAGCTTAATTCTATATTAAAATGTTTATACATACGGTACTCTTCCACCTAAAAGACTCACTTTCTAAAGATCAAATAAAGGCGTTTGAGGCTGGGCTTGATAGCCTTCGTAACATCAAAGCCAATTCCGCCTGTTACATTGGAACCGTTGCAGACACAAAAGATCGGCCCATCGTACGATCTGATTACAGCTACAATTTAACACTCCTTTTTGAAGATATTGAAGGGCACAACGCATATCAAGTAGATCCATTACACAAAGCTTTTGTTGCAGAATTTTCTCCTCTCTGGGAACGTTTAGAAATCATTGATTCTGATTAAAAGCATTTAGCGCTCTTTCACTATGCTCTCATCGTTAACCGAACTTTTTCTAAAAATAAATTGGATTGAATTTTTAGGAACATTAGCGGGAATTCTAGGAGTTTGGTTTAGTATTAAAGAAAAGCTGATCACTTGGCCGACCTTTATCGTTTCGTATTCTGCCTATATTTATGTTTCCTTAAGCGCTGGCTTATTTGCTCATATGTCGCTCAACATACTGTTTATTTTTATCTCTATCTATGGTTGGCGATTATGGCTAAAAAATAAAACAAACCACTCTGATACAGCGCAGCAGACAGTTGTTCATAAAGCTTCTAAAAAGACATGGATTTTAAATGTGCTCTTTTGGCTCATTGGATCCTTATTAATCGGGAAATACCTAAGCAAAAATCCCAACGCCTTTATGCCATACTTAGATGGGTTTGCTTGCGCTGCTTCCATTTCAGCTCAATGGATGCTCAGCCGAAAATGCATAGGGACTTGGCTGTGCTGGCTCATCGCTGACTCTGTTTTCTTGTTTTTATATGCCTACCAAGGATATGTTTTAACGGTTATTTTATTCGCTTCATTTATGATTCTTGCGGTATCGGGTTGGAAGCAATGGCATGACCTTTTAAAAAGCAGCCAAGATAATGTTTAGAATTGTCATTACGGGTGCAGAATCAACAGGTAAAACAAGCTTAACAAAAGAGCTCGCTCGCTATTTTCAAGCACCCTACTCCAATGAATTTGTGCGTGAATTCGTTGAAACGATCAAACGACCCATCATCGAAAGCGATTTGGAAGTAATCTTTGAAGGGCAATTAAAGGCAGAGCGGCTAGCGTGCTCTAATAACCCTCCATTAGTTTTTCATGACACGAATCTGCTTTCAAATTATATCTACGCTTGGCATTACTTTTTAAAAGTACCCAAGGATTTAGAATCTGAAATTTTAAAACAAAATTATACGCATTATCTACTATGTGGAACCGATATTCCATGGGTTCCTGACAGTATGCAAAGGGAGAGCCAAGAAGTTAGAGATACGCTACAGCAAGACTTTATATACGCATTGCGTGAAAAGAACATTGAGCCGACAATGATTTTGGGCACAAAAAAAGAACGGCTTGAAATTGCAATCCAAGCCGTTCAGAAAATAATCTCTGCAGATCCTAGTTAAGTATTCAAAGTGTAAGCAGCTAATTTGCGATCCACTTTAATTTTCTTTAGATCAATATATTGAGGCATACCATTATCAAAAGGCACCTCAACTTCTCCTTGAATCAAAGGCAGCGCATACTTTATGAAATTATAATTCATAGAAACGCCATCTTCATTAATCCATGACTCTGGGAGTAGCTTCACTCCGTTAGCAATTTCAGATAAGGGTGCAAGCCCTGTTTCACAAACATAGCCATCATTATCGCTACGCACCAAAATAACCATCTTATCCGTTTCTCCTGCAACCGCTGCTCGAACTGCAGCCTGTCCCGCCATATAAGCTTCGTCGCTATCTGCTTTTGAAGCGCAGTGTACGGCTGCCCTTTGAGCCATACCTAGTTTAATAGAGCGTGCTTTAACTGAAAGATTTTCTTCTGCTAATCGACGCAAGTACTCACCTGCGCCACCTAATTGAGAATGCCCAAAGGCATCTGCACTTTGGCTGTCAGTTGATACATAATTACCATCGGCATCAACTAAGCCCTCGCCAACAACTACTAAGCAGAATTTTTCTTTTTGCAGAACCTTGGTGACATCCTGAATATACTTTTCTTCTGAAAATGGCACCTCAGGCAAATAAATTAGATGCGGTGCACTATTTGGGTTATCTTTATATTTAGCAAGAGCGGCACCTGCTGCAATCCAACCGGCACTTCTTCCCATCACCTCAACAACTTGAACTAAGTCATGTTGGCCCATGCCGCCATTGTCGCAAGCAATCTCACGTATACTCGTTGAAATATACTTTATAACACTTCCATAACCAGGCGTGTGATCTGTTGTAACTAAATCATTATCAATTGTCTTTGGAACACCAATTACTCGCAACGCGTAACCCTTCTTTTGAGCTAATTTGGAAATTTTATCAGCCGTATCTTGTGAGTCATTGCCTCCCGCATAAAAGAAATAGCGAATGTTATGTGCTTCAAACACTTCTAAAACACGGTCAAAGTCCGCCTCACTTCTCAACTTATAGCGACAAGTGCCAAGGGCAGCGCCAGGGGTATAACGCAAGCCGCGGATGTTTTGCTGCGACTCAGAAGCTAAATCAATGAGTTGCTCTTGCAAAATACCTTGGACTCCATTTAGACCTCCATAAATTTCTTCAATACACTCGTGATTTAGTGCTTCAGAGACCACTCCAGCTAGACTGGAATTGATCACAGATGTTGGCCCACCAGATTGAGCGACAAGACAATTTCCTAGTAATTCTTCAGACATAAGTATTCAAATAAAAGTTAAAATTAAAAGAAGCTCTATCTGTATAAAGGGTCACAACAATAGCAACCCTTAATCTTAAAGAATCGCTCCAGGCGAATATTTTTGTGCTTCAGGGAAATCCGTTAATTCTTCACGGACTGATTGGCAAAAATCGGTGACCTGCTTTTCTGCGATTCCTGAAAGTGTTTTTGCTTCAGCAACAAGTCGAGCGATAGTGGCAGTTTCCAAACCTAAACGCTCATCGGCACCCAAGCGATCAATCAAGTCATTTTCAGAAATGCTTCCAGATCTAAGATCATGAACGGTGGCTATAGCATGGGATTTAATCGCTTCGTAAGCCGATTCTCTTCCCGCACCCTGCTTGATGGCTTCCATTAAAATAGTCGTCGTTGCTAAAAATGGACCATATCGGTTATTTTCTTGTTCGATAATACCTGGGAAGACATCCATTTGATTTAAAATCGTTATAAAGGTATCCAACAAACCATCTATCGCATAAAAACTATCTGGCAAAAAGACTCGACGAACAACTGAACAAGAGACATCGCCTTCATTCCATTGATCTCCAGTTAGACCACTTGCCATGGTTAAATAGCCCGATAAAATGACCGCAAATCCATTCAGGCGCTCGCAGCTACGGCTATTCATTTTGTGGGGCATTGCCGACGAGCCCACTTGCCCTTTTGCAAACCCCTCACTGGCTAGCTCGTGTCCAGCCATAATGCGTAAGGTTTTGGCAAAACTAGACGGTCCAGATGAAAGGCGGACGAAGATAGAAACCACCTCGAAATCTAAACTGCGCGGATAGACTTGCCCAACCGTTTCTAAGACTGAGCCGACCCCTAAGTGATCTAAAATAGCGGATTCCATAGCCTGAACCTTTTCAGAATCTCCCTCAAATAAAGTCAATAAGTCCATTTGTGTGCCAACGGGGCCTTTCAATCCACGCACCGGGTAATTGTCAATTAATCGATCCAGCTCTCGAACGGCACACTGCAAGTCCTCTCCAAACATCGCTAACCGCTTACCAAATGTTGTCAATTGAGCTGGAACATTGTGGGTACGTGCGGTAATGATTAAGTCTTTCCACTGTTCCGCACGATCAGCAATTTTATTCAAAGCTGCCATAGCCTTTGTTCGAATGAGCTCTAAGCCACGCAAAATCTGTAATTGCTCAACATTTTCCGTAAGATCTCGGCTCGTTAACCCTTTATGAATATGCTCATGACCTGCTAAAGCACAAAATTCTTCGATACGAGCCTTCACATCATGGCGTGTCACCGCCTCACGCTTTTGAATTGATTCTAAATCCACCTGATCTTTAACCGATTCATATTTTTCAATGACCGCATCTGGTATATCCAAGCCCAATGACTTCTGGGCTTTTAGCACGGCGATCCAATAATCGCGCTCTAATAGCACACGCCCTTCAGCACCCCAAATTGATTTCATTGCAGAAGACGCATAACGCTCCGCTAGAATGTTAACATTATTATACATATTAGTCTTTTAGAGTGAAACAGTTTTTCGTAAGTATTCCATAAAAAAAGAACCCCTACTTATTTCCTAGGCAACGAATTGCTAATTGATTAAAAGCATTCTCTTGATCATTAGGGCTTTCGATAATCAACTCAAATACCTCCGAAAAAGCTATTTGAAAATCAACCAACTGCTTGAGTGAGAAATTTTCAGAATCTTTAAATAAACGCCCTAAATAATAGGGATTTTGAGTGAAGACATTTAAATTGGACTTTGTTTCCTCATCATCAAAGTGATGTAAAAACTTTCCCGATAGACGAGCTAATGTATTTTTGCTGAGCATTGTCCCCGATTTAATTTCTCCAGAATCTTTGAGGATTTTTAATTGGATCATTAAGCGATTTCTCGATTGCAGGCTTCCAAACAAAGGACGCGATTCCGAATTTGAGAAAAAATGTCGTTTTAGAGCCCCTAAAGTCCATTCCAAATTGCCGGAGAAAAAAGCATCCGTGGCTTCAAAAAAGTCCCCCTCGCCAAAATTTGGAACTAATTCATTGACCGTATTTTCGTCGATCGTCCCACCAACACCAACAAATACGGCTAATTTTTCAATTTCAACTGAAACGAGTCGGGCATTCCCATTCACTTTCTCAATCAATTTTTGCACAGCAATAGTCGAGATTGTAATCTTCTCGCTGTTACAGAAAGCGGTGATGCGTTCCTCTAATTTCGAGTAACCGTCCTTTTTATGATCCAATAATTCAAATTGTGCAGCTTGTTGGCACCATTTATAAAAACTTCTTACCTTATAAATAGGGCAGGCTGTAATTAATACAGACACAGCACTTGAATCGACGGTGCTTAAAATTATTTTTAGGCGCTCTAATAGATCGATTGTTCCCTTAGCGTTACCGGTTTGGGAATTTGAAATAAAATTGACTGATTTCAGCCAGACAACTTTTTGCCCACCAAAAAGTGCCTGTGTTTGCACTGCCTCAGAAAACTGCTCTACAATCGCAGAAACTTCTTCAACTTTACCCGCCCGCCCATCAATAACCTCTTTGGATAAATCCTCATCAATATCTTTGGACGCAGAAGCAAACCAAGCTTGCCCTTTTTCAGCCACTAAAAATTCATCCTCACCACAGATAAAGGTAAATTTTGCAGGCTCTTTCATATTATTATACTTAATCTAAAAGCTCAGCATGCGAGCAAAAAACAACGTCATTGCCGACAAAATATTAGAGTCGACCTTCTTGAATCAATAATTCTCGTCGCATCCAATCTAAAGCTGCATTGACCGCTCTAGATTTGACATCTAGGCGTCCCCCAAGATAACGAACGGATTTAGCCCAAACTCCTAGCGGAGTATGTAGCCCAATATGAATCGTTCCAACTGGATTGTTTGAATTACCTCCTTCAGGACCAGCAAATCCAGTAATGCTCAATCCAAAATCTGCCGACAAATTCTCTGCAGCACCCGAAGCCATTGCAATAGCACATTCCGAGCTTACGGCGCCATGCTGTTCAATTATCTCCTCGGGCACTCCTAATTGTAGCACTTTAACTTCATTAGCGTAACAGATAACTCCGCCCTTAAAGACTTTAGAAACTCCTGGAATGTCGGTAAAAGCATTGCCCATTAACCCACCTGTACACGATTCCGCCACTGCCAATGTTCGATTACTTTTTCTTAGTTTTTGAAAAATGACTTCAGGCAAAGAAACATCCCCAAACCCTACAAAATCTTCTTTAAATGTCTGCTCACAAAACGCCCCTATTTCGAATAACTTCTTTGAATCAATTTTCTTACTAGTAGAACTCAAACGAACATCCACAAGTCCGAGGTGGACACAAAAAGCAAATTCCAATGTCGGATATTTTTCGGCAATTGGTTTCATCTTTTCTTCTACTACGGATTCTCCTATTCCGCAAAACCTTAATTGAATGAATGCACTCGTTTGGTTTTTATAGCCTTTTTCAGAAAGCAAAGGAATGATTTTATCTTCAAACATGGGCACTAATTCATGGGTAGGACCTGGCAATAAAATGATCTGCTTTCCTTCGACTTCTACAGCGATGCCTGGAGCAGTCCCTCGATCATTTTGAATGATCGTACTACCCGCTATCTGATAACACTGCTTCTTATGAATTGAGGAAACTTTACGTCCTAATTTAAGAAATCGATCACTAATTGCCTGATAGATAGAATCGCAATAGATCAATTCACGACCCAATGCACAGGCAACGCTTTCTCGCGTGAGGTCATCCACTGTAGGGCCTAAACCGCCTGTAGTAATGATCACATCTGAACGCTTTAAAGCAACTGCAAGTGCCGCTTTAATTGCACCTTCCTCATCTGAAACAATTTGACAATGCTTCACGGACAAACCTAAAGCGGAGAGTTGCTTGCTTAAATAGCTTAAATGGGTATTCATTCTAATACCGAGCAATAACTCATTGCCCACATTAAGAATTTCAACTTTTTGCTTAGATGACATTCGAATAAACTTAGAATTATTTTGTTAAATGCAATTAATTCACTAAATTAATTCCAGAATAAATGCTTATTCGAATGACCTCCCAAAGATCAAATCAATTTAAAGAAAAACTGCGTAACACACCAAATAAGCCTGGAGTGTATTTGATGCATGATGCATTTGGACAAACGCTCTATGTCGGCAAAGCAAAAAATTTAAAAAAACGAATCTCAAGTTATTTTCAATCTTCTCGGAAACGGCATCTGGCCCAACCAAAGATTAAAGCCATGATTGAGATTGTCCACGATATCGACTACCTATGTGTCGATTCTGAGTCTGAAGCTTTAATTCTAGAAAGCCAATTAATTAAAAAATATAAGCCAAAATACAATACGAGCTTAAAGGACGACAAACGCTTTCTACTCGTCCAGATTAATCCTAAAGAAGCACTTCCAAGGTTTCGTCTCACTAGAAATAAAACCTATCGCTACTACCGCTATTATGGACCTTTCCCTCATTCTGGCTCTCTTAGAAAAACCCTGAACTTAATGAAAAAAAAGTTTGGAATCCTTTTGCACGATGCTTCCCCCAAGAAAATAGATGAGCAAAATTGGAGGCTCTTTGATGATATTCGTGCTGAAATTAATGAATTGCCTAATATCGTAACTGAAGATGCCTACAGGGAACGAGTACAGAAGGCTTGTGCTTTTTTAGAGGGGAAAACAGAGGAAATCATTAAAGACTTACACACGCAGATGATGCTTCATTCAGAAAAGCAGAACTTTGAAAAAGCGGGCGATTGTCGAGACCGCATAATAGCGATCCAACAGACCTCCAGACGCACAAGGAAGTTTGAAAGGAACTTAATTGGATTAATCTCAGAAAATGAAAGCTTAGAATGTTTAAAAGAGGCTTTAGACCTAAAAGCTATACCTAAAATAATAGAATGCTTTGATATTTCACATATATCCGGGAGCTTCTGTGTCGCTTCAATGGTTCGATTTACCAACGGCAAACGAGACAAAAAAAATTATAGAAGGTATAAAATTCAATCATTTACTGGAAATGACGATTTTAAAGCGATGGAAGAGGTTGTCTCTAGGCGCTATAAACGATTAGTAAAAGAAGCAAAATCACTCCCAGACTTAATTGTCATAGATGGCGGTATCGGCCAAGTGCACGCCTCTATAAAAGCTCTACTAAAGGAAGGAATAGAACCTCCTTTTTTAATTGGATTAGCAAAGAAGAAAGAAACCATAGTCTTTTCAAATGGCAAAGATCCGCTCAATCTCCCATACAGAAACCCGGCATTAAGACTACTAAGACATCTCCGAGATGAAGCTCATTATTTTGCCAATAATTTCAACGCCGATCTGAGAAGCAAAAAAATCAAGGAGTCGATCCTAGATCAGTTTAAAGGGCTCGGGATAGTTCGAAAAAATAAACTCATCAACCATTTTGGTTCTATTGATAAAATAAAAAAAGCTAAGACAGAGGAACTAACAGAAATTGACGGCATTGGAGAAAAAACGGCATCCGCCCTACTTCAATTTCTGAATAATGAAAATTTAACTTAGTCTTCAGACGATAGGACTCCAAACCTTTTTGTCTCCACACTGATTCCCTCTCCTTGAAAAATAATTTCAGGATAACGCTCGCCATCATAATATACTAAGCGTGGGATTGGATTTTTTGGACCCACTAGCTCATACAGAGAAACTTGAAGCACCTCATTCTCTTCAAAATAGCTGTCAGAATAATGCTTTAATAATTTTATATTTTTTTTAATCCTAATTTCAATTCGTGCGTCCTTTAGATGTGATACAATAGGGACTGAAACAGCAAGCACTATAAAAAAAGCTACTATAAGAATAATCGCTTCAACAAAGGTATAAGCTGAAGTATACGGTTTTTTGTACATAATTTAGAGCATTAATCTTTTAAATTTCTACAACAAATCGAAATCCAATTAACCGACTTCGTTCGTCTTTTTTACCTTTTCTTATAGGAACTGAATAGATGATTTGATTACTGTCAGAAAAATGACCACCGATATGATTGACTGCATCATTTAAAAAAACGGTATCACTGTAAAGCCACTCGCTAACATTTCCCAACAAATCAAAATAACTGCTAGATAAAGGTTCCTTTTGCGCAACCTCCAAAAGTCCTTTCAGACCTCTTGAAGAGACAGCATACTCTTCAACCTTAATATACCTTAAGCGACCTATAGCCTTTCTAAACTCATACTCCTTAGGAAGCCGAACGACATACCCTAAAATCCATGAAAGTCTTTTACAAAATTCATTTGCTTCGACCCAACTAACCGATTCCACCGGCATTAAATCTCCTTTGCTTCGACTTGGATTTACTCCCATTATCGTTGTGTATAAAGCTTGAGTCACTTCTGTATCAAGCATCATAAAAGCCTCTTCTGGAATTGGAAGTAATTTGGCGTAGATACGAGAATGGATTAACTCTAAATCATTTCTAATTAAATTCAGATACTTAATTTTTAGCTCAATCTGATCATCATAATAAGAACTCTTGGGGAATTCTTCATTCATACTCAAAACCATGTCTGTTGCTCTAATAATTTTCTCTTTTGCGACTAGGGTATTTCGAGCTTTTAAACTCTCATTAATTTCAATATTTATAGCGCTGATAGCTTCCGACAAAAAGAAACTTTCGGCCGTCTGAGATTTCCGAATGAGATTGTGAATCATATTCTCAGAAGCATAACGGCTTAAGGGGTAATTTTTATTTAATTTCCTTTGCATAGCTAATGCTTGATCAAATCCATCTGTTGCTTTCAAATAGTTTCCTTCAGAGACCAACTGATCGGACTCTTGAATGAGTTTCATTATAGCCCTGTAATCGGGTTCACTTTTTAAATCTATATAACGATTTTTTAACTCTACGAGTCTTCTGCTATCCGCAACTTTAGAGCTACGATATTCAGAATTCAAAATTGACTGTAAATCAATAGCTTCTTGGATTATTTCAGCTGCTGCTGCCAGTTCCCCTGCCTCAACCAAATCATCTGACTTTGCAATAAGCTTCGTAAGCTCTTTATAAATGGGATAGGCTTCCAGATACTTTAATTCCCGATTGAGTTGAGTTAAACGATTAAAATTTTTATATGAACTAAGCGGATATTGTTCATTAATGGTTAACTGACTTTCAATTGCTTTTGACAAATGAATTCGGGCACTTTCGAAATCCCCTAGCTCATAAAACTGTTTGCTTTCTCTTTCGCTAACGATTGTGATTTGATAATAAGGTTCCGATTTAGTTTGATCGAAGCGTTCCCTCAGCCGAACCAGTCGCTCCTCTGCTGTTTGATTAAAATAGGGCAATGATTTTAGATATTCTTCCTGAAAAAGGATAGCCTGAAAGAGTAATTCATAGTCGTCTTCCGATACCTGATCTAGTGCATATAATTCGTCAAAAGCACCTTCCAGCTTCATGCTTTTTTCTTTTAATACTTTAGACTCTTCCGGGCTGACCAATCGAGTGTCTAAGCTTTCATAATCAATCGACTTAGGTCCTGTCATGATCAGCAAAGTAAAAAACCCAACTAAACTAGCCGGTATGAATAAAAAAAATATCACCTTATGAACTGTCATTTGCATAATTCTAACAGCTATACTTTGTACACTAACTGGCAGCAATCAATTTGAAAATGCTGAATATTAAAAACACTTATTGCACAGTGACAAAAGAATGTTTTAAGTAACTTTAATATGTTTGAAAACATTAGTATAATAGGCCCTGGATTATTAGGCGGCTCAATTGCAATGGCTATCAGAGAGAAAAACCTCTCAAAGCAAATACACATTTGGGCAAGAAGCGAAGCGAGCAGAATGAAATGTTCTGAACAAGATTGGTGTGACCTAGCCCATGATACCTTATCTGATGCAGTAAAAGAAAGTGATTTAATCCTGTTATGCGTTCCAGTAGATAAAATAATACCCATGTTTTCAAAAATAATTAACGAACTAAAGCCTGATGCCATTGTCACAGATGTAGGGAGCGTTAAAGAGTCCATCTGTGAAGAAGCAAACAAAATATGCATGGGTAAAACAGTTCATTTCATAGGCTCTCACCCAATGGCAGGTTCAGAAAAGCAAGGGATGGATAATGCTTCTGCTAAACTGCTTCAAAATGCTTCCTGTATTTTAACTCCAAGTAAGGATTGTTCTAATATAGCTTTAGCAAAACTAGAACAATTTTGGAATGCCTTAGGAATGAAAGTGAGTTGTTTAGGTGCAGCTCAACATGACGCCCTAGTAGCAAAAATCAGCCACCTTCCTCATGTATTAGCTTCTGCGCTGTGCACTTCTTTCGGAGACTTAGGTTTAGACGATTTTAAACATGCAGGCGGAGGCCTAAAAGATACCACGCGCATTGCAGGCGGAAGCCCTGAAATTTGGGAATCCATCCTTTTACAAAACGCTACTGAAATAATAGATGCTATAGATCAGCTTGAAAGGGAAATAAAACGATTTAAAACACATATACAAAACAAGGATTCAAAGAGTATTCACGAAGCTCTGAAAGACGGTCAGTCCATCAGAAAAAAAATTGAAGAGGCTCAACAATAGAAACTGATTTATGGAAGAGGAATCTTTAATGATACGCCCTTTTAAAAAGCCCTTAAAAAGCACATTAAAGCTGCCAGGGTCAAAAAGCATTACCAATCGTGCTTTAATTTTAGGAGCCTTAGCAAATGGCCCTATAGTTTTAGAGGGTGCCTTATTCAGCAGAGATACTCTAATAATGATTGAGGCGCTAAAAGCACTTGGATTTGAGGTTGAAGAAAATCATGCCGATTCAAAACTTCGGATCGTTGGTCTTTCTAGTCGCATCCCCAATAAAATGGCATCGATTCATGTGGGAAATGCTGGAACTGCAGCGCGCTTTTTAACCGCATTCTTAGGACTGCAAAAAGGGGGAACCTATGAACTAGATGGAGACCCACAGATGTATGATCGCCCGATTCAAGGTTTATTAGACGCATTAGAAACCTTAGGTGCAGCCAAATTTATCTTTCACAAAAAACCGGGGCATTTCCCTTTTCGAATGACCACAAATGGAATTTCTCGGAATTTTGCTCAAGTAGACGCATCCGCTAGTAGCCAAATATTATCAGCATTACTACTCGTACTTCCATCTGCTGGAGCCGATCTAAAACTCCATTGTCCGAATGTACGACCTGCTTATGTTTCCGTCACTGAAGCAACGAAAAAAGGATTTGGAATCCAAACGACACACGAGGATTCGGGAACTTATTTCATAAAAAGTGAAGCATACAAAACCCCAGAAACAGGAACTTATGTGATTGAGCCAGATCTTTCTGCCGCCAGCTATTTCCTTGCATTATCTCTCTTACACGGAGGTCAACTAGACATACAAAACATTCCAAAAGAACTCATACAAGGTGATGCTCAGTTTGCAAATATCCTCAAACAACACGGACTCATCGTTGACTCAATAAATCAAAATTGGCGTGTACAAAGAAACCGTAAGCCGAATGTGAGCTCCATACATCGAGAGCTAAACTTTAATCTTTTTTCGGACACCTTTCTCACCTACGCAGCAATCACTCCAATCATTAACGAAACCGCTCTCATTACTGGGATCGGCCATACCCGTCTTCAAGAGACTGATCGTGTTGCCGCTATGGCCAAGGAACTAAAAAAGTTAGGGCAACAAGTCAAAGAGACGGAAAGCTCCCTAGAGATAACCTCCGACATAACTGCTCTTAAGAGCCTTGCTCAAGAGGCGCGAGCATCGAATACTACCATTAAAATTGACACCTACGAAGACCATCGATTTGCAATGAGTTTTGCGATCTTAGGCACTTATGATTTATTAGAGGACGGCAAGCCGTGGCTATCGATTAAAGATCCTAACTGTTGCGGAAAAACATTTCCTGATTTTTTTAAAACTTTAGAACTGTTAAGAAATGAATCCGAACGCTAAACAGCCTTTTAAAATCATTACTATAGATGGTGCAGCGGCGACCGGCAAGTCGACAACAGCCAATGCCATAGCAAAAGAACTGGGATTTCTTCATG
The DNA here is from genome assembly GCA_913031135.1 of uncultured Puniceicoccaceae bacterium. Taxonomy (GTDB): domain Bacteria; phylum Verrucomicrobiota; class Verrucomicrobiia; order Opitutales; family Coraliomargaritaceae. Next base: position 6,579 of record CAJWEH010000005.1, on the reverse strand, counting down.
TTGATACCGGCTCACATTTTCGAATTTTATGCCATCACTTAATACAAAAAAAGATCACACCAAAAGATCCAAATTCCTCTTTAGAAACTATACTGCGCTCGGTGCCTATTGATACTGAAATAATCGAAGGAAGTGCTATTTTGAAAATAGGACAGGAATTACTTCAAACCAAAGCCCTAAGGACAGAAGAAATCAATAACTCCGTTTCTAAATTTGCCTCAATGGAACCCATTCGAAATTTCCTACTAGACTATCAACGTTCTCTAAAAACATACACTCAAGACGCAGGCATCCCTGGAATGGTTATCGAAGGAAGGGACATTGGAAGTGTAGTCTTCCCAGATGCATACTTAAAGATCTTTCTACACGCAGATGAAAAAACTCGAATTGCCAGAAGAAAGAATGAAGGACAAATTGATCCCATTTCAAAACGAGACGACCTCGATTCCACCCGAAAAATTGCTCCTCTAACCTGCCCTCCAGATGCATTAAAACTAAACACATCTTTACTTTCTTTAGATCAAGTTATAGATAGCATATTAAAACATATTGAATCGGCATGAATCCAGATTGCATATTAGATTCCATTCCAAAGCCTTACGAACTCGTTAGACGTAGCTTAAATGCATTCTTCACAACCTTTCATTCACACACCGCATCGGGTCTAGAAAATATTCCCACTAAAGGGCCGACCATTTTTGCCTCTAACCATTCCAGTTTTTATGATCCTCCGGTTATAGGAGTGAAAGTATCCAGGCCGATTCATTACCTTGCACGGGACACACTATTTAAAGGGTTTTTTGGTCGTTGCCTGCACAAAATTGGCACTATCCCCGTTTCAAGAGGAACCGCAGATGTTCAATCCATTAAATCTATTTTTAAAGTTTTAAAAAATAATCAAGCAACAGCTATTTTTCCCGAAGGAACCCGATCTATGGATGGAGAATTGCAGTCGCCACAAGCAGGAACCGGCATGATTGCAATTAAATCAAAAGCAACCGTTGTGCCTACTAGAATTTTTGGTGCATTCGAAGCCTTTGGTCGCAATAAAAAATTGCCTACCTTAGGAATTCACATACATGTTAGCTATGGTCAGCCCATCTCTTATAAAGATTTAGATCCCGGTGTAGATAATCCAGACCGGTACCTCGAGGCTTCAAATCGAATAATACAGGCGATCCATGAAATTAAACCACACAAAGAAACTATCATATGAACATTGAAAAAGATCGCTACTCAATGAGAGGCGTCTCTTCTAGCAAAGAGGAAGTCCATGCCGTTGTTGATGGATTAGAGAAAGGTCTATTTCCAGGAGCATTTTGTAAAATCAACCCCGATTTCTTAACGGGAGACCCAAATAAATGCTGTGTGATCCATTCCGATGGATCTGGGACAAAAAGTACGCTTGCCTATTTGCATTACAAAGAGACGGGCGATCCTTCCGCCTTTAGAAAAACGGCGCAGGATAGTGTCGTCATGAATATTGATGACCTTATCTGTATTGGTGCATCTGAAAACATCCTCCTTTCAAGTACGATAAACCGCAATGCTCGAAACATCCCAGGCGAAGTTCTTGCAGAATTGATTTCAGGAACGGAATCCTTCTTGGATGACTTAAGGAAAAATGGCATCTCTATTTTTAGCGGTGGAGGTGAAACTGCAGATGTAGGCGACTTAACTCAAACCGTTACAGTCGACTCATGTGCGGTGGCTGTTTTTGATAAAGAGAAAGTCGTTGATAATGACAGGATTGAGGCAGGACTTGCTATCGTCGGATTAGAGTCTTCCGGGAAAGCGACCTACGAACATTTTTACAACTCAGGTATTGGCAGTAATGGCCTTACCAGCGCTCGCCATGATTTACTCTCCAAATACTACTTAAATAACTATCCCGAAACTGCCGACACAAATACAGATCCTCAATATCTATACTGTGGGCCTTACTTATTAACAGACCCTCTTCCAGAATCCGACATGACGATTGGCGAAGCCATAATGAGCCCCACTCGATCCTATGCACCTGTGATTCAAAAACTGTTGAAAAATCACCGTAACAAAATCTATGGAATGGTCCATTGTTCAGGCGGCGGCCAAAGCAAATGCCTGCGATTTGGCAAAAATATACACTTTATAAAAGATGCCCTAATGCCTATTCCGCCTATTTTTAAAGCGATCCAAAAAGCGAGCAAAACTAGTGACGAGGAAATGTTTCGCGTTTACAACATGGGACATAGACTTGAATTATACTGCAAAGAAGATTTTGCTCAAACTGTGATTGAGTGCAGTGAATCCTTTGGCATAAATGCAAAAGTCATTGGGCACACCGAAAAAAGTAATGGTGGTAATCGATTAAGCATCCACCATAATGATTCCGTTTTAACGTACAGCCTAAACACATAAGTTTCTTAAGAAATGAAGCAGACCCTACTAATAGGTATTTTCATTATCTCCACGCTGAACACTTTCTCACAGAACAATGAATTATTGGGCACATTTAAAATAGTATTTATTGGCGAAACTATTGAAAACACTAAACACAAAGCGGTATTTTCAGGAATTACCCATAAAGCAGAACATCTTGCAAAAGCTTATTCAATTGACATCGAATGCCTAGAATATTCCCCGAACACGGTTTATTTCAAAAATCAAACTGACGCGCTTTCAAAAGCGTTTTTCTCCAATGCGGATGCGATAATCATTTGCCCAAACAGTGTAGAAAACATATCGCCTATACTTGATTTATACCAAGAATCTAATAAAGAAATTGTCTTCATAGAAAATACCATTCCCGATTTATCCGAGGCACTCCTTTCCATTTCATCAGATGAATATAAAGCAGGTGCACTCATGGCACAAGCAATGCTTAAAAAGTTACCTACAAAAGGTAGAGTTGCCATTTTAACAAAAGAGAACCCAAGCCAAATCTATCAAGAAAGACTAAATGGATTAAAGGATGCCTTAGGCTATAAGCGAATAGAAAAAATTGTATTTACCAATTCAAGTTATCACAGCGCTATAGAAAAAATCCAAGAAACAATGCATGCCGATGAAAATAATTTAATAAAAGGGTGGATTTTCTTAGATGATTGGGCACTTCGAGGTTTGCCTAAATTCCCTTGGCAAGCAGGAGAAATGCCCATTGTTTCCATGCAAAGCTCTCCAATCTCATACCTTTCTTATGATTTAAACTTCGTAAAAACATTTATAATACACCCCTATTTTCAATGGGGAGCAATTTCTTGTGAAACACTAATAAACAAAATTTTTAATAATAAACTTCCCGAATCTAATGAATTTAAAACACAACCCATTATTGTGAATTGGGAAAATATTCATGCGCTTCGAAGAGAATGGGAGTCTTGGCTAAACTAAATTAAAATGAATCCAAATCCTTTTCTTACCAAAAAACAACACCCCGACTGGTCGAGCTTAGACCCAAAACACATTTCGAATGATATTGAATTAGCCATCGAAAGAGCAGACACAAATATAAATGAGCTCATCAAACAAGCTTCCGAAGCTGAGTCTCTAAGCTATGAAAACACTTTTGCTGCACTTGAGGCTTCTTTAGAACCTTTAAATACAGCATGGGGATTTGTTAATCATCTAGATAGTGTTAAGAATTCAACCGCGCTCAGAGACGCAATTAATCAGTTGCTCCCAAAAGTCACTGAATTTTTCACAAATATTCCATTAAACGAAGCCCTTTGGAAGGTCCTCAATCATTATGCAAATAGCCCCTCTGCACAAAAACAAGCGCTCGCCAAGAAACGCCATATTAATGAGACCATAGAAGACTTCAAAGAAGAAGGTGCCGATCTATCAGCAGAAAAGAAAGATACTTTAAGAGCACTACAAAAAGAGCTGGCAGAATTGACCCAAAACTATTCCGAAAATTGTTTAGATGCCACAAATGATTGGGAATTACTGATTAAAAATCCCGATGAACTAAAAGGACTCCCAAAATCAGCGCTTCAAGCAGCTAAAGAAAATGCCATAGAAAAAGGACATCCCGATGCTTGGCGTTTTACCCTACAAGCAACAAGCTATATTCCAGTCATGACCTATGCTGAAAATTCCGCTCTGAAAAAATCAATGTGGGAAGCCTATCAATCAATTGGCAGAAAAGCCCCATATGACAATCGCCCACTCGTACTAAAAATTTTAAAATTACGCCATCAATTTGCACAAATTATCGGAAAGGCTAACTTCGCTGAATACACGACAAATCGTCGAATGGTAAAAAGCGGGGAAAGCGCCCAAGCGTTCATTGAATCTATTCACAAAAAAATACTGCCTGCCTTTCACGCTGAATATACCAGCCTAAAATCATTCAAAAACTCTCAAGAAAAAAACCCCAAGCAGACACCTCTAGAACCTTGGGAAGTCGGCTATTGGTGTGAAAAATATAGGAATGAGACATTCGAATTTGATGAAGAAGCCTTGCGCCCATATTTCCCAATCCATAATGTGATTGAAGGGCTTTTTTCCATCACTAGCACCTTATTTAGCCTCAAAATAAAAGAGCTAAAAACACACTACCAAGAGCCCGGTATCGACAACGCAACAACAAAGCCCGACCTACCTGAAATATGGCATCCTGATGTAAAACTTTATCAGATTCTAGATGCCAAAAAAGCTATTGTTCTTGGAACTTTTTATGCCGACTGGCACCCAAGAGAAAATAAGAGAAGCGGTGCTTGGATGAACTACCTAAGAACTGGAAATAAAACAGGTGACCCCAAGGCACATACACCACACCTAGGACTAATCTGTGGAAACCTAACTCGTCCATTAAAGGATACCCCCGCACTATTAACACATCATGAAGTAGAAACTATTTTCCATGAATTTGGACATCTCCTACATCATTTGTGTGGAACAGTAGAAGTCCCTTCTTTAAATGGTGTCAATGTCGCTTGGGACTTTGTAGAATTACCTTCTCAAATATTAGAGAATTGGTGCTGGGAGCGAGAAAGCCTAGATTTGTTTGCCCGGCACTATAAGACAGGAGAAAGGATCCCCGAAGCTTTGTTTGAGAAAATGCAATCTTCAAGAAATCATTTAAAAGCACTATCAACGATGCGGCAACTCAGCCTTTCAAAACTGGATTTAGATCTTCATATTGATTGGCCTTCTCATGCTACAGAAGATACGGATGCCTATTTAGAAAAACGCCTAAAAAACTATCTTCTTGAGTTGAATACAAAATCACTCCCGATTACCCATAACTTCGGACATCTCTTTAGTAGCTCGACTGGCTATGCTGCCGGATATTATTCATACAAATGGGCAGAAGTACTAGATGCCGATGCCTTCACTCGCTTTAAAAAAGAAGGGCTCTTAAACCCTAAAGTAGGATTAGAATTTAGGGAAAAAATACTTTCAAAGGGCAACTCAGAAGACCCGTATGAACTTTTTCAAAACTTTATGGGTCGTAACCCCTCTATTGAAGCCCTCCTAAAACGAGATGGAATTCAAATCTAAAATACGATAAACCCTTGGCTTAATTTAACAACATAAACACCAAGATTGAATGCCATATGAGCCACGATTGAAGGAATAATGGATTGCGTTGGATTCCAAGGACCGAACCGCAAGGCATAAAAGCATAGCGAATTCACAAACCAAATCGATGAATTGAAATAGGCTTGAGTCGAAAAATTCCAGCTAAACCCATTCTCTGTATCCCAAAACCCACCATGAACGAGTGCAAAAACCAAAGAAAAGAAAAGACAACTCATGACCAATACGACTGAATCTTTTCCGCGAACCACCAAATACCCTCGGAACACTAATTCTTCAATGATCCCGGCTGCAAGCAAAGCAAAGACAGAATACCAAACTAACTCACTTTGAGCTTCGACAAGACCTAAGGCATATTCACCAATCACAGCCATTCCCAAAAGGACAAAAGCACCAAGTATTGAAGCTATTAATAAAAGTGGACTTGCGGGCGATGCACCAGGCAAGGCTTTAGGGTTCGACTCATTGCAAATAAATTTACGAATGTCTATTCGGTAGACATTCACTAGGTAGAGGGCAATTCCGCAATAAATGAAATTAACAAAGATACTATCGTTCATTCGATAAAGGCTTAAATGTGACGAGAATCGGATTCGTCTTTTTTAGAGTAACCACTTTCTTGGCGATCATGGTTTACTTTATTTTTTTTGACATAAGCCTGATAAACATCCTCGGGTGTCATTCCCATGACCTGAGCCAGAGAAATTAAAAAGTGAAACAAGTCAATAATCTCCACTTTGGCATTTTGATCATCAAACTCTTGGTATTTTGCCCACCACTTCCAAGGAACAGAATCGATCAACTCTGACATTTCTTGTTGCATTGCCCTCGTGTAGTTTAAAACCCATTTTGTCTTCTCTTCTTCAGAAAGCCCTTCTGTGTTAACTCCAATGCGCTGATTTAACTCATCTTGCATCTCAAAAATTTTATCTAACTTATCCATAGCACTAAAGATATAGGTTCTAAAAATAGGGTTTCAAGATGAAAGCATAATAGAATCACGAAAAAACCGTTAAAAACCTTGCACAGAAAATATTACTCCTTTACCCATAT
>CAJWEH010000004.1 GCA_913031135.1 uncultured Puniceicoccaceae bacterium | reverse complement strand
TCAAGAGTTCTCGTATGACCTCCTATACGATCTTCTTTTTCAATTAAATGAACGTCATGTTTTTTATTGAGTAAGTATGCGGCTGTTAAACCGGCAACACCACTGCCTATGACTGCAATTTTTTGAGGGGACTTCATGGGAATTATTTCTTAGTGAATCGGTAATGCATGACCAACCACTCAGTACCGTTTTTATAGGCAAATAGTTCAGAGCACGCCATATAAAAGATGCGCCACCTTTGTATCCATAAGGCGCTATCTTTTCCATAAGTTTTTTTGAAGAGTGCTTTGATTTTATCTTCGTGTAGATCTTGTTTTTGAAGCCAAGCTTCGAGTGTCTTACTGTAGTGCTTGCCATTTACAGGCCATCGCGCGACTTCTTTAAAAGCTCGTGCTGACTTTGGAAGCAGATCGACAGATGGCATGATGCCACCTGTAAAAAAATATTGAGCCATCCAATCGCGTTCGTGCTCAACTTCAAATAAATAGGTCTCTTTTTTGTGAACAAAAACATGAATAAAAACCATTCCGTCTGGCTTGAGCCATAGGTTCAGATGATCAAAGATCTTCTGATGGTTTCTCAGATGTTCAAACATTTCTAAAGAGACGATTCGATCAAAGCAATCTTCAGTCTGAAAGTCATTGATGTCCGAAGTGATGACTTCAAGATTTTTCAGGTTTCTTATTTGTGCTTGATTTTCGATGTGAGCCTTTTGTGTTTTTGAGTGGCTCATAGCAGTGATCGTACTTTGAGGATGGTGCTCGGCCATCCACAAGCTTAGTGATCCCCAACCACATCCGAGTTCCAGAATCGATTGGCCGTTTTGCAGACCTGCTCGTTCACAAGTTAATTTAAGTGCTGCTTCTTCAGCTTTTTCTAATGAATCGGTGGTTTCGTCCCAAATACAGCAACTGTATTTCAAATGGGGACCCAAAGCTAAATTGAAATAATCCGTAGGCACTTCGTAGTGTTGCTCTTTTGATTGCTCACTTGCTTCAGCAATGACCCGACTGTTGAGCTCTTCAATCCAACTATCGGTTGTTCGGGGGTTTTTTTCTAGCCATTGACTGTGTGTTGCTAGTTGCTTGCGGATGCCATATCGTATGAGTGAATCGGGCAATAAACGGTGCTCTGCTAGGATGCTAGGTAAGTGCATGAGAAATAACGATTAGTTGTAAGTTTCAATTTGAGCCATTGATATATCAAAGGTGTTTAATTACAATTTAATATTAATAGTTCTTCTATTCTTGTGTGGTTGTGCATCACTTAAAATTAATAATCAAATGCATTCTCAAACTGATTTAGATTCGACTTATTTGGAAGCGCTTGACTGGACTGACCCTAGTAATTTTACAATTCCTAGTGAAGGTAGTTCAGAGGAGCAGGTTTTATTGGATGGGATCGAACAGTTGTTTACCAATTATACTTTTGATAACTTAAGTGAACGGTTGAAGTCTGTCTATGCTGATCGCATCTATTTTCGTGATGCCTTTAAGAGTTTTAGTGATTCGGATGCATTGTTGGCTTACATGCTCCATGGAGTTGAAGCGGTTGATGCCGTGGAATTTCAGTTTAATCATATCATGCGCTCCAAGGATGAGTTTTTCGTAGAGTGGACGATGCGCCTTCGCTTTAAAGGCAAGGATGCTTTTGAATCTTCAATTGGAATCAGTCGATTTCGATTCAATTCAGAAGGTCAGGTGATTTTTCACCAAGATTATTGGGATCCTACAACTTTAATTTATAAAAAGATTCCGATTGCTAAGCAGCTGATACGCTTTGTGCAAGGTCGTATGTGATGGTCAAAAAAATGGCCACTCGTAAGAGTGACCATTCTGAAATTGAGCATTTTTTCAATTTTTATTTAAAAACTAGCTTCTACTTCTTGTACGGTTTTCAGTACGCGAGATACAATCTTGTAAGGGTCTCCTTGTGAATTGGGACGACGATCTTCCAAGTATCCTTTGTAACCATCATTTGCGAAGCTGTGTGGGACTCGAATGGATGCACCACGGTCAGCAATACCCCATGAGAACTTGTCGATTGACTGAGTTTCATGCAGTCCTGTTAAACGCATGTGATTATCTGGGCCATAAGCAGCAATGTGCTCATCTTTGTATTCTTCGAATTTATCCATTAGCTTTTCGAAGTAGTCTTTGCCACCTTTTGTTCTCATGTAGTCTGATGAGAAATTACAGTGCATTCCTGAGCCATTCCAGTCTCCTGTGAATGGTTTACAGTGGAAGTTAATGTCGACACCGTACTGTTCAGCAAGGCGAAGTAGGATGTAGCGTGCAACGTGTACTTGGTCAGCAGCATTTTTAGAGCCTTTACCAAAGATTTGGAATTCCCATTGTCCTTTGGCTACTTCAGCATTGATGCCTTCGTGGTTAATGCCAGCTTCGATACATAGGTCAAGATGTTCTTCTACGATTTGGCGAGCGATATCTCCGACATTTTTAAATCCTACACCTGTGTAGTATTCACCTTGTGGGTTTGGGTAGCCTGCATCTGGCCATCCGAGTGGCTTGCCATCTTGGTACATGAAATATTCTTGTTCGAGTCCAACCCAAAAATCTGCATCGTCGGCAATAGTTGCTCGAGCATTGGATGGGTGTGGGTCTCCGTTTGGCAACATGACCTCACTCATTACGAGGAAGCCATTGTGGCGCGCACCGTCTGGGAAGATTGCTACTGGTTTTAACATACAATCGGAATCACTTCCGTCTGCTTGTTGTGTTGAGCTTCCGTCAAAGCCCCACATTGGACAATCTTCAAGAGAAAATGAATCGACATCACCTTCAACGATTTTAGTTTTACTACGTAGGTTTGCTACGGGCTCGTAACCGTCGAGCCAGATGTATTCTAATTTTAATTTAGCCATATCTTTTATGGATTTTGTATTAATTGAATTTTTGTTAGTTTAGACCAAATATTTGAAATTGAGCAAATATTAGGAAACATACTATGAGCAAGATGTGTGCCATCGGAATAAGTGCAAGTATTTTCCAAGAATTTCAATCACAGTCGCTATCAATCTTGATTTGGTGGCTGATTTGAGCTAATCATCAAATATGCCAAATGCTAAAAATAGTGCCCGAGCACGCGTCTATGTGGGTTATGATGGTCGTGTTAAAAAATGGTTTTTGGGACCTCAAGCCGAAGAACGTTATGCCAATGAAGTGCGAGTTTTGGAATATTTGGCAAAGCAAAACTGTCGCTTTGTTCCTAAGGTATTAGAGAAGAAGGATTCCGAAAAATTAGTTGTTACGACTAATTGTGGTCATAAAGTAGAGCAACTGAGTGATCGTAAATGCAAGGAATTGTTTGATGAGTTAGAGTCTTATGGGGTACGGCATAAAGACCAAGCGGTACGAAATATTACTTATAATGATCGTTTGGGGCGTTTTTGCATCATCGATTTTGAATTTGCCACTATTTTGGAGGAGGGTTTTGATCCAGGGCCAGATATGAAATCGTATCCGAACAGAGAGGATTGGAATTAAAGAGAGTTATGGATGATTCGAGAGAAGAAGTTACCATTCAAAGAACGATTGCTTGGACAGCACATAGCGATGTAGGGCGGTTTCGTTCGAGCAATGAAGATGCCTTTATTGCACTTAAGGTCACTGGAGAGGGTGTTTATCGTTTAGGTAAGTGGGGTCATGATTCTAACTTAGAAGGGGATTATGTCTTTGCCGTAAGTGATGGAATGGGTGGTGCTAAGGCAGGGGATTTTGCGAGTCAAATTGTAGTGGAGCAAATCGCATTATTATTTCCTAAAGTGTTTAAAAGTTATGCGGAAGGTTTAACGATATATTTTCAAGATGTGCTGAGTGAATTGTTAACCAATATCCATCAAGCAATGACTGAGCTCGGCGCTTCGTATTCTGAATTAAATGGTATGGGGGCTACTTTAAGTCTGTGTTGGATACATTTCGATAAAGTTTATTGGGCACATGTGGGAGATAGTCGAATTTACCATTTGGCTGCAACTGAGACAATGAGTCAGTTAACAAAAGACGATACGCATGTTGCTTGGATGTTGGAAAAGGGAGCGATAAGCCCCTATGAAGCACGGAATCATCCTAAAAGAAATCTTTTGCAGCAAGTAATTGGTGGGAAAACTCAAAATCTTAATCCTCAGTTTGGTGAGTTTATCCTTAATAAATCAGATCGTTTTTTAATTTGTTCAGATGGTTTAACCAATGGCTTATTTGATAGTGCTATTGCTAAGAATTTGGCTCAAGGCGATGCCTTTAGTATCGAGCGCGAAGAACGAATGGCTAAAGCGCTGGTGGAGCAGTCCGTTGCAGAAGATGGCAAGGACAATACGACTGCCTTGTGTTTTCAAGTCTCCGAGGACTGAGCTAGCCTTTAATTTGTTCTTCTAGATAGTGAATAAGTTCTTCAAGTGAGAGTCGCTTTTGTTCAGTGCTATCACGGTCTCTCAATGTAACAGAGCCATCTTTCTCCAAGGTTTCAAAGTCAATGGTTATACCAAATGGTGTACCGATTTCATCTTGTCTTCGGTAGCGTCGTCCGATCGCGCCGCTTGCATCATAGAAAACATTCCAACGCTTTTGTAATTGTTTATAAATGGATTGAGCACGTTCGACTAATTCAGGTTTATTTTTGACAAGAGGGAATACGGCAGCTTTGTAAGGTGCTATCTTGGGACTAAATCGAAGCACGGTTCTTTTTTCAGCAGTTCCTTTGTCGTTGGGTATTTCGTCTTCATCATAAGCAGCTGTTAGGACGGCAAGAAGGGTTCGATCCACTCCAAGCGATGGCTCGATGACATGCGGGACATATTTTTGTTTAGAGGACTCATCAAAAATCTCCATAGATTTGCCAGAATGAGTTTGGTGCTGTGTTAAGTCATAGTCGCTTCGGCAGGCAATTCCCCAAAGTTCTTGTTTGCCATGAGGGAAATCAAACATCAGGTCTGTAGTGGCTTGAGAATAAAATGCGAGTTTATCTTTTGGGTGGATATCTTCAGAGATGCCGTCTCTAGGAATTCCGATTGATACGAGCCAATCAATACAAGTATCAAGCCATTCACGGTGAAGTGATTGCCAGTCGGCATCAGGTGCAATGAAATATTCAATTTCCATTTGCTCAAATTCTCGAGAGCGGAAAATGAAGTTTCTTGGTGTGATTTCGTTTCGGAAGGCTTTCCCTATCTGAGCGATTCCAAATGGTATTTTCACTCTCCCTGTGTCTACTATATTTTTATAATTAGCGAAGATGCCTTGTGCTGTTTCTGGTCTTAAATAAGCAACCGCAGACTCATCCGCTAAGGGTCCGACTTTTGTTTCAAACATCAATTTAAATTCTCTTGGCTCAGTGAGGGTGCCGAGTTCATTGGCATCGGGTCCTAGGGATTTCTTGCGTTGCTCTTCGCTCAGTTCGGTGAATTCGATGCTACTTGTTTCGAGTTTGTTTTCATCAAGAGCTGCTTGTTTGTTCCCTTTTAAATTTCGTATTTTCTTAGCTAGTTTTTTTCGTTCACTGTTATCTGCTCCTTCAAGCGTAACGACATATCCAGCAAATGAATCATCTAGGTAGACTTCTGATGCAAATAATTGGTCGGCTCGATAGCGGAGTTTAGATTCTTTACAATCGACCATAGGGTCAGAAAAACCGTCCACATGCCCGGATGCTTTCCAAATGTTAGGGTGCATGATGATGGATGAATCTAAACCAACAACATCATCTCTCCTTTGCACCATATCGCGCCACCAAACCGTTTTGATATTATTTCTCAACTCGACTCCTAGGGGACCGTAATCGAAAAAGCCATTGTAGCCACCGTATATTTCTGAAGATGCAAAGATGAAGCCTCTGCGTTTACAGAGGGCTATAAGTGTTTCCATTTTTGAATGAGTGCTCGGTTCTGATTGTGTCATACGTAGTAAGTAAAATGCTCTTACATTAATCTGGGTCAAGTGTAGGTTTTCTATATACTGATTGGGAGGGTAGTTTTTAGTTGATTTTTCTTATTTTACTTTTTTGTTGGTATTAATTTTCTCTATTTTTAACGATTTATCTTCATGCTAAAAAATGCTCGTAATCTATTCATTCGGTTGTTCTTATTTTTGTTCAGCTCTATTATATATGCGTACTTAAAATCGTTAAGAATAAAGATCGAGGAGTCTTTATTTGAGCGTTGTAGAGGTGATGGTGCTAAGCCAGTTATTTTTGTTTGCTGGCATCATTCTTTATTAGTCGGTTCACTGGTTGTTAAAAAAATGACAGATCGGAGTTGCGCACTATTGAGTCATAGTAAAAGTGTCGATTTTTTGGATAGTGTGTTTAAAAAGATCGGACATTCTACAATTCGAGGCTCATCACATAAGAGAGGCAAAGAGGCAATGTTACAGCTTGTCAGAGAGGTTCGGAATGGATGTACCGTAATGATCACACCCGATGGCTCTAAGGGTCCTGCTTGTAAGTTTAAACCAGGTGCCTTGGGTTTAGCTCAAAAGTTTGATATACCATTAGTTATTATAAGAGCAAATTACAGCTTTCATATGCGGCTGAATACTTGGGACCGCCTGTACCTTCCTCTTCCATTTTCAAGGATCACTATCGATTTAGAGAGCGTTTATTTTAAAGACCTAATCTCTAACATAGACGAGGGAGAGAAGTCTCAACTACTTGAAACAGCGGCTGAGCTTATGGAAGCTAAAATGCTTGGCTAATTATTTATTGCTACCAATTGAATGAAGGTGCACTGATCGAGGTCTCGCCAGGCTTGGCAAATAAGTTTCCGCCGTTTGCCCATACTTCATCATTGATAATGAATTTGTATTCTAGGGGGCTCGATGCAGTTTTGCTTTCCCAAACCCATTCATAGGGGGATAAGTTTTTCATTAAGATGCCAACATCCCAACTTAATCCAGCTCCTTCACCTCGGATATAAAGGTTATTTCCAAATCCAACATCGACACGAGCCGCTATGGTCGTTTTGGAAATGGTTTTGCGAACGGCTTTTTTCTTTGTGGTTGCTGTTTTGGCAACTTTCTTAGTTTTTGTAGACGCAACTTTTTTGGCTACACTCTTTTTAGTCGCAGTTTTTTTTGTCGTTTTCTTTGTCATTTTTACATTTAGTTTAGTTTACTGGCCTGTTAAAAGGTAAATTATGTTTTGGGCGATTTCTTTCGAATAGTTCGATACTTGCTCCATTGAATTTGAAATTAATAACAGTTCTCGTTGGCTTTCTTTATTTTCTTTAAAAAAGTCGATCATAACTGTGTTTACGGACTCTTGTTCTTTAGCTTCAATTGTTTGAGCTAATTTAAGATCTTCATTTATGAAGGAAGAGATGCTATCTTGTAATAAGTTTAAGCTATGATCACTAATGGTATTGATGTAAGGAGCATAGTGCGTCTTGCCATAAGTGGATAGGATTACTTTGGTCTTTCTGGCTATATTACAGGATTCGCTACTGACTCGTAATAAAATATTGCTGATCTTTATAAGGGCAAATAATAAGCGTACATCTGAAGAAACAGGATTTTGTAGCGTGATGTAACGGATGGCAGCATGAATGATTTCTTTTTCTAGTTCAATGATCGAGGGCTCTAACTGTAATGCATTTTCGCATTCATCAGTATTGGAATCTTTAAATCCATTGACTGAGCTGTTTGCGGATAAGTAACATTTCTCGCCCTGCAAGATCAACTTACTTTTTAAATGTTCTAATTCACTGTGAAAAAAGCGTTCCATAATAAAAATTTAAAATCTAACCTAATCGACCTGATATATAGGCTTCAGTTTCTGGATTAACAGGATTCATAAATAGAGCGTCTGTTCGATTAAATTCAATTAAGCGCCCTTCATTTAGATAGCCTGCTTGGTCGGATATGCGTGCAGCTTGTTGCATGTTATGAGTTGCGATAATGATTGTGTAATTTTTTTTCAATTGGTTGATCAGCTCTTCTATTTTTCCAGTATTAATTGTGTCCATAGTTGCGCAGGGTTCATCGAGCAATAAAACTTCTGGTTTAAGGGCAATCGCTCGTGCAATGCATAGGCGTTTTTGCTGATTTTTAGTGAGTTGGTAAGCGCTCAGATTAAGACTGTCTTTTAATTCTTCCCAAAGGTCTACTGCGTTCAGTGATTCTTTCACGATCTCATCAAGTTCTTCTGTTGCATGACTTTTTTTTAAAGAGGGACCGTAGGCAACATTTTCATAAACATTTTTTGGAAATGGATTGTTTTTTTGAAATACAAACCCAACATTCCTTCTCAGTTCTAAGGGATTAAACTCTTTTTTATAGATATCTTGGTTTTTGTAATAGATCGTCCCAGAAGTTATTTTTGCATCATAATGGATATCATTCATCCGGCAGATAGATCGCAAAAGAGAGGATTTTCCAGAGCCTGTAGGTCCAATTAGAGCCACTACTTGATGACCGATAACGTCAAAATTGATATTATGTAAACGTCTTTCTTGTCCATAATTCAATGAGAAATCGTTAACGGATATTATTGGAACATTCATCGTTTTACTTTTAAAATTAAATTTTTCGTTTGGCAATCACTTATAGGTAAGGTTTTTGCTTATTGATGCTTAATTGTTTTAAATAAATTCCAAGCATAGATAAACTACCTACAAATAATAAAAATATAAAAGCGGCTCCATATTGCATATCTCTGGTATACGCATTTATAGGTAATTTAACGCTTAAAATATAGATGTGGTAGGGAAGTGCCATAACCCCTTGAAAGAAGAAATCGTGCCAATTCTCTAATCCTTGCCAAGGTAATTTATCTCTAAATGCATACGCAGCGGTGAACATTATTGGGGCTGCTTCTCCGGATGTTTTTGCGATATTAAATAAAGTCGAAGCAAAGATTTCATTGATCGAATAAGGGAGGACATTATGGCGTATGGATTGCCATTTTGAAGCGCCTAAAGCAATTGCATTCATTCGTTCTCTTTCAGGGATCCGTTTTAGAGCGATCTCACAGTCTGAAATAACCGTTGGAAGTGTCATCAGAGCTATCGTTAGCCATCCTGCTAGTAGCGAAAATCCCCACCCGAATGCTAGAACAAAGATACCATAACCAAATACTCCAAAAATAATTGAGGGGGTTCCTGCAAGTGCATTTATTGAATTTTTAATAATCTTAGTTGTTTTGTCATTTGGGCTGTATTCAGATAAGTAAATGGCAGACGATAAGCCCATTAAGAAAACAATAGGAAAGGTCCCTAGTATTAAGAAAATGCTGCCAAAGAGTGCAGGGGCAATGCCGCCTGCACTAAAGGGGTAAGTTTCCCTTAAATATATGTTGGGGTCAAATTCTTGAGAGTTTTGTATTTGATATTCAGTAAATTTTATAGTTTCGTTCAAAAGTTGTTTTTCTAATAACTGAATCTCCTTTTTAACCGTTAAATGTTTTGTTTCATAATTTGAATCTTCTTGCTTGATCAACTCAGATTCTGCCTCCAAGGCACTCAATTTTTGAATGATCCATTTGGGTTTATATACGTAGAGGGTTTGAGGCTTTTCTGTGAAAAATGCTGTATTAATATAAGGGAATTTAGAAGTGAAGATGGCTTTAGATCCATTGATTGAAATCGTTAAAAAAATTAGGCATATGCAGGTGAAAAATAAATAGGTGTTGAATTGAAAAAACCGTTTTAACAAGTTTCTAGAATGGGCAGTTATCTGCCCATTTTTTTGGGATCTAGTTTTTAAAAGGTTCATTTTCTTAAGCTACGACTGTGATTTTCATCTGTGAATCTTGCTAGTATATTTAAGGCGATTGTTATGATCAGCAAAAAACAGGCAGCACTCATTAAGGCATGTAAATGTAAACTATCTTTAGGAGCCTCACCCATTTCTTGTGCAATTAAACCGGTAATTGTTTGTGTTGTTTGAAAAATAAATGGGGGATTTTCGCTTAAGGAAGGAAGGTTCACGCTATTTCCAAGGCATAATAATACGATCATGGTCTCTCCAATGGCTCGGCTATACCCGACGATTATTGCAGTTAGAAATGATGGAAATGCTGTTGGTAAAAATATTTTTTGAATGGTTTGTATATCTGAAGCACCTAGAGCTAAGGAAGCGTCTTCTATGGTTTTTGGTAAACGCCTTAGCCCAATTTCTGAAACATAATAGATAGTGGGAACCATCATTAGGGCGAGGAGACAAGAAGCGGTGAAGATGTTTAAATGCTCATATAGGGGAAATCCTGGAATAGAGGATATAATGGGCCAATTAGAGATATCTACGATAAGATCACCTAGTATACGTAAGCCGAAAAATCCGATTAGGACGGTTGGTATCGTACTTGAAAAGTCAAAAAATTGTTTTAAGCGCCCCCTCTCTTTTTCGCTAGAAAAACGGCTGACATAGATGGCGGAGAAGATTCCAATCGGAGCAGCAATGAATAGGGCGACAATCGAAACTAAAAAGCTGCCAAAGATATAAGGTCCCAACTCAAATTGGCTCCTGCCTTCAGGAGAAATATACCAATCTTTTCCAGTTACGATACTTATAATCACATCTAAAAATGAAATATTCTTATTTAGCGATATGCCTTCGATAGTCGCTGAATATTTAGGCAATTCATATTGGTACTTAAGCAGATGTTTTTGAAAATTAAGGAACTTTTTAGCTATTTTGGGGGGCATATATGCGGGATCGATCTCAATCATTTTTTGACTTTCTAATAACCCTTTGAAGCTAAGATTAGCTCTATAATACCTTTTTTGAAAATTAATTTTATTGTACGGAATATCACTTTCTCGGAGATAAATTAAATCTTGCTCAAGTGATTGAATTTCTAGCTGGATAAATTGAATTAAGTATTCTTTCTCAAAGTCCAAGAGCGGGGTGTTCTTCGGGATTTTTTCCAATAGCAATTGATTTAAAAATGCATTATTTGGATCCTGTTGGCTTTCTCTAAGTTTATTCTGAAGTTTTTTTAATATCAGTTCCTTGTTTGAGTTCTTATTGGCTAGGAAAGAATTTTTTTCTATATTTAAAGCATTCTCAGTTAGTAAAGTGATTGTTTTTTCTGTACTTAATTGGGTATCAATTTTAACCGTTCGCTTTAGAGCTAAATTTTTTTCTGATACTATGAAATCAATTAATGCTAGGTCGATGGATTGTGCTGCTTTATAGTACTTGTCAAAACCACTAAGATGCATCGCCTCCAAGGACTCTTTGATATTTGATTGATTTAATGAAAGCCAATTCGCTCGAATAGAATCGAGCTTTTGCTTCAAGTTCAGAAAGTCATTTCTTTGCGTTTCAACGACTTCAATAAATTCAGTGCCCGATTGCCTAGCACTTATTTGGTCAATTCTGTAAAGATGAACAAATTTAAAGCCTTCAGCTATTATATAGACTAAAATTACAGATAGTATCATTAATGAACCGAGGGCACTGATTCGAAAATAATTCATCAATTAAAACTATTGTATTTTAATGTATAGGTATAAAATTAACGCTAGAAACAATCTTTTGGCCTCTAGGACTTAGGGTAAATCCAATGAATTGGTTTGTGGATTCGGGAAGGGGTCGATTTTTATCAATCAAATAATATAATGGTCGGTTTAGTGAATAGGCATTGCCATCGGCTGGACTAAATCCATCTATGGAAACCACCTTAATTGATGGGGAATTGATGTAAGCCAGTCCAACATATCCAATGCCGTAAGGATTTTTTTCTACTTCTGCTACAATTTGCTCATTGCTAGCCATTTTCAGGACTTTAGACGCAAAGTTTCTTTTTCTGAGTGCTAGTGATTGAAAGGCACGATAGGTGCCAGAAGAAGTATTTCTAGAGTAGGCGGAGATTCTGCCTGAGTAATTTGACAAAGCAGCCCAATTTTTAATATCGCCAGTAAAAATCGATTCTACGACTCTAAGACTAAGGTTTTCTATCGGATTATTTTTATTTACAATCACAGCAATAGCATCTTGAGCAACAGGAATGTGTGCTAATTCCACGCCTTGTGATTGAGCTTTTAATAATTCAGTTTGGCTGGCACGAGTAGAAGAAAGCCCTATAGAAGTAGTGCCATCAATCACTGCAGCAATGCCCGTGTTTGAGCCTTCGGCAGAAATTTCAAAAGTAGTTGAATTTTGTGCATTTTCATTTTCTGCAAGGTAGGCTTCTGATAAAAGGGGCACTAGTTTGGCACCTAGTGTATCCGAGCCTGTAATAATTATGGTGTCAGCTAGGGACAATGAGAGCGAGCTGAGTAGTACGGTTAAAAAAGAAAGCAATCGGTACATCTATTTTATTGTGATACATCTGAAATTCATACACAAACTTTTAATTGTTGTATTTTTAAGCGACTTAGGTTTTTTAATAAATTTTAACTTACTTTTAACTCATCAAAATCGTTATTTTTTTCTTATTGGTATGGATTGGATTATGATTATAGGCTTCGCACTTGCTGCATATGCCATCGTAGCTAATGACTCGATCCAAACTTTGGGTACATTCATAGCTTCTAACAGTAAGCGACCTTGGTGGGCTTTATGGTTATGGATATCAGGATTGATGTGCGTGACGATAATTTGGGGATGGATTGCCAATGGAGGGGATCCTGCTTTTGGAAGGCTTTCTGCCGTTGGGAAAAATATCCCTCACCCCTATGATTATGGTTCGGTTTTAACATGGCTATTTATTATTCCGCCACTCTCTTTAGTTATTTTAACTCGTTATGGTATACCGGTCAGCACTTCTCTTTTAGTTCTAACTGGTTTTAAAGGATTAGTTGCTCAGCAGCAGGGTGGAACGCCTGAAGCCGCCATTGATTTATTCAGTAAGATGATGGAAAAATCAATGGTAGGGTATGGTATCGCTTTCGTCATCGGTATTCTAATCTTCTTTTTGGTTTTGGGCGCATTTGAGAAACGGGTCTACTCTGAGAATCAAAATACTAAAGATTCCAATGATTTGCACCCCTTTTGGATCATTTTCCAATGGTTGTCTACAGGTTTTCTTTGGTCCATGTGGTTGGTACAAGATTTAGCAAATATCTTCGTTTATTTGCCTAGAAATTTATCACTCACTGCCTTGTTAATTTCATTGGCTGGAATGGTGTTATTGCAGGGCTACATATTTAGGGAACGCGGAGGGCGTATTCAAAATGTGGTCACTTCAAAAACGAATACCTTAGATGTACGTTCGGCTACTTTTATTGATTTATTCTATGGACTAGTGCTCTTGTTTTTCAAGGTCGATTATATTCCAAAATTATTCAGTGCGTTTGGCATGGACGTTCCGTGGCCAGAGAAAATGCCGATGAGTACTACATGGGTATTTTTGGGATTACTAGCAGGAAGAGAAATTGGTATGGCTTTATATTTGAGGCATAAACGGAAAAAAGAAGTATCATCTATAGTATTCATGGATCTATTAAAAGTTTGCGGGGGATCTCTGATTGCCGTATTTTTAGCCTTTACTCTTCCATTAATTGCGAACAAAGTAGTTAGTTCTGAAACTCAAGATGAGCAAACTGCGATCACTTTAAAAGTGGATGATATCGCAGAAAGCGAAATCTTTATTTCAGAATAAAAACTGATTTCATATTGTGAAAGCAGGATTTATGAATAGATCTTTGATAAGTAATTGATTTTAGTCTGTGGGCGTTTACTTGTGCAACAAGAGGAAAGTCCGGACACCGTAGAGCAGAGTTCCTCATGAAAATGAGGGCACAGCATAGGAATGTGTTGTGACGGATAGTGTCACAGAAAATAAACCGCCCTGATATTTAACAATCAGGGTAAGGGTGAAAAGGTGAGGTAAGAGCTCACCGCTTTAAAGGTAACTTTATTGGCAGGAAAAACCCAACTCGGTGCAAGGCAAAATAGGGAATCAAGTGGCTCGCTTTATGATTTCGGGTATGCCGCGTAGATAAATGAACGCACATCTAGTCCATCTAGAGGACAGAATCCGGCTTACAGCAGGCTAAAATCATTACTTAATTTATTTATTGACATATCTTTGTCATTTCGGTTTTTTCTCACTCCTTTCTTTAAATTATGGCTAACAGTAAATCAGCACTTAAATATATACGTAAAACAGAGACTCGCACTCAGAACAATCGTCAGGTGAAGAGTCGTCTCAAAACTTTAGCAAAAAAAGTTAAGTCTTTATCTGAAACTGAAGACAAAGATGGGCTAGCACTTGCGACCAAGCAGTATATTTCTGCCCTTGATAAAGCAGGTAAATCTGGATTAGTCCACGCAAACAAAATTGCTCGCCATAAATCAAGCTGTGCCAGCTTACTATCTTAATTTTTACCCCAAATATATGTTGCCCCATATTCTGCCTTGGTAGAATTTGGGGTTTCTTTTTTTTAGATGAATTCGAATAAGATTCACAAGAAGGACTCTCTAGGATTCCCCAGCCCTTTGTTGGGATCTGAGAATATGCGTATCGAGTTGATCGCTCAAGAAGATCGTTGGCTTGCCCTCAATAAGCCTTCTTTAATTAGTGTGCGTCAACACCCTTGGGAAAAAGAGTTTCCGAATTTAGATGCTTGTATGAATGCACAACTAAAGAATGGAAAGCCTGAGTTTTTAGCAACTAATGCACAGGTTTTTGGTTCAGCATACTTATTAGACTATGCGTGCAGTGGTGTGGCACTGTTTGGAAAAGATAAGGAAAGTATAGCTGGGTTGAGAAATGCTTATGGTTCTGAACAAATGGAATTTAAGTATTACTTTGTAGCAACAGCCGATGAATCCATAACCGATGTCTTTGAAGATCAAACCCCGCTTTTGAAGCACCGTTACAAAAGTAAGATGATACCCTCTACTGCTAAGGGTAAGCGTTCGCATACACAGTTTAACCGTCTTTCTCATAATCAAGGAGGGTGGAGTTTGTGGGAGGCACGCTCAAGGTATCCACGCCCACATCAGATTCGTTTACATGCCTCTCTTTCGGGATTAAAAGTACTGGGTGATTCCTTATATCGAGGAGAAGATGCTCCATCCTATGCGTCGATCGGTAAATGGAAAAAAGAGGAGGATCGAGATAAAGGAATATTTAGAGGGCTTGCGATGCATTTAAGATCGGTTCAATTAGAGGATCAAGGAGGGCTGGGATTCCAATTAGAAGCATCGCTTCCAAAGCCTTTTAAGGCGATGATGTCTTATTTGAATCTTAAAATAGCAGAATAATTTTCTGTTATTTTAAAAATAGTCTTTACAGAGTGCAGAATATTTGGCTCTTTCATCCTCTTTCTCTTTAATTATATCAGTAACTACAAATGGGAAACCTTAAGAAAAAGCGTCGATTAAAAATGAATAAGCACAAACGCCGTAAGCGTTTGAAGTCAAACCGTCATAAAAAGAAGGTTTGGTAGTAATAGCTAGCGGGCGTTCCCGCAAAGTTGCTTAATTGATATCTAGTCAATCGATGCGAGATTGCAGATAAACATTGTCTTGTTTATGTATCTTGTTAGGTATGGCTGTGTCTTTAATATTGTATCATAGACGAAATGGGACATTCAAAACATTCACCACTTGAAATAGCTAAAGCCGTAATGAGTGCGGAGGCATCGGCTATTCTTAAAGCTTCGGAGCGTTTAGGAACGTCATTTGATGCAGCAATTGAAATTTTGAGAGCCTCTCAGGGAAAAGTGGTTTTTTGTGGCATTGGAAAGTCGGGGCATATAGCAAAAAAGATTGCGACAACTTTTATGAGTGGAGGGATCGATTGTGTCTTCCTCCATGCCAGTGAAGCGATTCATGGAGATCTTGGTATTTATAAGCCTGGGGATGTTACTATTGTTTTATCAAAAAGTGGAAGTACCTCAGAGTTGATGCGTTTGATGCCTATTTTTAAGGCATTTCAGTCGCCAGTTATTGCGATTTTAGGTCGTGTCGATTCTCCCATAGGGAATGCGTCTGATGTGGTTCTTAATGCGAGTGTTGAAAAGGAGGCGGATCCCTTGAATTTAATGCCAACAGCCAGTGCTTCGGTCGCCTTATCGATTGGAGATGCATTAGCTTCTGCTATGGTTACCGAAAAAGGTTTTACCTCAGAAGAATTTGCCCGCTATCACCCAGGAGGGCAATTGGGAAGGAATTTGCTTTTGAGTGTGGGTGATGTGATGCATCCTCTCGAGAATGTAGCGCGTGTGCACTTGACTCATACGCTAAGAGATGCCGTTTTAGCCATGTCGGATTATCCCTTGGGAGCCGCCTGTATCATTGATGAGAGTGATAATTTGATTGGTATTATAACGGATGGTGATATTCGTCGTTTACTTTCTAAAGAAGGATCGGTTTTAGAGCTTCCAGTGAGTGACTGTTGTACTAAAGAACCCTTGTCAGTGAATGCTGATTGTTTGCTTAGGGAAGCATTGCGATTGATGGAGGATCGACCCTCTCAAATCTCGGTAGTGCCTGTTATCGAAAAAAATGGTCGAAAACTTCGTGGAATGGTTCGCTTACACGATATTTATCAGACTGATTTTTCGTAGTTTTTAGCGAGGGTTTTTTCCCACCTCTAATCGACCTACGATACTTTTAAAAGTATCATCAACAGAATCGGTTATCTGTATGAGCTCCATGTCGTTAGGAGAGATCATTCCCCATTCAATTAAGCACTCAAAGTTGATCAAGTTATTCCAAAACTCTGATCCAAATAAAATAATTGGCTGTCTTCCGTTGACCTTCTTGGTTTGAAGCAGTGTTAAGGTTTCGAATAGTTCGTCCAAAGTTCCAAAGCCTCCTGGAAAGGCAACTAGGGCTTTCGCTAATAAGACAAACCAATATTTTCGAATGAAGAAATAATGGAATTCAAATTGTAATTCTTTTGGAATGTAGTCGTTCACCCCTTGTTCAAAAGGGAGACTGATTCCAAGACCAATTGATTTTCCTTCGGCATCTTGGGCACCTCGATTGGCAGCTTCCATAATCCCTGGACCACCGCCTGAACAGATCGTATAGCGATCGGCTTTAGGTTGCGATAGTGACCACTCTGTCAGTTTTTTAGAAAGTTTTTGGGCAGAGTCATAATAGGGTGCCGATTTCACGCTGATGAGTGCCTGTTGCTTTTTATTTAAAAGCGCTTTTGATGGTTTATCGGTATTGGCGATTTCTGTCTCTACAGCCTCTAAATATTTTTTAGCTTGTTCAAGAGGAACGGTTCTAGCTGAGCCAAACAATACGATAGTCTTGTCTATAGATTCAGCTTTAAAGCGATCCACAGGTTCAATGAGTTCACAAAGAACACGAATCATTCTAGCTCGTTCACTTTTTAAAAAATGAGGGTTTTCATAGGATTTCATCGGCCAATTCATAGGGGAGGAATCAATTTTGGTGTTTTAGTCAGAAGTAGGATTAGTCTGTTGTG
Source organism: uncultured Puniceicoccaceae bacterium (assembly GCA_913031135.1). Lineage (GTDB taxonomy): Bacteria > Verrucomicrobiota > Verrucomicrobiia > Opitutales > Coraliomargaritaceae. The sequence goes on along the minus strand of CAJWEH010000004.1, from coordinate 20,240 downwards.
ATTAAAATAGTCATACTAGATGTTTTTTTAATTGCGAGCTTCATATCAAGCGATTCATTTATATGGTACTAGTTAAAATTAAAAACGAATGTATTTAAAACAAATTGAAATCCGAGGCTTTAAAAGTTTTGCGGATCGTACGGTTCTTGAACTTCAACCAGGCATGACGGCAGTGGTCGGTCCAAATGGTTGTGGTAAAAGTAATATTGTGGATGCCATTCGCTGGGTATTAGGTGAGCAGAGTGCTAAAGCTTTACGAGGTGCTTCGATGCAGGATGTTATTTTTGAAGGGACGGATACACGAAAAGCACTTCCGACCAGCGAAGTCGTCCTAACCTTTACAGACTGTGAAAAAGAACTAGGAACCGCCTTTAATGAAGTCGCTGTTTCCCGTAGAGTGAGTCGAGATGGCGGTAGTGATTATTTTATAAATAGTAAATCGGCACGATTGAAGGACGTACAACGACTTTTTGCCAATACAGGAGTGGGGCGGGTTTCTTATTCCTTCATGTTGCAGGGTCAGATAGACCAAATCCTTTCTACTAATGCCTCAGAGCGTAGAACCATTTTTGAAGAAGCGGCAGGCATCACGCTATACAAAAGTCAGAGGAAAGAAGCGCTGAATAAACTGGCGCTAGTCGATACCAACCTCGCACGAGTAACAGATGTCATTGAAGAAGTGGGTCGGCAGATTAACTCCTTAAAGCGACAAGCAAGTAAAGCCTTAAGGTACCAGCGTCTTGAGCATCGCTTAAAGCATTTAGATTTAGCGCTTTCGGCTAAGCGGTACAGTGAATTTGATGGTTATATCAAAGAGTTTATGGAACGTTCTAGTGAATTGAATGCCACTGTAGCGAGTCAAGCTAAGCAACTGCAGGCGGAGGAAGAGCGTCTCAAAGCTATGAAACAAGGGCGGCAAGATTTGTATGATGAGATGCAAGAGCTTCAACAAAGGGTGTACAATTTGCGTTCAGAAAAAGAGAATGCAAAAAATCAGTCTGAATTGTATTCCGTTCGTGCTAATGACTCATCTGTTTTAATTGAAAATTATAAGCAGGAAATTCATTCTATAGAAGAGGAGCAAAAGCAAATTGACCTTAGGGTACAGAGAGATTCTGAAAGTAAGCAGAAGCAATTAAATCTTGTTGGGGATTCTGATGCGAATCATCAAAATCAAGAGACGGAATTTCTGGAGACGCAAGCCAAGTTGAACGACCTAGAATCAAGCCTACAAGAAAAGCGTGCGCTTCTATTAGACTCAGAAAATCGAATTAATCGATCTCGCTCAGATAGCACGAGCTTGGAATTAGAAATTAAGACGTATCAAGTTAAGCATGCTAGTTTGACTGAAAAGATCGTAACATTAAAGCAAGAGCTTGAAGTCTTTGAAGAAACCCAAAGGCAAATACTTGAAGCAGAAACAAAAACTTCAGATAAAGTGTCTAGCTTACTGAATGAATTCAATGAGGCAAAGCAGGATTCTGAAAATAAATTAAAAGAGTTTCGGTCTTTGCAGGAACGGTATCAATTAGCGGACCGTTCAATTGCAAAAAAAACTGCACATCTGAATGTTTTGCAAAACCTCCAATCTAAGTTTGAAGGTTTTGCTGAGGGGGCTAAATCCATTTTAAGCGGACGATTGTGCGACTTAGCGGAGGAGTCCAATGTAACAATATTATCCAAAGCAATACAGATTCCCCAAGAGTACACGCTTGGCATGCAGACGCTATTGGGGATGGCGGTGGATGCCTTGTATGTCGGCGATAATAAAAGGGCGCTTTCGATCATTCGAGAGCTGGATGCCCAAAAGTTAGGTCGAGTTTGTTTGCAGATAGATAAGGCACCGAATACCTCTGTTCGAAATGAGGGACTTCCCGACTTTATGATACCAGCAGATTCTGTTGTTAAAGTGCTCCATGAGGAATTAAAGCCGATGTTAGGGAATTTCTTGGAAGGTTGTTATTTTTGCGAATCCTTAGAACGCTTCATTGAGTATTGGGCAAATAACCCGAGCTTCCAATTTTCCTTAGTGGCAACTCAGCAAGGAGAAATGCTGGATTATCGGGGATTGGTTTATGGTGGTTCAGAATCTGAAAATCAAACATCTGGCGTACTTGAGCGTGCGAATGAGATTCGCTCACTAGAAGAGGAGATAGTCCTCGATCGAAAAGGACTTGATTCCATACGCCAGCAATTTGAGCAGGTTGAAGAAGAGCGGACGAAGTCGATCGCTCAATGCGAGACACTGCAAACTCAGTTGAATATCATGAATCAAGAATTAGCATCGTTGAAGTCAGATGCGAGGACTCATGAAGAAACCATTGAAAAGGCAGTAGAATCGAGAAAAGAAACTGAGTTGAAACGAGAGAGGCTTGATCAGGAGCATGCCAGCTTATTGAAAAAAGCCGAGCAATCAAAATCAGACCTTTCAAATGCAGAGGCCGCCTATTCGTCACTCAGAGAAGAAAATCGTGTTTTGGAAAAATCGATTCAGGAAATGCGCATGGTTTTGGAAAGTCAGCGTGAATCACTTGCCAATGTTCGGCTTGAATTAGCCGAGAAACGACAATTACTCTTGTCTGTTGATGAAACGATTGAGCGCGCCGAACTTGAGAAAAAGACCTTGGCAGAGCGCATTGCACGAAGAAACCAAGAGATTCATTCGGTTCATGAGCAAATCGAAAGTTATCGTCAAGATGCGGAAACTGCATTACAAAAAGCAAAAGAATTTGAGCAAATGCACGATGCTGGTATGGAAGAATTGCAAAAGAAGCAGACAGAACTCAAAACGATGGATTCGTCAATTCACAGCACAGAAGAAACACTCTCGACACAAAGGGTATCACTCAAAAAATCGGAACAAGCACTTTCTGACTTTGAATTAAAGCTAACAGAACGCAGAACAAAGATGAGCTTCTTGCAAGAACGAGTCATGACGGATTATCAAATCGAACTCGATGCGATTGACTGGAAGTCGGAGTATTGGGAATCAGGTAATGCGTTAAAAATCAAATTTTCAATTGAAGGACTTGAGGATTTAGATGTTGGGTCAAAGAAAAAAGAGGTGCGATCTGAAGAACCAAGTGAAGCGGATTTAGCAGAGATGGATACCTTGGATTGGAATCAAGTAGAAGCAGAGGTTTCTGAATTTAAAGGGCGGCTTGCAAGCATGGGGCCCGTTAATGTCGATGCCATTGGAGAGTACGCAGATTTAAAAGAGCGCTATGATTTTCTGCAAGAACAGAGTAATGACCTATGGGAATCAAAAAATTTGCTTGTACGAACTATTGATGAAATCAATGCGACGTCTTTGACGATGTTTAAAGAAACCTTCGATCAAGTTAGAGAGAACTTTATTTACACTTATGATAAATTATCAGGAGGTGGTGTTGCCGACTTGAAATTAATTGATTCTGAAGATCCGTTGGAATCAGGTATTGATATTATCGCACGACCTCCGGGGACTCGCCTAAAGAATGTGACACTGCTTTCAGGTGGTCAAAGAACAATGGCTGCAGTCGCACTCTTGTTTGCTATTTACCTAGTAAAACCAAGCCCGTTCTGTGTTTTAGACGAAATCGATGCGGCTTTAGATGATGCGAATATTGGTCGCTTTTGTGAAACACTTAGGGATTTTACAAAAAAATCTCAGTTCTTAATCATCACGCATAATAAGCGAACCATTTCTAATGCGGATACCGTCTTTGGTGTGACTATGCCCGAAAAAGGTGTTTCTAAACTCATTTCTATGCGTTTCAACAAGAGTGAAGACAATCAAATGGTTTCACTTTCTTAGTACGATTCAAACGGCACCTAGACTTTAATACCTGATTTTAAGTGATTACATTAAGCTTTGAGTTGTTTTCTTTGATATTAGTCACAGGTGGAATCGTGTGTCTCTTTTCCTTGTGGTATTTTTATGACCTAAGGCAAAGGCAGTTTTTTCAAGAAGAGCTCAAGCAGACGACCTTTCACTGTATTAAGTGCAATCATATTTATGTTGAACATGGGGAGCTTGATTCAAGCCCATGTCCGAAATGTGGGTTTGAAAATGGACAACTTAGATTTTAATGCCTTGCAAGACTTGCGCTTTGTTTTTGCATAACTATAACTTTTAAAAATTAACACACTTTCCTATGGCAGATACAATTGCAGTTTTAGATTTTGGTTCTCAGTATACACAAGTTATTGCACGTAGAATACGTGAACTTAAAGTGTTATCCAGGATTTATCCTTACACAACTAAGGCATCCGTTCTTAAAAAAGATGGAATCAAAGGCATTATTTTATCGGGTGGTCCCGCATCAGTCCTGTCAAAAGGAGCGCCAAAGCCTGACAAAAAGATTTTTGAACTCGGTCTGCCGATATTGGGGATTTGTTACGGTGAGCAATTACTGGCACACCTACTCGGAGGCACGGTTTCCAAAAGTACACATCGAGAGTTTGGTCACGGAACTTTGACGATCGCTAAAAAGGGCAAGTTGTTTGCAGGACTCCCTAAGAAGTTGAAAGTATGGAATTCCCACGGTGATCGCTTGACCGCCTTACCGAAGGGTTTCGAAGCAATAGCATCAACAGAAAATTCACCATTCGCAACGATACAGAATCCCCAAAAAGATTTTTATGGCATTCAATTTCACCCAGAAGTTGCCCATAGCGAAAAAGGTCTAGAGCTTTTGAGGAATTTCCTCATCAAGATATGTCGCTGTAAGGCCGAATGGTCGATGAGCAGTTACATTGAGCGATCCATCGAATTGATTCGAGAGCAAGTTGGAGATAAGCGAGTGATTTTAGGATTGAGTGGTGGTGTGGATTCCTCCGTAGCGGCGGCACTAATCCACCGTGCGATAGGAAAACAACTCACTTGTGTTTTTGTGGATAATGGACTGCTTCGTCTCAATGAAAAAGAAAACGTTAAGAAATTATATCAAGACCACTTTGACTTAGATGTGCGAGTTGCCTCTAAAGCGAATTTATTCCTCAGTCGCCTGAAAGGCGTATCCGATCCTGAAAAGAAACGAAAGATTATCGGGAATACTTTTGTCGAAGTCTTTGATGAAGCAGTCGAGCGATTAAAACAAAAAGGGGATTATGCCTTTTTAGCTCAAGGCACTTTGTATCCAGATGTGATTGAATCGGTTGCTATTGACGGGAATCCAGCGGCACTGATTAAAAGCCACCATAATGTCGGCGGGCTTCCTAAAAAGATGCAACTTCAGTTGTTGGAACCATTAAGAGAACTTTTTAAAGATGAGGTCAGGGAGTTGGGCTCTCAACTCGGCTTGCCTAAAGAAGTTGTCTGGAGGCAACCATTCCCAGGACCCGGCTTGGGCGTTCGTGTCATGGGTCCGATTCGAAAAAAAGACTTAGATGTCTTGAGAAAGGCAGATGCTATTCTTCATGAAGAAATGATGAAAGCCAATTTGTATTACAAGGTATGGCAATCCTTCTGCGTCTTCCTTCCCGTTAAAACAGTTGGAGTTATGGGGGATGAGCGCACCTATGAGAATGTGGTTGCTTTGAGAATCGTAGAAAGCGTGGATGCAATGACAGCGGATTGGTCACGCGTACCTTACGATGTCTTGAGGACGGTTTCCAATCGAATCATCAATGAGGTATCAGGTTGTAATCGAGTAGTGCTCGATATCAGTTCAAAGCCACCTAGCACGATTGAGTGGGAGTAGCCAAGGCATTTTTTTACTGTTTCAGTTCTTGAGCTACCAGCTTTTTGATTTTTCTTATCGATCAAATTTATGATCCTAATCTTGTCTTAATGGGAAATTTCCTTTTCTGTATAGCCATAATCAATTATGGATTCACTCGTCTATTCAAAGGATCAATCATTTAAAACTAAGCTACAGCGCTTTTGTGAGAAAGCACAGGTGGCACATAACGTAACCGATGTCGTTAATGAGGTCTTGGGGGCGGTCAAAAAGCATGGTGATTCTGCGGTTATAACTTATACGGAAAAATTTGATGGCGCTTCTTTAAAAGCATCTGAATTACGGGTGAGTGAATCGGAACTGAAAGCTGCTGAAAAAGCACTCAGTGCTTCTGACAAAAAAGCCATTCGAGAGTCGATTCGTTTGGTGAAGGCGTTTCATAAAAAGACGCTTCCAAAAAAATGGTCGATGCTCAATGAGCAAGGAGGTCGAGTAGGAGAGCGCTTTTATCCGATTGACCGAGTCGGACTTTATATTCCTGGAGGAAATGTTCCTTTAGTCTCAACGGTGGTTATGACAGCGACTTTAGCAAAATTAGTAGGCTGTCCCGAAATTATGGTGTGTACCCCTCCGTCTAAGGATGGTTCGATCGCTCCTGCCATGTTGGCGACGCTTTCCATGATTGGAATCAGTGAGGTTTACAAGGTCGGAGGCGTTCAAGCGGTTGGCGCAATGGCATATGGAACAAAAACCGTTCGTCCTGTAGACAAAATTTATGGTCCAGGTAATGCTTATGTCATGGAGGCGAAGCGTCAGGTTTTGGGAACGGTCGGGATTGATCTTTTGCCTGGTCCTAGTGAATTAATGATCATTGCCGACGGGAAAGCAAAGCCTGAGCACCTGGCGGCGGATCTATTAGCACAAGCCGAGCACGGAAGCGGTAAAGAATTGTTGTATTTTGCCACGACCAGTAAAGTTTTGATCGATCGAGTGCAGCGAGCCCTTGAAAAAGCCCTGCCACTTGTGAGTCATTCTGAAAAGTGTGCGAAGGTTTTGAAAGAACGCACGCTCACTGTCTCTTGCAAGAGTATGGATGAGGCTGTGGCGCTTGCTAATTATATTGCACCTGAGCACTTGGAACTTCAGGTGAGTGATTCATTGATTGAGCCACTCACTAAAAAGATACGAACCGCTGGCGCTATATTGCAGGGCTATGCGACTCCAACCGTCTTGGGCGATTTCACCGCAGGACCGAGCCATACACTACCGACTGGGCGTGCCGGTCGCTTCTTTGGTGGGCTTCAAGCTATTGATTTTATGCGACGAACAAGCACAGTTCGCTACAATGCCAAGAGTCTTCAAAAAGCGGCACCCGTAGTTGAGGCCTTTGCTCGAATGGAGCAACTCGATGCACACGGACGTTCGTTAACGGTACGTTTACCTAAGTAGTCATGAGTGAGCCCTTTAATTTAGAAAAGATAACCGTGCCTGCGATTCAAGGACTATCGCCCTATGTGCCGGGTGAACAGCCCCAAGGAGATGGTTGGGTGAAATTGAATACGAATGAAAATCCGTATCCCGCATCTCGTAGTGTTAAAGAGGCAATCGAGCAGGCGGTCGATTCCTTGCGTCTGTATCCAGAGCCTACGAGCCATGCTTTAAGAAAAACACTAGGAGCGTATTATGATTTAAGTGACAAGCATGTTATTGTGGGTAATGGTTCGGATAATATATTGGATCTCATTACACGTAGTTTTGTTGGAAACAATAAAGCAGGGCATACCGTGCCGAGTTATTCGCTCTATCCAGTGGTTGTTGGTATGTCGGGTGGGCATTTAGTGGACATCCCTTTTGAGGCTTCGATGGAATTACCTATGGATGCGATCTTGAAGAGTGATGCTTCCGTTTTCTTCTTAACAAACCCGAATGCTCCAACTGGAGTCTGTTTCTCCTTGGATGCGATCGAGCAACTCTTAAAAGGTCTTTCTGGTATTTTAGTGGTGGATGAAGCTTATATTGATTTTGGGGGTCGTTCAGCAGCCCCTCTCGTTTCGAAGTATCAGAATTTGATTGTAATACAGACCTTTTCAAAATCTCGAAGTCTTGCTGGCTTGAGGGTTGGTTTTGCCCTTGCCCATCCCTCCATTATTGCGGTGTTGGATCGAGTTCGAGATGCTTATAATGTGGATGGCTTAGCTCAGGTGGGTGCCTTGGCTGCTTTAGATGATCAAGCGACCTTTGAGGCAAATTGCCAGAGGGTGATCGCCACACGCGAACAATCGCTTAAGCAACTCCATGCACTCGATTGGTTTACCTATCCCTCCGCATCCAATTTCCTTTTCACGCAACCCAAAGATGCCACAGGGAGAGTCGGCCAGGATGTTGCGCAGTCTTTCTTTGAGTCATTAAAACAGCAAAAAATTTTAGTTCGTTACTTTGGAAAATATTCTTTAACTTGCTCTTTTATACGAGTCAGTATAGGAACAGACACACAAATGAAATCTTTCTTTAAAGGAGTTGAATCATGGCTACAGACCGAATCGCACAATTAACACGTAATACAAAAGAAACTCACATCGAAGCTGAGTTGAATATCGATGGTACCGGTGAGTATTCGATCGATACGGGTATCCCATTTTTTGATCACATGCTCATTCTGTTTGCTCGGCATGGTTTGTTTGATTTAAGCGTAAAGGCAAAAGGAGATATTGATGTCGACTATCACCACACTGTAGAAGATACCGGAATTGTCCTTGGGCAATTAGTGAAAAAAGCATTGGCAGATAAACGAGGAATCAATCGCTATGGATTCTTTTTGTTGCCGATGGATGAGTCTTTGGCTCGAGTGGCACTCGATCTATCGAACCGACAAGCCTTTGTCTATAAAGTGGATTATAAAGAAGCCATGGTTCGTGATTTCAACATCGGCCTAGTGAAAGAGTTTTTCCAAGCCTTTGCGAATGAAGCTGGTTGTAATTTACACATCAATTTGGAGTACGGAGAAGAACCACACCACATAGCCGAGTCGATTTTTAAATCCTTTGCTCGAGCTTTGGATCGTGCCACTCAAACCGATCCTCGATTAGGCGATAGTATTCCAACCACAAAAGGGACGCTCTCGAGTTAGAGTCTCTCTCAGAGCTTTTTAAAGTGAATGTCTGAAGACTCAAAAGCACGTAAATTCGCGGTCATTAATTATGGCATGGGCAATTTGCGTTCGGTGTTGCGGGCTTGGCAAGCAGTGGGAGCAGATGCCTATTTAGTACAGAAGCCAGAAGAAGCCGATTCCGCAGATGCACTAGTCTTTCCAGGGCAAGGAGCGATTGTCGATACGATGAAACTTTTAAAATCTACGCAGATGGATCAGCTCATTGTCGATTGGATTGCCGCCGATCGTCCATTTTTTGGAATATGTTTAGGGCTGCAGGCACTCTTTGAATTTTCTGAAGAAGGGGATACGGAAGGCTTGGGTATCTTTAAAGGGCAGGTGAAGCGTTTTCCGTCAGGCATGGGATTGAAAGTGCCACACATGGGGTGGAATGGGGTTTCCTTTGATCGGCCCTCTCAGTTAACGAAAGGCTTAGTCAGTGGCTCGGATCAATTTTATTTTGTGCATAGTTACTATGTGGAGCCCGAAGATGAAAGCATACAGTATTTTAAAACGAATTATGGCAAAGCGTTTTGTTCGGGGATTCAGTCAGGTAATTGTACTGCGGTTCAGTTTCACCCCGAAAAAAGTCAAGTTAAAGGGTTGCAACTCTACACAAACTTTTTAAAAACCCTTAGTTCCGTTTAATTTATTTTAAAAGTACGACATGGAATCCAATGGTATCATACGAATCGATGACGAAAATTTTGAATTTCCAATCATCGAAGGGACAGAGCAAGAAAAGGCTCTAGATTTGCGTACCCTCAGAGCCAAGACAGGCTTTGTCGCATTTGATGAAGGTTACGGAAATACAGGATCATGTGAAAGTGCGATCACTTTTATTAACGGAGAAAAGGGCATTTTAAGACACCGAGGTTACCCAATTGAGCAATTAGCCGAGCATTCGAATTTTGTAGAAACAGCGTATTTAATTATAAATGGTGAGCTGCCGACAGCCGCCTCTTTAAATGCGTTTGAGGGGAATGTCTTGAGGAGTGGTACACTCAATGCAAACATGATTTCACTCTTCAAAGGGTTCAACACTTCAGCACACCCGATGGCAATGCTGTCATCAATCGTCAATGCACTAGGAACCTATAATGCACAGTATGCTACGAATGTGCGAAAGATCGATTTGGAACACTTTGATACAGCGGCGACGCTCTTGATGTCTAAAGTGCGCTCCATCGCCGCACTGTCCTATCGAATGAAGGTCGGGCTACCCTTAGACATCGAGTCAGACAGCTCAAAATTCTACACCGAAGATTTCTTAACAATGATGTTTTCTAAACCTGAGATTGAGTACGAAGACACTTGTGGAGCAGCCAAAGCCCTAGACTTATTTTTCCTCCTACACGCTGACCATGAGCAAAATTGCTCAACCTCCACCGTTCGCATGGTCGCCTCAAGTGGAGCGAATTTATTTGCATCGATCTCCGCAGGAATTTCAGCGCTTTGGGGGCCTTCTCATGGAGGTGCTAATATGGCTGTTATTGAGATGCTCGAATCCATACATGCCTCTGGTGATGATGGTTCACGCTTTATTGAAGCGGCAAAATCTGGAAAAGCCAAGCTAATGGGCTTCGGTCACCGTGTGTATAAAAACTATGACCCACGAGCTAAGATTCTCGGTAAAAGTGCGATCAAAGTTTTAGAAAAAATTGGAGTGAATGATCCCTTATTGGACATTGCGAGCCGTTTAGAAAAAGCAGCACTTGAAGATGACTACTTTGTCTCGCGTAAACTCTATCCGAATGTCGATTTTTACAGTGGCATCATTTTAAAAGCCATTGGAATTCCCGTAGAGTTCTTCACGGTGATGTTTGCGATTGGACGGATCCCTGGATGGATGGCGAATTGGAAGGAAATCGCCAAAAATTCGAAAAGCAGAATCCATCGCCCTCGGCAAATTTACACCGGTTCGAATGAGCGTAATTTTGTGAAGCTTGAGAAGCGCGGGTAGAAGAAGGCGTTTACTTCTGCTTAATGATTTCCTCAAGTTTAAAACTAGTCAGTTCTTGGATACCCTTGATTAAAACCCAAAGGGCATAAAAGGTGATGATCAAAGACGGCACCGCAATCGCAGGCCAGCTCCATAGCATCATTTTGCTCACCTCAGCATTGTAGGCATCACTACCACTAGGACTGACGACGATCCAACGAGCTAAGACATAATTTAAGATCGCACTAAACAAAAACGATAAGCCGAAAAGGTATGTACATTTACTCAAGAGCTGATTGAACTCCTTTTGTCGATTATGCCTCGCTAAGGCTGAATCAATCTTATCAACATCCATCAATTCAGGGTTCATTAAAATAGAGCGTATGATCGGGAAGGGCGTACGCAAAGATGCAATCACGACAATCCCAATGATCGCGGGAATCGCTGCTTCTTTAATCGCAAACCACTCAGTTGGGATTTCTAAAATACCAATCCCACCCGTCAGCAAAACACTAATCAACCCAAGAATCGAAATGAAATTATACTTCTTTCGGGTGATTAAATCGTAAATAAAATAGAGGATCGGGAACGCAATAGCGATGAGGAGAATCGCCACCGCTGTATTCTCGAAGGTCGTGCTGAGAACATCACCAAACCAGTCATCACCTTTATTAAGAATTAAAATAGGGATAAGGATATTAAAGCCCAAGTTTAAGAAGGTATTTTCCTTCTTGATCGGCTTCGGACTGTGCGTATCGTTAGGAACGCTATTCTCTTGCGAATCATTCATCTTATCTTATAACTAGAATTTTCTTAAAAATGTCAAAGACTAGTTCTATCCGTTGCTTGATTACTGCTGGACCCACACGAGAGTTTTTAGATCCAGTTCGCTTCCTCAGTAACCCTTCTACAGGGAAAATGGGGTTTGCCCTCGCACAGTCAGCGCTCGATCAAGGGTGGACCGTCGACCTGGTGACCGGCCCCGTCTGTTTAACCGAACCCGACGGAGTCATCCTCTATCCCGTCGTCAGTGCCGAAGAAATGTACCATCAAGTGGATGCCCTCTTCGATGTCTGCGATGTCTTCATCATGTGTGCGGCAGTCAGCGATTTTCGACCCCTGGAATACATCCCCGAAAAAGTGAAAAAAGAGCAAGCAGAACGAAGCATCCAGCTCGCCAAGACCATCGACATACTCAAGGTGATGAGTCAGAGAAAAGACAAACAGTGCATCGTTGGATTTGCCGCCGAGACGAATAACCTATCCGAAAATGCAAAACACAAACTGCAGTCCAAAGCTTGCGACTGGATCATTGCGAACCAAATAGGAGAACCGGGAGCAGGCTTTGCCTCCGACACAAACAGCGTAACCCTCTTTCACAAATCAGGCACGGAGACGACCCTAGAACCCGATACCAAAGCCAACATCGCCGCCGCCCTCATTCAAACCATAGCCAAGGAGCTTAGCTATGAAAGCTAGTGGACTCGATAAAATTCTTGGACGCATCGAAGACTTAGACAGCGTCAACCTCAGCATCCTCGTACAGCGACTCGCACGAGAACGCAACCTGCAAGAAACCGTCTTTAATACCATACAAGACGGAATCATCGTCATGGATTCTGAAGGTGTCATCCAATACGCCAATGACACCGCCTGCCCACTTATCGGACTGAAGTCTAGCGACATCGGAACCATCAGCCTATGGAAAATGGTACCCGACTTAGCTCACTCAATCAGCCCAGAAGACGGAGACGAGGGCACCCAGAAAAATTCCGTCCTGACCCGAGAATTCGAAATCAACTATCCCGAAAAACGCTTCATCCGACTCTACATGGTACCCATCGACGCCCCCGTAAACTCAGAAGGCAGTGGCGGCTATGTCGTCGTCCTATCCGACATCACGGAAGCTCAAATTTCCCTAGAAGAACGCCTCGAAAATGAACGCACCAGCTCCATCATGAAACTAGCCGCCGGTGTAGCTCATGAATTAGGAAACCCATTGAACTCATTGACCATCCACCTAGAGCTCATGCAACGAAAATTAGAGGCTCTAGAAAAACAGCCCAAAGCAGACAAAATAAAAGACTCGATTGAAATTTGCCGAGGAGAAGTCAAGCGACTCGATGCCATCATTAGCAACTTTTTAGAAGCTATACGCCCAAGTAAACCCGAACTCAACGAGCTCAACCTAATTCAACTATTAGAAGAAGTCCTGCAAGTCCAAGAAGTCGAGCTAGCCGACCGAAACATCGAAGTGAAAATAGAAATCGAAGGCGACATCCCCAGTATTATATTAGGCGACTGCGGACAAATCAAACAAGTCTTCTTCAATCTCATCAAAAATGCCATGGAAGCGATGTCCGATTCAGGGCAATTAAAGATCCGAGCCCGTTCCGACAACGAACAAGTCTATTTGCAATTCATCGACAACGGCAGCGGTATCTCTCAAACCGACATGCCTAAAATATTTGATGCCTACTACACCACCAAAGACAGTGGACACGGACTCGGTATGATGATCGTTCAACGCATACTGCGAGACCACGGAGGACAGATCGCCGTCGAATCGCAAAGCGACGTCGGCACCATCATCACCCTCCAATTTCCCCAGCAACACATCCGCACCCGTATGCTCGAAAGCGGGGAGTGATAGGTTCAAATAGCCAATATTTATTTCATTTTCCACATTTTTATTTTTACTTTGGGTGTGGCTGTGTTTTCTTAGTGGCTATGCATGAAATTACTCCAGAGATGAGAACTGAGATCGATGCGATGGTGCAACGGGCGGGTCATATCTGGAGTTTTCTTTGACGGTGATGCGGAGCTGAAGGCGATTGCTGGTTTTGAGGCGAAGATGGCGGAGGCGAATTTTTGGGAGGATCAGGCGGTGGCTCAGTCGGTGATTGCGAGTGCGAATCGATCGAAGGCGAAGGTACTTCCGATCAAGGCGTTTAAGGGTGATCTTGAGGATTTGAAGACGATGCTGGAGTTGGTCGACGAGACCGAGAATGCGGGGGATAAGGCGTTGTATGTCTCAGAGGTGGTCGAGTCGGTCGCGGATTTGCGTAGGCGTTTGGATCAGCTTGAGTTGGCGTCTTTTTTGAGTGCTCCGAATGATGGGTGCAATGCCATTGTTTCGATTAATTCGGGTGCGGGTGGTACGGAGAGTTGTGATTGGGCTGAGATGTTACTGCGGATGTATTCGAGATGGGCTGAGCGTTCGGGTTTTAAGGTGGAGCTTTTAGAGGTGACTCAGGGTGAAGAGGCGGGAATTAGTTCTGCTACGTTGCGGGTCGAGGGGGTGAATGCCTATGGCTATGCAAAGGCGGAGCGGGGTGTGCATCGCTTGGTGCGGATCAGCCCGTTTGATTCCAATGCGCGTCGCCATACGTCGTTTTGTTCGGTGGATGTGATTGCTGAGTTGGATGATTCGGATTTGGCGATTGAGGTGAATGAGTCGGATTGTCGGATCGATGTCTACCGTGCGAGTGGCAAGGGGGGTCAGCATGTGAATCGTACGGAGAGTGCGGTGCGGATCACGCATTTGCCTTCGGGGATTGTGGTGACGTGTCAGAATGATCGCTCTCAAATCAAAAATAAGGCGACGGCGATGCGGACATTGAAGTCTAGGCTGTTTGAGAAACAGCAAGATGAGAAGCGGAGCGAGATGGAGAAATTTTATGGCGAGAAGGGGGAGATCGCTTGGGGGAATCAAATTCGCTCCTATGTGTTTCAACCGTACCAAATGGTTAAAGATTTGCGTACGGGGGTGGAAACGGGTAATGTGCAGGCGGTCATGGATGGTGATTTAGATGCGTTCATTCACGCTTGGTTGCGTGCGGGGGGTCCTATGGCTCGGCAGTAAATGGTTTTTGGGAGTATGAGTACGGGGGAAGCGAGTCAGGGTTTAGCGTTTGAGGATTTGAGGACGACGTTTGAGTCGCAGAAGTTGTTTGAGAATAAGACTTGGCGTTGGTCACCGTATGCTTTTGGGCTAACGCCTGAGCAGGGTCAGTTTATTGAGGGTTTGGGTATGGTGTGCTACGATTTTTATCGTGCGTTGGAGTTGTTGTACTTGCGTTCGTCTCAAGGGAAAAATCTTTTGAGGAATCGTGAGTTTTTGGCTCCTTGGGTGGCTGAGTATTTGAATCGGGGTAAGCCGGATGCGCTGGTTGAGTATGGTGTGTCTGAGAGGGTGCGTGGACAGATGCCGCCGGTTATTCGTCCTGATTTGTTGATTACGGAGGATGGGTTTGCGTTGACGGAGCTGGATTCGGTTCCGGGTGGGATTGGCTTAACGGCTTTCTTGAATGCACTCTATGAGCCGGTGCATGGGGATCGCCTTTTGGGGAGTGGTTTGGAGGATATGATCGATGCTTTTTACCGGGTCTTGGCCTCGCGGGCTCCTGCGAGCGTGCCGGTTCCGTACATTGTGATTTTAGTGAGTGATGAGGCGGCAACGTATCGTCCTGAGATGGAGTGGTTGGCAAAGGCGTTGCGGAATCGTGGTCGTCGTGTGCATGTGTTTCATCCTGATGATGTGATGCCTTTGGGGGATTCCATTTGTGTGGGGATCGACGGGGATCCTCAAGCGGTTGATGTGGTCTATCGCTTTTGGGAGTTGTTTGATTTATCGAATGTATCGATTGCGGATTATTTGATCGGTCAGAAGGCGACGAGTCCGCTTGCTGTGGTGCCTCCGATGCGTACTTTCCAGGAGGAAAAGTTGAGTATGGCGTTGTTCCATCATCGTATGTTAGAGGATTTTTGGAGGGAGCATTTACCTAAGCGTTCCCATGCGATTTTAAAGCAGTTGATCCCGTATACATGGGTGGTGGATCCGGTTGAGCTTCCGCCGAATGCGGTTTTGGATGCGCCTTTTGTAAATGGTAAACCGATTTCTCGTTGGGAGCAGTTGGTCGATGCGGGTAAAAAAGAGCGGAATCTCATTTTGAAAATTAGTGGCTTCCATGAGAGTGCTTGGGGGGCTCGTAGTGTGACCTTGGGGAGTGATTGCTCTCGTGAGGAGTGGGAGGAGGCGATTTGGAGGGCTGTGAATATGGCTTCAACATCCTTACATATTCTGCAGATTTATGAAAAACCGAAACGCGTGTCTCACCCAGTCTATGATGCGAAGGGTACTCAGTATTCCATGCAGGGGCGGGTGCGTTTATGTCCGTATTACTTTGTTGAGGAGCGTTCTCAAAGGGTTGATTTGAAGGGTATTTTGGCGACGATTTGCCCTGCTGATAAAAAAATTATTCATGGAATGAAAGATGCTTCTTTACTACCATGCACTTTAATGGAATGAATTTTATACTAATTTTAGAGAAAGAATAAAATGCTAACAGAAAGAAATAATACCTGTGGTTTAGAGGGTCCTGATGGGCGTTTTTGCTTGGATTCGAATGAGTCGGCCTTGAAACAATCGATCTTAGATCACTTACATTTTACTTTGGCTCGTCATGTTGAGGATGCTTCTACGGATGAGTGGTGGACGGCTACTTGTTATGCGATACGAGATCGTTTGCTCGATCGGTTTATGAAAACTCAGAGAGCACATGTGCGAAACAAGGCTCGGCGTGCCTATTATCTAAGTATGGAGTACCTTATGGGGCGTTTGCTCACCAACAACCTGCATAGCTCGGGTTATTATGAGTCGGTGCGCAAGGTGTTGGAGTCGCTCGGGAAGGATTTTGATGCGATTGTTGATGTTGAGTCCGATATGGGTCTGGGTAATGGCGGGTTGGGTCGTTTGGCGGCTTGCTTCTTGGATTCACTTGCGACGATGAATTTGCCTGCGGTTGGCTATGGAATCCACTACAAGTATGGTTTGTTCCGCCAGGAGTTTTTAAATGGTTACCAAGTGGAACAGCCTGATATTTGGATGGAAAAGGGTTGTCCTTGGGAAATTATGCGTCCTAATTTTGCTCAAAAGATTAAGTTGTATGGGCGTGTGTCTATGCATGAAACTGCGGAGGGTGAAGAGAAACCTATTTGGCAGGATTACAAGACGATGGAGGGTATTCCCTATGACATTCCTATTGTCGGCTATGGTGGTGAAACGGTGAATTTCCTTCGCTTGTGGGAGGCGGCTTCTGTCAATGAGTTTGATTTAGAGATGTTTAATCAGGGTAGCTATGTGGGTGCTGTCCGTGAAAAGGCAGAACAGGAAACCATTTCTAAGGTTCTGTATCCGAATGATACGACTGAGGCGGGGAAAGAGCTTCGTTTGATTCAGCAGTACTTTTTTGTCAGCTGTTCACTGCAAGATATCATTCGTAGACATTTTAGAGAGCACGACTCTTGGGATGATTTTGATGCGAGTACGGTGATTCAATTAAATGATACACATCCTGCGATTGCAGTTGCGGAATTGATGCGTATTTTAATGGATGAGTATTCAATCGCTTGGGATACAGCTTGGTCGCTCGTTCAAAAGGTATTGAATTACACGAATCATACGCTCTTGCCAGAAGCGTTGGAGCAGTGGAGTGTTTCTTTGTTTGAGCGAGTCCTGCCTAGGCACCTAGATATTATTTATAAGATTAACCACAATTTCCTAACGGGTGAGGTTGAACAGCATTGGCCTGGCGATGATGCTATGAAGCGTAAGCTTTCTATCATTCAAGAGGGAGACGATAAGTCCGTTCGCATGGCGTATTTGTCAGTCGTAGCCTCCAAGCAGGTGAACGGGGTTGCGGCACTCCATACCCAATTATTGAAGCAAACACTCTTTCCCGAATTTAATGAGTTGTATCCCAATAAATTCATTAATGTGACGAATGGTATTACGCCTAGAAGATGGCTCTTAGCGTGTAATCCTCGATTGAGTGAGTTGATCGGAAGGACCTTGGGTGAGGTTGAATGGTATCGTGATCTAGATGCTTTAAAGGCTTTGGAGCCCTATGCGAAAAAGGCGAGCTTCCAAAAGGAATTTATGGCGATTAAGCACGCTAATAAAAAGGCGTTCGCAGACTATACCTTGGGCAAGTGCCAAGTAGAGATCAATCCGAATGCCTTGTATGATGTTCAGATTAAACGCCTACATGAGTATAAAAGACAGCACCTTAATCTGTTGCATATTTTAACCTTATACCACCGTTTACTCAATGATCCTAGTTTAGAGATCGTTCCAAGAGTCTTTATCTTTGGTGCCAAAGCAGCGCCAGGTTATGCTTTAGCTAAGTGCATCATTCGAGCGATTAATAAGGTGGGTGAGCGCATAAACTCAGATCCGAGGGTGCGAGACCAAATAAAGGTGATCTTCCCTGAGAATTATCGAATCACACTGGCTGAGAAAATAATACCAGCAGCAGATTTATCGGAGCAAATTTCAACGGCTGGTAAAGAAGCTTCGGGTACTGGTAACATGAAGCTGTCTTTAAATGGGGCATTAACCATCGGGACTTTAGATGGTGCGAATGTTGAAATTCGGGATGCTGTTGGTGAAGACAATATCTTCATCTTTGGAAAGACGGTTCAAGAAGTGCAGGCACTCAAACGAGATGGTTATAATCCTTATGATTTTTATAACTCAAATTGGGAATTGCGGGCAGTGATGGATTGGCTACGCTCAGACTTTTTCACCCCTGGTGAACAAAATGCATTTTTACCGATTATTGAGAGCCTGTTGGATCATGGAGATCCCTATATGCTGCTCGTGGATTATGCGGATTATGTGCGTGCACAGTCTGAGGTCGACAAAGCATTTAAGGATCAAAAGAAATGGGCGGAAATGGCGATTCTAAATACGGCTCGAATGGGTTACTTCTCTTCCGATCGTACGATTCAAGAGTATTCAAAGAAGATTTGGAATTTATCGCCGATAGCAGTGACTAGGACTTAATCTTAAGGTCTTTTTAAAGCGTTTTAAACAAGTGATTTGCTTGTCTGAGAGACTGTGCTAATCTAAGAGATGTTCGATATCTTGTTCTCGAATGAGGAATTTTCCTTCATAAACCCAACGAAAAACTTCTTTGCTTCCTCGCTGAATGCGTTTTTTGACAAAGGCTATTTCCTTTAATTTGTTGTCTACACGAATGAAAGTTGAGATGGTATCATTGTCGTGCGTAGTTGCACTTGGCAATTGTTTGATTGCTATTTTTATATGACCAAAATTAGGCAGGAAGCGAACTACTTCTTTATCTTTGTAGTTTTTTTGTAGTTTGGTTTTTTCAGATTTCAATGGTTTCATAATAATTATCATATAGGAGTAATCAAATTTATTTTTATTCCTTTTTCTATTGAGCTAAAGCTTGTATACTTGAAATAAAATCAAAATTCGGAAAATACTTGTCAAAATCAGTGTTCTATTTAATTGTAAGTATTTTATTTGAGGCGCGGTCGCCAAGTGGTAAGGCCGAGGACTGCAAATCCCCTATCGTCGGTTCGATTCCGACCCGCGCCTCCATTTTACTCAGGTTATCATGGCTTAAAGTGCCTTTGGAGTATCATTTTTCTAAGAATGACGCATCTCCTTGATTTCATTCTCTTCTCAATGCGTTTTGTGATCGATGCCAACGAATAAATAGAAAGCGGATTATTCTTATCGTTTGACGGGGATGACACGTCTCCTTGGAAGTGTCTTTGCATTGTTATTTTGGTTTGCGGGAGTTGCCCCAGGCACTGGAGGAGTCACAGCTTCTTGGTTATTTGGCTGGATAGTGGCACTGGCAACATTTAAAGGGCTTTCATTTGGGGTGATAATTGGAATGACTTCGGTATTAATTCCATCAGAAATGGTGATGCTATTACTGATCTGATTGTAGTTTGTGACACGGAAGTTTTCGACAGTTTCATTCTCCGAAATCCAAAAGGATTTGTTAGTCCGCTTGTTGAATATGCTAAAATGTTTTTTCTTATTGATGATAGCGATGCTTTTAAATTGTAAATATTTTTGCAGTACCTGTGGCTTATTGGTAGTGGACTGAGGTCCAGTAGGTTTCTTATTAAGCTGATTGAGCGACCCGCTATTTTTCGGCACAAATGGATTGTTAGTGATGAGGTTTGAGGTGGTTTCCTGAGGTGAGGGTGATGCTACAGGAGAGGGTATCGGTATGGGAGGACTTTGAGCTAATAGAGATGAGGCGATAAAGCATAAGCAGAATGTGCTAATACAGAGATAAGAATCTGAGACGGGTGAAACAAGTGATGACTTCTGTAACATCGTTTTATCGAATAAGGGGCTTAATGAATTAAGGTTCTTTTTTCTTAGGACTTAAGCGACTGCCTTCCATGTAAATATTACGAATAGTTCCATCTTCTAAATATCCTTCTATAGTTCTACCTTCTTCGTAGCTTTCAAGGATATCAATACTTAGGTCTTTTGACTGTCTTGGATTTCGTATAATTGTAGGACGAATAAAAATTATTAGTTCTGTCCGATTGTAAGATTTCGTAGTTCCGCTAAGGACTTTCTTAAGAATAGGAAGTCTACCAATAAAAGGAAAGAAATTACTCGTATCTGAAATTTCATTTTGTTGAA
>CAJWEH010000003.1 GCA_913031135.1 uncultured Puniceicoccaceae bacterium | reverse complement strand
TCATTTTAATTAAAAATTATTGTATTGAATAAGAATATCATAGAAATTTGCCTATGTCCAATTCACTGCCATTTAAAATAAGTGTTCTAGTTTTTCTATCAAATGAAAATGAAGAACTGCTACTAATCAAACGTTCGAAATCTCCAAACCAAAACTGTTGGAGTCCAATCGGAGGCAAATTAGAAATGGATCTTGGCGAGTCCCCGTATGAATGCGCTCGCAGAGAAACATTAGAAGAGGTGGGGCTGACTATCCAGGATGACGATTTAAAGTGCTTTGGATATATCTCAGAAAAAAGTTATGAAGGCAATGGTCATTGGCTCATGTTTTTATTCACTTGCAGTAGAATTGTAACAAAAACTCCAAAAAGTATTGATGAGGGGGATTTTGCTTTTTTTAAGCGTTCTGATATTGAGACTTTAAAAATACCGGAAACTGACAGAAAACTGCTGTGGCCCTATTATGATAGCCATAGAAATGGCTTTATTGGTATAAGAACAAACTGTGATCCGAGCAAGAAGCTTACAGTAATTGAAGAATTATCACTCCAATAAATTAAGCAGCTAAATTGAGTCCGCTAATTGAAATACACCATTAGCTACATCCCAAATAGCCCAATTTCGCTCATGTATACCTTTGGGATATTCAGTCCCAGAAGCAATAATTTGAAGATCTTTAGGGCAAGCAGCCCAAAAGCTTTCTGTACGCTTCGGATCTAATTCCCCCAATATATCATCGATCAGTAAGACTGGCTTTATGTTTAACAATTCTTCAAAATACTTTGCTTGAGCTAACCTAAGGGCGACACAAAGCCCCCTTTGTTGTCCATCAGAAGCATACTCTTTGGCGCCACCAACAGACAAGCTCAGTGAGTAATCATCCCTGTGAGGTCCTTTTTGAGTTGAACCAATCAGTTGATCACGTTGCCTGTTCTCTCTAAAAATCTGCTCATAAGCAGAGGAATCCTCTACCAAAACATTCGGCTCGTATTTCAAACGAGGTGTTTCAGAGTGTTCTGAAAATGAACCATAGATCGTCGTTAGTATCTCGTTCATACGATCGATCATAGCGGTTCTTTTATTGGTTAGAACAAATGCATAGCGTGCAAGATCCTTTTCAAATGCCGCTAAAGCGCTCGATTCGCTTTTTAATTTTAAAAGTCGATTTCGCTCAATAAGGCTTTTGCTATAGAGACGCAGTGCTCGAAAAAATTCAGTATCTACCGAGGCTAGTGTGAGGTCAAAAAAACGCCTTCTTTCCGAAGGTGCACCTCTCAAAATCATCAAATCTCCAGAATGCAAGGGAACTACTGGAAATAATCCAATAAAATCGGACATACGCTTCACTTGATCTCCATCAATAAATAAAAGCTTTTGATTTCCTGATAGCTTAATTTCTACTTCTATATGCCCTAAATTCTCATGCTCTAATTCATAAAGCAGTACAAATTCTTGATAACCTTTCTGAAATAAAGGCTTAGTTATCTGCGTACGAAA
Organism: uncultured Puniceicoccaceae bacterium; assembly: GCA_913031135.1. GTDB lineage: Bacteria > Verrucomicrobiota > Verrucomicrobiia > Opitutales > Coraliomargaritaceae. The sequence goes on along the minus strand of CAJWEH010000003.1, from coordinate 59,337 downwards.
CGACCGTAAAGCTGAAATGAAACCGATTCCTTCAAGGCAATTTGATTTTCCCTGACCATTCACCCCGAACATAAAATGATCTCTTTGGTCTAAATTGAGTTCACAATAATCAATATTTCTAAAATGAGAAAATCGGGCTGTTTTAAAACGCATGCTAGATGAACTTCTAAGGAATAATAATCTCTAATCCAATTTGTAGGGAGCGCTCATTGCTTATGCGATCACTATTTGCTTGAAGAATGTCAATGAAACGACTCTCGGTACCATAAAATTGTTCACTAATTTTACTAAGGGAGTCACCCGCTTTTATGACATACGTCCTTGGAACGCTATTGGGGTCTATCTCCGAATTCAAAACATTAGCACCTAAAACAGGACTTGAAGTCACTGTGCTAGATTTAAGCCCTACTTGACGCTGCAAAGTTTTAATCATCAGCAGCGCTTGGTTATACTTTTTCTTTAAAACTTCTAATTCTTTTTGTTGCTTATTTATAATTTCCAATAAATCCACCCGATCTGTATTTGATTGAAATGGTTTTGTTGGAATTTGACCAATAAATACTTTTTTTGCCGTCTCAATCAACTGCCTTACCTGCATGCTGTGAGAGGATTCAGGTTTAAGCTCAAGGTAGCGATCAAAGTAATAAATAGAGCGAATAGGATCTTTTAAGACATTCAAATAAATATATCCAGCCTCTAAGTGAGATTCAGGTGACTCTCGGCGAATTGCAATCAAACTTAAATAATTGATTAAGGCATCTTCGTAGCGCTCTTGAATTTGAAATTCTTTTGCACGTTTATAAAGGCGCTCATCTGTTTCGTCCATTAAAACACGATCATCAGACGAACACCCAAGACATAACATACAAACTAAAGCTAGATACTGTTTCCACATAACAAAACTTTAATTGATAGCATTCAATAAGACCAATTCGGTCAATTGTTATTTCCTACCAAAGTTGAAGTCGTAGGCTCATTCCAACACCCCATTTTTTCAGCAGCTATTGTGATTGAAGCCACAACTGCGGTTTCCAAGCGCAAGACTCTTGCACCCAAATGCGCAAGCTTCCATTGATTTTCCTTAAAGACCAAACGCTCATTCTCTGAAAATCCTCTTTCAGGACCAAAGGCTAAATAGCAAGCCTCATAACTAGATGAGAGTTTACAGCCTAGAGATCCATCCGCGTCATAATTATCTAAAGCAATTCCATTAACAACCCCAATGAGTGCTAGGATTTCTTCAAGCTTATCTAAAACAAAGACCTTAGGCAGATGTGTCGCAAAAGATTGCTCCAGACCCAATTTTAAGCGCTCTTGATAATTTTTCTTATTCCACAGACTGCTTTTGCAATAAGAAGGTTCTCCTTTTTCTGAGCGAAAGAAATAAATTGAAGACACTCCAAGAGAGGCAGCTTCAAATAAAATCCGCTTTGCTGTGTGTGGTCTTGGCATAGCCACACATAAGTGAACCGGGAGTAACTTAGGAGCTTCCTCCATTGCCTCAATCGATAAAACACAGGTGCCATTTTTCTTAATTTTGACAAGCTTTACTAAAGCACGCTTTGAATTAATAAAACCGACAAAAAAAACACCCCCCTCTTGAATCTTTAAAACAGTAAGAATGTGCTGCACTCGATGGTCGTCTGCACTTAATTCAATTGTTTCAAAGGGCTTCTCAAAGAGTATCAAATTCATTTATCGACGTCTTCCAAACTGACTCGACCGACTATTACGTCGTCGACGTTGGGGCGTTTCAACTTTACGCATAATTGGCTCTTGAAGGTAGTTAAAGCCCTCTAATCTTTTTTGGGGAATCGGCTGTCCAATTAATTTTTCAATCGCTTCAAGATGACTCATTTCATCAATTGCAACCAAAGTAGCAGCATCCCCTTCTTTTTGAGCTCTTCCAGTACGACCGATTCTATGAACATAGTCCTCACTATGCTCTGGAACATCAAAATTAATAACATGAGTGACATGAGCAATATCCAAGCCCCTTGATGCAATATCGGTCGCAACTAATATTTGAACCTCCCCCTTCTTAAACGCATTTAATGAACGTTCACGGATTTTCTGAGAAAGGTTGGAATGCATGACAGCACATTTATGGTTCCCTGCTTTAAGCCAACGAGCGATTCGGTCTGCTCCTTCTTTCATTCGACAAAAAATAATCGTGCTGCCTGCTTGCATCTGTTCCAACAGGGCAATTAATAAATCAAACTTTTGCAAAGCTCCCACCGGATAAACTTCATGTTGAACCGTTGTTGCAGCACTCAATTGCACTCCGATCGAAACCTCAACAGGATTTTTTAAATGCTTTTGTATAATTCTTTTAATGGATTCTGAAACCGTAGCCGAAAATAAAAGCGTCTGCCTTTCCCGGTTCGAACAGGCCGCTATAATTTTAAGAACGTCTTCAATAAAACCCATATCTAACATACGATCCACCTCATCCATAACCAAATGTTCGACGGCTCTTAAATCAATCGTCTTATGTTTAAGATGATCTAATAATCGTCCTGGGGTAGCGACAACAATATCCGAACCTTCTTTGAGTGCTCGGTTCTGCTCTAGGTATCCAACGCCACCATGCAGAAGGCACACTTTAGATTCCGAGCCATCACCAAATAATATGAATTGATCTCTGATTTGCGCTACTAATTCACGAGTGGGGCCTATCACTAGACAACGCACTTTTTTATTTGGAATTCCTTTTTCTAAAAGACTTAAAATAGGCAAGGCAAAGGCAGCGGTCTTTCCTGTACCTGTTTGAGCAGAGCCTATAACATCTCGTCCCGATAGGACATTTGGAATTGCACCTGCTTGAATAGGCGTTGGTTCCTTGAAGCCATTAGTTTCTACGGCTTGTAATATATTTGAACTTAAGCCTAAATCTTGAAATGTTTTACACATGAGTCGTTTAATATGAATGATTAAAGTGGAGACTTGTCTAGGTCTAGCAAGGTCAAAGCGTTTTTTTCTTATCTCTTGCCATAATAAAAATAATCTATAATAAAAAGTAATGTCTCAGATTTATAGAGGACGCATAGCCCCTTCCCCAACTGGTTATCTGCATTTGGGGCACGCTCGAACCTTTTGGATCGCTATGGAGCGAGCGAAAGCAGAAAATGGAATTCTCATCTTTCGAGACGAGGACTTAGATGCCCAAAGGTGTAAGGCGGAATATAGTGAATCTGCAAAAGACGATTTGAAATGGTTCGGGTGCGATTGGCAGGAAGGACCGGATAAAGGAGGCGCTTATGGCCCTTACGAACAAAGCAAACGAACCGACTTATACCTAAATGCTTGGAAAATCCTTAAAGAAAATAAACGGATATATCCCTGCACTAAATCGAGAAAAGACCTCCGTAAATCAAAAGAAAATCATGGCAACAATGATCAAGAGCCAATCTACCCTGAAGCATGGCGCCCCTCTCATGATGTTGGGGACAGCATGCAATTTCCAAACGGTTACAACTGGAGATTCAGAGTCCCCGATAATAAGAAAATTGATTTCATCGATGAAAGATTGGGACCTTGTCAATTCTCAAGTAGTATTGATTTTGGTGATTTTTTAGTTTGGAGAAAGGATGGAGTGCCTTCTTACGAGCTGTCTGTTGTTGTCGATGATGCAGCTATGAATATAACTGAAGTTGTTCGTGGCGAGGATTTGCTTATCTCGACTGCAAGACAGCTATTGATCTACAAAGCCCTAGGCTTAACACCACCGCAATTTTATCACACCCCCCTAGTTGTCGATGATACAGGGAATCGTTTATCAAAACGCTCACACTCAGTTAGCCTAAAAGAGCTAAAAAACCAAGGGTATGACCCAGATAGGCTAAGAGAATCTGAATATTGGTGGTCTGGGCTCGAAGACCTCTAAATTTAATGCGTTATAAGCGAACCACCTTGTCCGCTTGGCGAAGTTGTGTCCTAAACCAAGTCCTCTGCTTTTTAACTAATGCATTTGTATTTTGAACAATCAAAGGAAGTAGCTCAGGTTCTTTAATTGCACCTTTTAAGAAAGCGATTGTTTCTCGATAACCAATCGCATTAGCAGCAGAAGGATTTTTTTCAATTCCCGAGTGCATCAATGAACGAACCTCTTCCAATAAACCTGACTCAAGCATCGCTTCTGCCCTTAATTCAACACGCCTTCTTAAATCCTCTCGGTCTCGTTCCAATAAAATAAAATGTTTCTTGAAATCGCTGTAAGGTTTTGGTCGTTCGGAAAACGCTTTTTGTAATTCTGGCAATGATTTTCCCGAAGCCATACAACGCTCTAAAGCACGCTGAACCCTACGAGGATTTAAAGTGTCTAGTTGACCAAATCCTTCTGGGCTTCGCTTCTTTAGCTCAGCTAACAAACCATCAAGCCCTGCATTCACATAGAGATGCTCCACAAAAGAACGAATTTCTGAAGGTACCACCACCGTATCAATAACCGATTCAAAAAAACTTTTTAGGTAAAACCCACTACCTCCAGTGACAACGATCGATTTCTTCTTCTCTAAAATTTCTTGAACCGCTTTTTTAGCAAGCGAATCATACAAAGTGATATCAGATGGCTCATGAACAGCAAATAGGTCAATACAGTGATGCTTTACTCGTTTTAATTCCGATACCGTGGGCTTTGCAGTACCGATATTCATCCCCTTATAAAGTAATGAAGCATCACAGGAAATAATTTCTGCATCGATCGCCTCAGCATATTCAAGTGCGTATTCGGTTTTTCCAACAGCCGTCGTTCCAGAAATAATATGTAGTTCTTTTTTCACAGAAAAATTTAAAATAATGATTAAAGAAACTTGTCTAATCTCAAGGAATTAAAATTCTGTATGAAGGATTTTTTAAAGTTAGCTTCTTATTTTATGAATATATGTATTGTTACTGAAACATACCCGCCAGAAATTAACGGTGTCGCAAAGACATTACATACCATTGCAAAAGGCTTAAAAGAACTCGGTCATAAAATAACCATTATTCGACCACATCAAAAAGGGCAACCTAAAGAGTCGAATGACACAGAAGAAACCATTGTTCCATCATTACCTATACCAGGATATAAAGGTTTGCATTTTGGTTTACCCTGTCGTGCACGATTACGAAGCATTTGGAAAAAGGCTCGACCAGATATTATTTATGTGGCAACTGAAGGCCCTCTAGGACTTTCCGCTATCAATGTTGCTTCTAAAATGCAGATTGCCGTAACCTCAGGCTTCCACACTAATTTCCACAAATACATGAGGCATTATCGCCTCCCTGGAATGGCAAAATTAGCCGAGCGTTTTTTAAGAAAAACGCACAATCAAACACTGAGAACATTTGCGCCCACTAAAGAGGTTATTCAGCAACTAAATAGCATGGGCGTTCACAATACACGCCTTCTAAGCCGAGGAGTAGATACCCAAGTATTTAACCCTAAAAAAAGAGATGCTAATCTGAGACAATCTTGGGGCGCTCAATCAGATGAAGATTGCGTCGCGTTATTTGTCAGTCGAATAGCTGCAGAAAAAAACATTCCTTTAGCCATCCAAGGATTTGAAAAGATTCAAACGATAAAGCCTAATGCCAAATGTGTATTTGTCGGAGATGGCCCAGAACGAGAGCGCTTACAAAAAAAATACCCCTCTTTTCAATTCGCCGGGATGCAAACAGGAGAAGCACTTTCTAAGTACTACGCATCGGGAGACCTTTTCATTTTCCCTAGCTTAACTGAGACCTTTGGAAATGTCGTTACTGAAGCAATGGCTTCTGGCCTTATTCCGATAGCCTTTGATTATGCAGCACCTAAGCAATTCATTCAGCAAGATGCCAATGGCTTCCTCGCAAACTATGAAGATGAAGAAGATTTTCTTAAACAGATTAATCGGGCATTTGAGCTTGAACACTTGTGGCCAGAAATAAGACTCTCGGCTAGACAAACCTCCGAAGCTCTAAATTGGAATACCATTATCACTCAATTCGCTGAAGAACTTAAAATTGCATTTGAAGAAAATAAAACACAGTTTTAAGAACGAAACGACCTGAACACCATGAACTCAAATACCTCTAAAAAACCCCATAATACATACTGGAAAAAGAACTTAAAAATTATGACCGCACTACTTTTTTTGTGGTTCTTTTTTAGCTTAGGCTGTGGCATCCTCTGGGTCGAATATCTGAACCAATTTCACTTACCTGGCACTGGATTTAAACTTGGGTTTTGGTTTGCTCAACAAGGGAGTATTATCTCCTTTGTTCTGATCGTTTTAATTTATGCGATCCTTATGAATAAGGCAGATCAGACGAACCCCAAAAAATAAATTTTAAAACGTCCCATTCTCTCACTCCAACCTAACACCACTTTATGAGTATTCTTACATGGACTTACCTGTTTGTCGGCCTTAGCTTTTCTCTATACCTATTCATAGCTTGGAGAGTTCGAGTCAAAGACACTCAAGGCTTTTATCTCGCAGGAAGAGATGTCCCCGCTTATGCAAATGGCATGGCGACCGCCGCAGACTGGATGAGCGCCGCTTCCTTTATTTCCATGGCAGGACTGATTTCAACTATGGGTTATGCGGGAAGCGTCTACTTGATGGGTTGGACTGGAGGATTTGTTTTATTAGCACTCTGCCTTGCTCCTTACTTGAGAAAATTTGGTCATTTTACGGTACCTGAATTCATTGGAGATCGCTATGAAAGTAACCCTGCTCGACTCATTGCAATCCTCTGTGCAGTGTTTATTTCATTCACATATGTAGCTGGACAAATGCGAGGTGTCGGCGTTGTTTTTAGTCGCTTTTTAAATGTTGATATCTCAACAGGTGTTATGATCGGAATGTTGATCGTTTTAATCTATGCAACTCTAGGAGGTATGAAAGGAATTACTTGGACGCAAGTCGCACAATATTGGGTTCTCATTTCTGCATTTTTAATTCCGACCATCGCCATTAGCATTCAATTAACCGGAAGCGCTATCCCTTTTATCGGCATGGGTTCCACCTTGCTTGAATCAAACATATCGGGTCAATCCGTTTTTCTCTTAAATGCTTTAGATAGTACTCTGAGAGAATTTGGATGGCATTCTTACACCGAAGCTTTTCAAGGGAAATGGAGTCAGTTTAATGTGTTTGCTACGGCTTTAACCTTAATGGTTGGAACTGCCGGTTTACCCCACGTCATTGTTCGATTTTATACGGTTAAAAATGTTCAAGCGGCACGATGGAGTGCCTTTTGGGCATTGTTATTTATTTCAATCCTCTATCTTTCAGCGCCCTCTTTAGCTTCATTCTCTCGTTACTATACGATTCACACACTGAATGGAGTCAGCTCAGAAAAGTTGCCTGCATGGTTTCACAGTTGGGAAAAAACAGGGCTCATACTTTGGCTCGATGATGGCGATGGGATTGTTCGCTATTCAGGAGATAGCACAAATGAAATTTTTCGCTCAGGAAAATTAAGTACTAAAGAAATTGAGGCGATAAAGGCGCAACATGCACTATGGTTAACGACGAATTCGGACTCAGGAATCAATGGAAGACAGCTAATGATCGATAAGGGACTCAATGGTCCTGACCGAGATATTATTATGCTCGCTGCCCCTGAAATGGCAGGGTTATCCAACTGGATTATTGCTTTTGTAGCAGCTGGAGGATTGGCCGCTGCACTTTCTACCGCTAGTGGACTATTGTTAGTTATCTCTTCAAGTATCGCTAACGATTTATACTTCAGAACCTTAAACCCTAAAGCATCTGAAAAAAATCAGCTCCTAGTTGGACGGATTGCTATTGCATTTGCCGTATTTGTTGCTGGTTACTTTGGGCTCAACCCGCCGGGTTTTGTTGGACAAGTAGTGGCATTTGCTTTCGGACTTGCTTCCGCTAGTTTTTTCCCAGCTATTCTACTAGGTATTTTTAACAAGCGAGTCGGAACAATACCCGCTATATCGGGTCTCTTAGTCGGCATTGGAATCACCGCATACTATATCATCAACTGTGTGTTTTTTGGAGGAAGCCGTTGGACATTCGGATTTGTAGAAAATGGGATAACACCAGAAGCTTTTGGCTTCATTGGTATGCTACTAAATTTCACTGTGACCTTAGTGCTAACACCTTTTTTCCCAGCGCCAAGCAAAAGTATGCAAGCGACGATTGAATCCGTTCGTCAGCCCGAATAAAATCAAGCTATAGTTCGTTTTCCCAAATAGCTGAACGATCTTGACGCTTTCGAATGAGTTTCAAGGAACCATCCGATTGCAATAAAACTTCTGCTGCCTCAGGGTATGAATTATAATGCTTAGGAGTCATTGCAGAGGCATAAGCACCCGCCCCACCTATGACAACCAAGTCACCAATTTCAACCTCTTTAAAATTTCTTGTTGCTAATAATTCTGGATCACCTGATGCAGGCGTGAGAATATCACCCGATTCACAGCAATGTCCGACCACGACATAGTCTTTTTCAATTCCTTGTCCCGTTTGATCGCAATTCAATATATCAATAGGGTGTTGCGATCCATAGATTGAAGGTCGCAACAATTCCGTCATCCCTGTATTTAATTTAATAAAATTATAACCATCCGATCCAGTGCTCACGATATCATGAACTTCCGCTAAAAGTGCTCCTGCATTTGCCACAAGAAACGTCCCTGGTTCAATTTCTAAATGAATCTCCCGCCCAGTACTCTGAGCAAATTCAACGAAGGCTTTTCGTACTGGCTCACCAATGACTTGCAAATCCGTTGATAATTCATTTGGCATGCGACCGACTTTATAGCCACCACCAAGGTTCAAGACTTTCACTGTTTCAAATTGTTCTACTAATTGAAAATTCATGAGTGCCACCTTAAGCCATACTTGTGGATCACTTCCTGAACCAATATGAGTATGAATACGCTCAATGCATAATTGATATCTTTCTGCAATGGATTGAACTTCCGGAACAAACTCATGCCATATTCCAAAACTAGAGGAGACCCCTCCAACATTCGTGCGGTTATTCCCCCCTGAACCAGAACCAGGATTGAATCGTACCCCCACCGAGCTATTCGGCTTTAATTGTCCAAATACTTCTAATTGTTTTAAAGAACATGCATTAAAACGAATTCCTAAGCCCAATAACGCTTCTAAATCACCAGGGATTTCTTGAGCACTTAAGCTGATCTTTTCTGGCTCAAAACCCGCTTCTATCGCTCGGTGTACTTCATGTCCAGAACTCGCATCTATATGCAAACCCATATCATGAAATAATTTTAAGATCGACCGATTAGGACAAGCCTTCATTGCGTAGCGCGCGGTCAAACCAAAGGCATTTGGAAAATTTAAGACCGCTTGAGCCGATTGCTTTAGAATCGTTTCATCATAGACATAAACAGGAGAACCAAAATTTTCTGAAATTTCTTTTGCTTTTAAAATATCTAAAAATTGAGTTGAGTTGCTTGTATTCATTAAATTTAATACAGATAAAACTGAGTTCTAATATGACAAAGAGTGATTTGATTAAGAGTGCGTCCTTAGTATTGGCAAGTATAATTCTTGCCCGCTTCGTCTTGCCAGCAAATATCACACCGTTACTAGCAATCGCAGTTTTTTTACCACACATTACAAAAAATAAGCACCTGCAACTCTTTTTGCCCGTCGCTATTTTATTCTTAACGGACTTGTTTTTAGGTTTTTACGGAAATACTATGTTTTTCGTTTACGGAACAATGATTCTCATTGGCATTTTGAGTCACTATTCGAGAAACCGATCGTATCTTGGATTAATGAAAAACTCCTTAACTGGAGTTTTGCTATGGCACATAATCGTTAACTTTGGAGTTTATTTAAATCACTTAGGCACGAGTTCATTAATTCAAACCTATGTGCAAGCGATACCTTTTGATTTTAAGCTACTTCTAAGTACACTCTTCTTTAACTCTGCTTTTTACGCCTCACTAAGGCTTTCAAAAGTACTAAAGCATAACGACGCCTTACTGTCCTAGCGGTACCTTAACATTTAGGACAGACGCCCGAATAAACAACCTCGCCTCCAGTCATATAAAAGCCTTTGGGCAGTTTGACTCGTGGCAATTGCATTGGAATATCTAAATCATAAACTTGATTACAGGTATGGCATATAAAATGCGGATGTTCCTGACCTGAGGGCAATTCATATCGAGTTGGTTGTCCTGGAAAAGAAACACCCACCAATTGAAAATTTTTTGTCATTGTATTGACTGAACGATCGACGGTTGCCGAGCCAAGTTTGGGAAGTTCTTCTCTTCCAAATTTAAGAATTTCTTTTCGAGTCAATGGTCTGCTGGCTCTTTTTAAAACCCTCTCAATCACTTGTCGTTGTTTTGTAAGCATAAATTAAAAAGTAATACTACCGCCTAGATAAAAACTGATCGGGGCGCCTGGATAACCCGCTGTCCATTCATAGGACTCATTCAGTGCATTCTCTATGCGCGCATGTAATGAACAGTTTTCATTGAGCTTCAGGTTCCCGTAGAGCCTGAGCACACTCATGTCTTCAAATCGCTGTCCGCCTGAGGAATCTTCACGATTAATCCCCGCATAGAAATTAGCCCCAAAATTAAGTGCATCCGTTACATCCCACCCAAGGGAGGCATTTAGCTTATGCATCGGTCTTCGAATTAGTTGATTGTCCTTTTTATATCCACTCCAAACACCATTCCCACTTTCAGAAACCTTAGCGTCTAAATAGGTATACGAAAGATTAAATCTTAAACCTTCAAATAAGCGTCCCATAATATAGGATTCAAACCCATTTTGCTTCGAATCAAACAACCCGCCACCATTAGGATCTCCGTCGGCAATATCGAAAAGTTTATTTTTAAATACTACGAAACCCAATTCATCCAAGTTTCCGCTCAATTGTTCACGATAGCCTATCTCTAAACTCCGAACGGTCTCCAAATTCCAATCAATTGAGTTAAAATTAGTTATATAGACCATATCCAAAGCTTCTGAAGGGGCATTACCATAACTCTTTTTAAGAAAGAGCTTTTTAGTGCCTGTAGTATCGAGCGCTCGGCTCAGCTCAATCGCTCCCGTTCTCGCAGTGTCAAAATGCCGACTGTAATTCGCTAGGCGCCCATTGATTTTTAGGCTGGTTGCAGCATTTAATTGAGAAACACTTTGGGCGTATAACGCCTTGCTATTATACGACAGCTGCTTGTCAACATTCCAAGACGCTGGATTATTAATAGCCTCCTTATCGTAAGACTTATTTTCTACGACTAATCCAAGTAAAAAGTGTTTGTTCTTATCTGCATCTACGAATGTATACTGGGATTCAAAACTTCTTAATTTTTCGGTGAAGTTATTGTCATTACCGATTCCCGTCTGAATAGCTTGAAGCTCATTTTCAGCATTGGAAAATAAAGTGCTCAAGCTAGCATTTTCGGACAGTTTGAGGTTCAGCCTTGGAGAGATTAAGCGCGTCTTTGTTTTATTGAATTCAGCACTTGGGTACGAAGCAGAAGCCGACGATCCGGGAACGCCTACTTCTGAATCATAACCATAGACTTGCAGATCAAAATCCAGCACATCTGTAAGCGTGCGAGTGTAGTAGGCATTCAAGCCCACTCGTTCAAAGGCTGAATTGGGCAGATAGCCATTTGTATTGGTCGATTCCAGTCCTAAAGAGAGACTGTAAGCATTTCCGCCATAATTATAACTGTATTGTGTGTGACTGAAATCATTGCGCCCGAGTTCGGTGCTGAGCGTTTGCTCGGTACCAAAACCGGCTTGATCGGTGCGGATATTCACCGTCCCCGCGATGGATCCACCACCATAGAGCGCTGATACATCCCCGCGAACCATTTCAACTGAACTAGCATTAACTAAGCCCAACTGCCCTAAGTCATACTGCCCAGAGAAACCCGATGGCAATCGTCGCCCGTTGATTAAAAGGGTTGTGTGATTGCTTTCACTACCGCGAGCAAATAAACTCGTCACCTTTCCCATTCCGCCATTACTGACTAAAAAAATGCCAGGAACCTGATTGAGTGCGTCCGTTAAATTCACATACTGAGCCTTCGCTAAGGCATCGCTACTAAAATAGCTGACCGAAGGACTTAAATCCTCAGGCTTTTGATCAAAGCGTGTCGGCGTTACCACATAATCAGGTAACTGATAAACAGTAGCAAACAGCGTTCCACTTAAACTTAAAAAACTATAAAATACCGTAAGAAAAATTCGATTCATTTAGCCGAGCATAGGAACACATTTAATATATCAAGCCTAAAGTGATAAAAGAGAATCAATCTCAATAATTTTTATAAAAAATAATATTTTTACTAAGAGATTATACGCTAATTCCTTCGCCCACTAAGACATTATCCGCGCGAACCACCTTTTGATTTTGATCCGACAGAACCAAGACCTTGGGCTTCCATTTCTCTGCTTCCGCTTCTGAACATTGAGCAAAAGACATAATAACCAAGAGATCTCCTACTTTTCCTTTATGAGCAGCCGCACCATTGAGTGAAATCAGATGAGACCCTTTTGGCGCTTTTATTGCATAGGTTTCAAATCGTTCCCCATTAGCTATATTTGCTACTAAAATTTTTTCATAAGGCTTTAGACCCACCGCGTCCATCAAGGCAGAATCAATAGCGAGACTCCCTTCATAGTGCAAAGCACTATCAGTCACTTCAGCGCGCAGTAATTTGGATTTTAGTAAAGTTATCTGCATAAATTTTAATAAGTAATCTTCTGGAAGTTTGTCAAAATCTCAATCTAGAAAAAGATTAAGCTTATGTATTTGGGTAGCTACCCAACCATTTAACAAAAGACGTACAAGCCTTTAATTCTTCTACCGCCTCTTGAACAAGGGCATCTTCAATATGTCCGATTAAATCGATAAAAAAGATGTAATCCCAAGCCTTTTTACGGCTCGGCCTAGATTCAATTTTGGATAAATTAATGGATCTTTTAGCAAACGGCATGAGCGCTTTTTCCAATGCTCCCACTTCATCCTTTAGGGAAATAACTAAGCTCGTTTTATCATTTCCCCCGCCGACAGGCTTCACCTCATTTTTTCCTATGACCAAGAATCGAGTGACATTATTCGCCTTATCTTGAATGCCTTTATGTAAAATAGGCATCCCATTTAATTCGGCAGCAAGAGAACTCGCTATGGCTCCAATTTCAGGTCGACTAGAGGCCAACTTAACCGCACTCGCCGTACTGCTCGACTCAACTAAAACGGCATCTGGAACATGTCTTCTCAGCCATTCACGACACTGTCCGAGTGCTTGATCTTTAGAATGTACTTCTTTAATCCCTTCCAATTGAGCGTTTGAAATCAAACAATGCTCAATCGGTAAATACACTTGAGCACAAATCTTAAGCTCTGACTCTACAAGTTGATCCATGGAATGAAATACCGCACCCTCTGTAGAGTTTTCAATCGGTACCACCCCATACGAACAATCATCGGATTCAACCGAAGCAAAGACATCTTGTATTGTCTTCATCGCTATATGCTTTAAGCTAGCACCGAAATTCTTTAATACTGCTTGATGTGTATATGTTGCTTCAGGTCCAAGAAATGCTACCACCAATTCCTTCTCTAAGGAAATAGAGGCAGATATAATTTCTCGATAAATCGCTTCTAACGCATCCTGTGAAAGTGGCCCTTTATTCAGTTTTTCAAGTTTTTTGAAAACTAGTGCCTCTCTAGCAGGGTCATAAATATCTGCACCAGACTTCTCTTTGATCTCACCGATTGCACTTGCTAAGTTTAGTCGCTTATTGAGCAAAGCCACAATTTCCGAATCCACTTGATCAATTGATTCCCTTTTATTCTTTAAATCCTCTGAACTCATACGGTCTCTCCTTCTCGATTTTCTATGAAAGCGTCTGATTCAATATTTTCTTTCTGCCAATCGACTTCAACAAATGTTTCATCTAGCGGCAACTCTGACGGCTCCGCCTCTTTTGGCAACCCAACACTTTCATCACTGACAACTGATTCCTCTTCTGAATCTTTCCGCATAAAGTCATCGATCTGAACATTTGTCATTATATCAGAAGCAGGTAGTTCCTGCAGATCCTTAATGCCTGAAAATTCTAAAAATTGATCCGTCGTACCATATTGAATCGGTCGGCCAGGCAACTCTGCTCTACCTGTCACAACAATCAACTCAAGCTCCAATAGGCGATTGATTGGACTATCAACCGATACACCTCGTATAGCTTCGATCTCTGCACGAGTCACTGGTTGGCGATACGCTACGATTGAGAGCGTTTCTAAAGTCGCCATAGTTAATTTCATAGGCTTTGGCTCAGCCCGTAATAAACGAACAAAATCAGAATATTGAGGAGCCGTAGATAAAAAATAACCTTTAGGACCTTCAACCAGACGATAGGATAAATCGTTTGATTCCGCTTCTTCTGTAATCGTTTTTAAGACTGACTCCAAATCATTCTTTTTAACCGTATCGGCTAAAATTAAATCCTCCTCACCTGCATCCTCGGCAGAAGCCTCTGCTTCTAATTGCTCTTTGTACTTCTGGAAAACAGACATTAAATCTTTGAGACTCAAAGGATCGGATGTAGACATCAATAATGCTTCAACTGTCTTTTTTAAATCTAAACTCATATCAATAACTACTAGAGAAACAAAGTTTTCAGAAAAGAACAGAAAAAAGGAAGTTGTTCTTCAATCTTGAATTTGTTCTATAAGGTATTACTAAATTCATAATATTCATAATTATATGACAAAATCAGATTCTGAAAAAAGAAAATATTCGTCTGTTGTAGTGGATGGTGTCGACCGTGCACCCGCTCGTTCCATGCTTCGTGCTGTAGGATTTAAAGACGAAGACTTTACAAAACCACAAATTGGAATCGCTAGTTCGCCAAGCGATCTAACGCCTTGCAATATGCACCTAGGAGATTTAGCCTCCCATGCGACCAATGGGGTCAACCAATCTGGAGGCAAAGCAGTGAACTTTAGTACGATCACAGTATCGGATGGCATCTCAATGGGCACGCAAGGAATGCGCTATAGTTTGGTATCACGAGATGTTATAGCTGATTCCATAGAGACAACAACCGCCGCTGAAGGATTTGACGGATTAATTGCTATTGGCGGTTGCGATAAAAACATGCCAGGATGCATGATTGCCCTAGCTCGTCTGAATAGACCCTCCGTATTTGTCTATGGAGGAACTATTCTACCAGGCTTCACAAAATCGGACACCGAAAAATGCAACCCGATGGATATTGTTTCTGTTTTTGAAGCCGTTGGACAACATGCGAAAGGTGCTTTAGATGCCAAAGGCTTGAAAGATGTTGAAGAAAACGCAATCCCAGGACCAGGCTCTTGTGGCGGCATGTATACAGCTAATACAATGGCTAGTGCGATTGAAGCACTTGGGATGAGCCTGCCTGGAAGTAGCGCCCAAACTGCCGTTGGGGAAAGTAAAAAGAAGGATTGTGAAAATGCAGGTAAAGCCGTTTTAAACCTAATTGAAAAAAATATACGACCTAGAGATATTTTAACCCGTAAGGCATTTGAAAATGCCATCACTACCTGCTTAGCATTAGGCGGATCCACAAATCTCATTCTTCATTTATTAGCCATTGCACATTCCGCTGAAGTCGATCTAACCATTGATGATTTTGATACCATCGGTCGCAAAATTCCACTACTTGCCGATGTCAAACCCTTTGGCAAATATCATATGAGCCACTTAATTCGAATCGGTGGGATTCGTCCTATGATGAAACTATTACTCGATCGTGGACTACTCCATGGTGACTGCTTAACCGTAACAGGTGAAACGATAGCAGAATCGCTCAAAGGAGTTTCCCCATATGGACGCTTCCCCGATGAGCAAGATATCATAAGACCATGGGATAATCCAATCAAAGACAGTACACACCTGAGAATACTCAGAGGAAACCTCGCGCCAGGAGGAGCTGTCGGCAAAATAACAGGAAAAGAAGGACTCTACTTTAAGGGTACCGCTAAAGTTTATGAAAGCGAAGAAGAAGCTCTAAAAGGAATTCTAGAAGGCTCTGTTATTAAAGGTGATGTTGTCGTTATTCGCAATGAAGGTCCTGTCGGTGGTCCCGGAATGCGTGAAATGCTTTCACCAACCAGTGCTGTAGCTGGACGTGGTCTGATTCAAGACGTTGCCTTAATAACCGACGGAAGGTTTTCAGGAGGCAGCCACGGCTTTGATGTCGGACATATCACACCTGAGGCGGCTAAGGGCGGTCCTATTGGAATTGTAGAAAACGGTGATCTGATTGAGATTGATGCAGAAAAAAATTCAATTGAACTTTTGATTGAAGACTCCGTCTATGAAAAACGTATGCAAGCATATCAACCCAAACCACCCAAAGAAACTCGAGGAGTTCTGGCAAAATATGCAGCTATTGTCGCCACCGCATCTGAAGGTGCCGTTACGGATAAAAATTTAAATTTATAAAAAATGACCTGGGAAAATTTCACACAAAAATACTTAACGATATCGTCTTTGGATTTCGCTCTAGATTATAGTCGAATTCATTTTAACGAATCCTTCTTTAAAACGATGGAGCCCAAAATACAATCAGCGTTCCATGCGATGGAAGCACTTGAATCGGGAGCTATAGCAAATCCAGATGAAGATAGGCAAGTCGGACATTATTGGTTGAGAAACCCAAATTTAGCTCCTAGCGAAAGTATTCGAGCAGAAATTATAGAAGCCATTAATACCATCAAAACGATCGCCCAAGACGTACATACCGGTGCGTGTAAAGGGAGTAGCGGAGCCTTTGAAAACTTTTTAATCATTGGGATCGGAGGATCAGCACTCGGTCCTCAATTTGTCGCGGACGCATTAGGAAATCCAAACATAGATAAAATAAAACCATATTATTTTGACAACACAGATCCCGATGGGATGGAGCGAACTCTCAGTCAGCTTTCGGAATCATTAGGTCGTACGCTATGTATTGTCATATCAAAATCTGGAGGTACCGCTGAAACACGCAATGGAATGCTTGAGGCGCAAGAAGCTTATAAAAAAGCTGGTTTAGATTTTTCAAAACATGCGATTGCGGTAACTGGCGAAGGGTCAAAACTCGATGCGATTGCCGTCAAAGAGAATTGGCTTTATCGATTGCCCATGTGGGATTGGGTCGGAGGCAGAACTTCGGAGCTCGCTACAGTTGGGCTTTTGCCGGCAGCACTACAAGGGATTAATATCGATCAATTACTTGAAGGCTCTAAAGCCATGGATGACATTACCCGCCAGAAAGAAACACTCTTAAACCCAGCTGCTCTACTAGCCTTAACTTGGTATCAAACAACTGAAGGCAAAGGCTCAAAAGATATGGTAATTCTCCCTTATAAAGATCGCTTAGTCTTATTCTCTAAATACCTTCAACAACTCATCATGGAATCTTTAGGTAAAGAGACAGACCTTGAAGGTAAGACTGTCAATCAAGGAATTTCCGTTTACGGAAACAAAGGCTCAACCGACCAACATGCCTATGTACAACAACTAAGAGAAGGCGTTCATAATTTCTTTGTCACCTTTATTGAAGTTTTAGTAGATCGAGAAAATGCTGCGATTGCTGTCGATGAAAACGGAAATTCTACAGGTGATTATCTACAGGGATTCTATTTAGGTACCCGAGAAGCACTCTTTGAAAAAAATCGAGAATCCTTAACGGTAACCATAAAAAAAATAACCCCACAAGCAATAGGACAACTAATTGCTTTATTCGAAAGAGCCGTAGGACTGTATGCCCATTTAATTAATATTAATGCCTACCACCAACCCGGTGTTGAAGCTGGAAAGAAAGCAGCCAATGCAATTTTAGAAACAAAACAGTCTATCGTCCAATTTCTAGAAAAACATCCGAACGAATATTTTAGTTCGGAAGATCTGGCAGAACAGCTTACGCTATCAGGACAAGAAGAAATTATTTTCAAATTATTAAACCGATTATCTAATAATTTGCAGACACATATTCATATCAAACAAGGCAGTAACCCAAAAGAAACTCAATTTACTTACAAAGCATAAGTCTACATGAAAAATACCGTATTAATAGCTTCAATAATACCTTTAATTGGAGCTAGTTTTTTTGCTATTCAAAAGAATCAAGAAATTCAAACGATTGAAGATTCCTTGTTAGAGGCGGAAAATGCGGTTCTCTATTACAAAGAGAAACTCTCTGAACAATTAAAACGAGCAGAAGAACAAAAAGAAAAAATTCAGGCAATCCACATCCAAATGTCCCAAATTAAGGTTGATAATAATGATTTAAAAATTGAGAAAAAATCCTTAATCCAAAACATTAATCAACTGGAGGAAAGCGCACGAATTGATGAACTTGAAAGAGAAAAACTGTTAAGTGAAGTGTTCCTCCTTAAAAAAGAATTATTAAAAGATTTTAAGAACTAATTCAGAAAACTACCATCATGAAGAACCTGATACTATCACTAATACTAGGCATAATAACACTATGCTTCACTGCATGCACAAACACAAACCCAGATGAACAAACCGTTCCTTGGGGACGCCCTGCTGATTGGGAAAGCGGCTCTCCATTCTACGGTGGCTAGCCATGAACCCTAATAAAGTAGAGGGTCAATTGTTTATAATTTCTGTTCCCATCGGGAATTTAAAAGATATTACAGAACGAGCTAAAGAAACTTTGCAAACGGTTGATTTAATTGCCTGCGAGGACACACGAGTTACAGGCAAATTATTAAAAGCCCTAGCTATACAAAGAGGAATTCCTCTAATCTCTTATAGAGATGAAAATGAACACGCACTCTCTGAAACATTGTTGACTAAAATTAAAGATGGTTCATCCATCGCTCTACTTTCAGATGCAGGCACTCCTGCAATATCTGACCCTGGCTTCCGATTAATCAATGCTTGTCGTATTGCGGGTGTGACGATCACAGCTCTTCCTGGAGCCTGCGCATTGATCAATGCCTTAGCGCTCTCAGGGCTACCAACCGATAGCTTTTTATTTGCTGGATTTCTAGCACCAAAGCGTAGTGCTAGACAAAAATTTTTCCGAGAGCACGCCGATCAGCCCTACACTATTATCCTGTATGAATCCTGTCATAGGATTGAAAAATGTATTGAAGACATTATCACTGTTTTAGGATCCGATAGGGTTATTTCCATATGTCGCGAAATGACAAAGATTCATGAAAGTGTCCATACAGGCAACGCTCTTGAAGTGCAGGAAACGGTTTCTCGTAAAAGCAAAAAAGGGGAATTTGTCGTTTTGATTGCTAAAAAAAGCTTCTGTAATTAACGGCTAACAAAGATTGGTAACTTTTTTTCTTTGCAAACCTGCAAACTCCCAGAGCCCGTTAAGAGATCATATAACTTCTGACCACAAAATACTTTTCTCCAATCTTGGAACAAGCGATGGCTCTCGACACTTTCGATACCCTGTGAAGCACCGTAAACAAATTGAGTGATTTGAGCACGGTTGGAAATTAGAGCAGGATCTATTTTAGCATCTAAAGCAAGCCCCTTGATAAAAGCCAATGAAAGGTCTACTCGTGCTTCCATTCCTTCATCTTTGCCAGAAAAATTTTCCTCAATTTTTAAAGGAGGTATTTCATTCTTTAAACCTTGCTCAATAGCATTCCAAAAAGACTCCGCATAAACGGACAAAAATCGCTTACTTAAAGACTTCTTCTTCTTTAAAAGCTCAAGTGAATCGGGTGTTGATTTTGCCAAACTAACAAGAACTTCGTCTGAGATGATGAATTTTCGAGCCACATTTTTTTTCATAGCCTCCACTTCTCGCCAAGCTGAAAGACTTCTTAAAATTGTTTTTTGTACATTATTCAAAGCTCCGCTTCGTTTCACGCGCGCTGGCTTTAAAATAGGATCTTCTAGATTATAATGACGCTCCTGTTCGTAATAGCTCATCTCACTTAAAACCCATTCTTTGCGATTTTTTGCTTCAGCTCGAACCATCAGCTCATGCATTAAAGCAACTCCATTAGACACATCATCTTCCGCATAGTTAATTTGACTTTCACTTAAAGGACGAGCCACCCAATCAGACTTTGTTTCTGCTTTTTTAATATAAACTGAGAGTAATTGCTTCAATAACTCACTAAGTGCAATTGAACTTGAAAACCCAACAAAACCAGCGGCTTTTTGCGTGTCAAAAATTGCTTTCGGCAAGCCCTTTGTTTCACGATTCAAAATCACCAAATCTTGCAAGGCATCGTGCAGAATTTTTATCGTTTTTGGACTCTCAAGTAAACGTCCCAAAGGCGTTAAATCCTTAATTGCTACAGCATCAATTAAATCAACCGATCCGTCAGGGTACCCTACTTGAATGAGCCCTAAAATTGGGTAAAATGTTTTTTCCCAGACAAATTCAGTATCTAAAGCAACTGACTCGCAGAGCAATGACTTCTGAACAACTTCCTCTAGATCTTTTTTTGTCGTTATCATGATTTTGTAATAGCTATAAACCTGTAGAAATAAATATAAATCGAATAAAAGTAAAAATTTTCAAAAGACCTCTTGACTTAGATACTTCACTTTCTACTGTCTAATTTTCCTTCGGGGTAGTAGCTCAGTTGGTTAGAGCGCCTGCCTGTCACGCAGGAGGCCGCGGGTTCGAGTCCCGTCTATCCCGCCATTTTAAACCCACAGTTTTCTGTGGGTTTTATTTTTGCCCTGTTTTCTCTATAAAGCAAACAAATCACCTTAGCTTTTAGACGATTTAAAGATCAGTTAATTAAATACCATTCATCGATCGTTGGTGTGCGTCTTCTTCGATCAAGTCTTTAAGCATCGTCATCTCTGCATTGGAATCTTCTTTTATTTGAGTTAGATTTGAAGTTCCATTCGTTGCTTTGAAACCAAAAACATAAAACTTAATTTTCGGCTCTGTACCAGAACCACGAACAGCATAACTAAATCCATTTTCAAATTCTAACACAAAGAAATCTTGCTTGGGAATTAAGTCTCCATCGCTATCGTATATCGTATCGACACCAAAATCTTTAATAGTAGCTATTTTAAACTCACCAAATGCCTCGGGTGGATTCGACCGATAAGAATTCAAAATATTAGAAATCTTTTGTGCCCCTGCGGCTCCTTCGTAAAAAAGATTAATCATCTGTTCGTTATAGTAGCCGTGCTTTAGATACAGACTGTCTAAAGCATCGATAACCGAACGGTTTTGCGATTTATAGTAGGCTGCCATCTCACAAAAAAGCGCTACTGAGGCATTGGCATCTTTATCTCGGACAGCATCTTGAGCCAAGTAACCATAGCTTTCTTCTCCACCAAAGACAAAGTAAGCGGAATAATCCATTAAGATTTCGGCGCGAGTCATTGAATCTGTAGCGTCATAATTAATCTCAATCCCTTCAGCTTTGCGATATTCTGTGCGCATGATCTGCTCATAATTTGCCAATTTTTGACCAATCCATTTAAAGCCCGTCAGCGTATTAATGACTTTTAAACCATGCGATTTTGCAATTGCATCCTGCATCGGGGTGGTCACAAAGGTTTTAATGAGGACGGCTTTGTCCGTACCTTCCTCGGGTAAAATAGAGCGTTCTTTAAGAGTCTGAATACGATACTCAGCAAGTAGTGACCCGATCTGATTACCCGTTAAAAGCTGCATGACACCCTCATTCGTACGAACAGCGACGCCCATACGATCTGCATCTGGATCCGTAGCAATCACAACATCCGCTTGAACTCGATTTGCTTCCTGTATAGCCATCTCTAAAGCACTGGCATTTTCAGGATTTGGAGAAGCAACCGTTGGGAATGCAGAATCCATAAGGCTCTGCTCAGGCACTTCAAAAACAGAAACCCCCATTTCTTTTAAAACTGGAATAGAGGCAATGCCTCCCGTTCCATGGATAGGAGAAAAGACGACTTTTAAATCACTTGCTTCGGACTTATCTTCAATTGAAAGCACGCCTTCGATGCATTGAATGTAGAGTGCATCCGCACTCACATCTAAAATTTTAATTGCTTCCAAATCTTTGTCTAAATGGGGTACAACGGATTTTAAATCCACCTCACTAACTTTTTCTACAATAGATTCAGCATGAGGACTAACTACCTGTGCACCATCCTGAAAGTAGACCTTGAAACCATTATCGTGAAATGGATTGTGACTAGCGGTTATAACCGCTCCACAATGTGCTTTGTAATGTCGAACGGAAAAACTGAGTTGAGGCGTTGAGCGTGGGCCTTCAAAAATCAATGCTTGTCCCCCAAGATGATTCCAAGTGGAGGCTGATAATTCGCAAAAATGCCTCGAGAAAAAACGAACATCGTGTGCAATAATAAAACGAGGAATATCAATAGAATTATTACGCTTTAGATACTCAGAGACATAACGATAAAGACCAATAGTCGCCTTTATAATAGTAAAATCATTTAAAACATTAGTACCGGTTGCTGCTTGTACAGGATTTCTAGGATCAAGCCCCTCACCCATCTCTTGACTAGTGGGTTGTCGTCCGATGGTTCTTCCTCGCATTCCTCCAGTCCCAAAAGCGAGGTCTTTATAAAAACGATCATTCAACTCCTCCCAGGCATCCGCTTGAATTAATTCATCAATCGATTCCTTGACCCAGCTAGGCAAAAAATCAGCTTTCAGCCAGTCTTGAATATTTTCAAAGGACGATTCAAACAAATCACCCGTTTCAACTGCATCTAATAATTTAGTTTCTAGTTCCATTAAAATTTACTCTCCAATAATGCATCCATCTTTAATCTCCGGCTTTGTTTCAAGCTTATTCCACTGATCTATAAAATCAGATTCATCCATTGCAAAACGAAAATTCATTTCAACCGTAACGATCGTCTCATCTGATGGATCGGAATTCACTTGAGCCTCAACTTTATTCAACCAACGAAGCGCCTGACGACTCATAGCATCCTTACAGCTTTGGGGAGAGTCGACGCCTTCAGCATTTTTTACGGGACTAAAAGTATCTTCCCTAAGCCCTTCTACGATAATCGAATGATTTGCTTTAGGTAAGGCATCGAACACAAACATTTCAAATTTAACGCCATTATTTTGCTCTGTTTGAAGCATACCCTTCTCCCCATCATAATAAGGAATTTTCTTAAAAGCTTTATGAAAGGCTAGTTTCTCCTCACTCGATTCATTGCCTAATCGCTCAATAAAATCCCGATCAAAAAGATGAACTGCCACATTGCCAGCATTATATAAAAGCGCTCCATCCGGAGCCAATTGCTCTTGGTATGATTGGGGTAAATCACTATACTCAACAATCATATCTCTTCCTTTGTAATTACAAAATAAACCCACTTTTTCAGAAGCATAAGTCTTTGCCACCATCTTGCTTGATAGCTCAGACTGATTCATAACATGAAATCCTACAAAAGTAGGGTCGATGCAAGAAATCATAGGATTATCGACCTGAAAATAACTGAGTATATCAATCCCTTGTTCACGCATTCGTTCGATTGAGCCACTCTTAGATAAAGCCCTCAATGAACCACCGTGTCCATTTGGTGCCATCGCAATTTTCCCCTGCTCTTCTAATATAATTTTTCCCTGTAAATTAACAGAAGGAATTAATTCTTGAGAGAAAAAATGAATCGACTCTGGATCAAAACCAAAAAAAGCATGATCTTTAAATAGTTCAATGGTTGCTTGATGATTCAATTGACTCGTCATTATAAACCAAGGTATCCGTGTTTCAAATCGTTCTGATGCCCTCGAAATTTTATCAGCAAAAACTTCAAATAAAGATTTTCTACTGATTGGCGCAATTTCAAACGTTCCCTTTGGCCCATCAAAACCTAGGCGAGTCCCTTGACCGCCTGCTACAGTAAAAGCAGCCACCCTTCCGCCTTTAATGGCCTGCTTCCCAATGACCTCTGCTTCATCCCATAAGGCTTGGGTTTCATCATTTGTAGGGTATGGAATATAATTAGACGGACTGAGTTGTGTATAATCCATCCCTCCTGTCGCTTCTGTTTTCAATACGTGCGTTTGAATCAATCCATCCAACTCCTCTAAGTGAATCCCTTTCAGCTGTTCAATCAATTGGTCTTTTTGATCCGCATTCAATTGCTCAAAATAATCAAATACATGCCCTTGCCCGTAGCTTTGAAAATAACTTTTTAATTCTAACGCTTCCTGACTCATTTCCATACTGAATCTTAGCTAAGCGATTTTGATAAAGAAGCAATCCTTGATCGACTTAAATTATTAAAAGCCAGTAGATCCCTACTCCGTAAAACGAAAAATCAATTCGTCTGGACGAGCATAGCCTAAGCGCTGTCGTGCCACACGCTCAAGAAATTCATCGTCTTCAAGCAGACGCTTAAAATAGACCTCCTTACGCCGAAACTCTGCTTCTGTCTCAGCCAATCGTTGCTCTAATCGGTATTCCCTTTGTTGAAAGCTCTTTAATTCTTGGTAGGTCCGAAAAATTAACCCTGAAAAGAAAAAAATTAGGAAAAATAACAGAAAAATTGGTATGCTAAACCATAAGTTTAATCGTTTAAAAATTTCTGTAATTTTTTGAATCATATGCTATTTTCTACCGATCGAATTAGTCAAACCATGCTTATTAAGACTCAAGGTTTTTTAACCTTTTTAGGGTGCTTACGATTTGGATAGAGTAAACGGCACAATTCACAAGTCAATCCTTGGCAGCCTCTTGCAGAACAATATTCTCTCCCATAGAAAATAATTTGTAAATGCAATTTATTCCAACGTTCCTTAGGAAATAAACGCTTACAATCAATTTCTGTTTGTTTAACATTTTTTCCAGAGGTTAATCCCCACCTTTGAGCCAATCTATGGATATGCGTATCCACTGGAAATGTTGAAACTCCGAACGCTTGAGCCATCACCACAGAGGCAGTCTTATGGCCAACGCCAGGCAAAGATTCTAAGAGCTTCATATCTTGAGGTACTGCACCCCCGTACTGCTCAACTAAAATTTTTGAAAGGTTAAAAATCCCTTTCGACTTCATCGGTGCGAGTCCACAGGGACGAATGATACCTTCTATTTCCTTCTGCGAAAGACGAATCATATCAAAGGGATTATTCGCTTTTTTAAATAAATAGGGGGTTACTTGGTTGACTCGCTCATCGGTACATTGCGCGGATAGTAAGACCGCTATTAATAAAGTGTAGTCATCACTATGATCTAATGGAATCGGTGTCTCTGGATATTTTTTTTCCAAATATGTATCAATAAAAACAGCGCGTTCCTTTTTCGTCATTTTCGAATCTTATTTTATCTGCTTGGCAATAATAGAATCCACCGCTTCCTCTAACTTTTGAGGATAATCTAAAGTATAATGTAGCCCTCTGCTCTCTTGTCTCTTTTGGGCACACTCGATCACCAGCTTTGAAACGGTTATCATATTTCTTAATTCCAATAAACGAACATCCACCTTAAAATTCCAGTAATACTCATTAATTTCTTTTTCTAAATTATTCAGACGATTCAGCGCTCGCTCTAATCGCTTATTGGTTCGAACAATACTAACATAATCCCACATCGTTCGCCGCAACTCTTCATTATTATGACTCACAACAACCCGCTCGTCTGAAATTTCTAAATCACCATCGATCCAACGAATTGATTTTAGTGAAATGGGCTCTGTCTTATCTAAATAGCTTTTAATTGCGTCCGCACCTCGATTTGCCATTACAACTGCCTCCAATAAGGAATTACTAGCTAAACGATTCGCCCCATGTAAACCCGTGCAAGCAACTTCACCACAGGCATGTAAACCTGCTAAGGATGACTCCCCGTTGAGGTCAGTCATCACACCCCCACATAAATAATGGGCTGCTGGTACGATTGGAATCCAATCTTTTTCAATAGCAATACCACGTGCTTCACAGTAATTGTATATATTTGGGAAACGCTTTTGTAATGTAGCTAAACCTATTTGCGTTGCATCCAACCACAAATGAGGTACCCCCGACTGCTTCATTTCAGAATCGATGGATCGTGCAACAATATCTCTAGGAGCTAAATCCTTTCTCGAATCATACCGATGCATAAATGCCTCACCGGAAAAATTTCGAATAATACCTCCTTCGCCTCGTAAAGCTTCAGAAATCAAAAATCGCTCTCTTTTCTGAGAATAAAATGCCGTTGGATGAAACTGGATAAATTCCATATTCTTAATATTCGCCCCCGCCCTGTAAGCCATCGCTATGCCGTCCCCCGTCGCTATTGATGGATTGGTCGTAAATTGATAGATTTGTCCAATTCCGCCAGTGGCTAAAAGTACCGCCTTTGCTTCATAAGTCTCCACTTGATTTGAGTTCACATCTAAGACAAACAAACCGAGCACTCGATTCAGCTCCTTAGAGACTTGCTCACTTTTTTTCAACTTATTAACCGTGATGAGTTCAATCGCAAAATGGTGCTCAAATGATTCAATTAATGGATTATTTTTTACTGAGTGGAGCAAGGCTTGTTCTATTGCCTTTCCCGTCATATCTTTCACATGAAGGATTCGTCGCTTTGAGTGCCCTCCTTCCTTTCCAAGAGAAATTCGACCATCTTCCAATTGAGAAAAAGCCACCCCTTTTTGAACCAATGCATCGATCCCCTTTGGACCATCTTTTAAAATCTGTTCAACTACAGAACGGTCACATAATCCATCTCCAGCCTCTAAAGTATCTTTGACATGTAATTCTACTTCATCGGAGTGAGAGGTGACTGAAGCAATACCTCCTTGCGCATAATTTGTATTCGACTCTTGAGAATCTTTCTTAGTGATGATGGCAACTTTATAACCATTATCCGCAGACTTGAGCGCAAAGCTCAATCCAGCAATTCCACTACCAACTACAATAACATCAAATTTTCTAAGATCCTCCATTCTAAATGAATATATTAAAGCTCTATATTATCAATTAATCGAACTTCATCCACCCAAGCAGCCACACAAACGATAGTTTTCTTTGGAAGAATTGTACGGACTGCTTTCATAGAAACTGAATCGACCACTTGGACATAAATAATACGAATACGCCGAAACTTAGCTAATTCGTGAGTGATTTCAGCGATGATTCGATCGGCGTTATCAGCACCATTAGCAACCATATCTTTAGCATGAAATAAGGCTTTAGAAATAGCGAGTGCATCCGCTCTTTGAGCCTCCGTTAAATATCGATTCCTAGAACTCATCGCCAACCCATCGGGTTCACGCACCGTTTCACATTCAATAATTTCCGTAGCAATATTTAAATCGTTCACGACCTTTTTAATCACTGCACATTGTTGCGCATCCTTTTTCCCAAAGTAAGAAAAATCGGGACGCACTAAATTAAATAATTTAACGCAAATAGTAGAAACTCCTCTGAAGAAATTAGGACGAGAAATTCCGCACAAATCTTTTCCAACGAATACCTCATCCACATACGTTGAATACCCCTCTGGATACATATCATTCATAGATGGGCAAAAAACAATATCGACCCCTGCCTCCTCACACAATTTCAAATCTTCTTTGAGCAAGCGAGGATAACGATCGAAATCTTCATTGGGACCAAATTGGGTAGGATTCACAAATATTGAGACAATTACCTTATCCGAAGAATTCTTAGCCCGATCGATCAAGGACAGATGACCTTGATGCAAACAGCCCATCGTGGGAACAAAACCAATTAAATGACCTTCTAAGCGTAGGCTAATAGCCATCGATTGCATTTTTTCAATTGATTCAATAACTTGCATATTTTTTTAACGATTATTCTTTACGAAAGTTTGATTTTAACAAACAAAATATAATTTAATACACATACAAAAATTATGAGCGATCCATACATTCAAGAATTATTTGCAGAGAGAATCGGAGGTAATCAATACGGAAAATCCACGGCCATTTATAAATTTGAAAAAATTAAACGTGCAAAAAAGGCAGCAAGTGAAGCGAAGCCTAATGTCGAATTGATTGATATGGGGGTTGGGGAACCAGATGAAATGGCTTACCCTGTAGTCATCGAAGCGTTAACCACTGCCGCAAACCGTCCAGAAAATCGAGGCTATGCTGATAATGGTGGTGGTTCATTTAAAAATGCAGCTGCGCAATACATGAAAAATGTTTTTAAAGTTGAAAACATAGATCCTGAAACTGAAATCATTCACTCCATTGGCTCAAAAACAGCTTTAACAATGATGCCCGCTTGCTTCATAAATCCAGGGGACTACGTCCTCATGACGGTACCAGGGTATCCAGTACTTGGAACTCATGCAAAATTCTATGGTGGGAAGGTCTACAATTTACCGCTAGAAGCTGAAAATAATTTTTTACCTGATTTGGACTCGATTCCAGAAAATGTTCTAGAGAAAGCCAAAATATTAGTCATCAATTATCCCAATAATCCAACGGGCGCCTCTGCAACTATAAGCTTCCTAGAAAAAGCCGTCGCATTCGCTAAGGCAAATGATCTTATCATTATTCAAGATGCAGCTTACGCATCCTTGGTTTTTGAAGGTGATCCGATTTCAATCTTTCAAATTCCAGGTGCGAAAGACGTAGCAGTCGAGCTACACTCACTGTCTAAAAGCTTTAATATGACTGGCTGGCGAATTGGATTTGTTGTCGGAAACCCTTTAATCGTAAAAGCTTATGGTGATATGAAAGATAATTCCGACTCAGGCCAATTCTTAGCTATTCAAGAAGCGGCTGCAACAGCACTTAATCGTCCTGAAATTACCGAAGAAATTGCACAAAAGTACTCACGTAGAATGGACTCACTCATTCAGGCACTTAATAATAATGGATTCTCTGCAGTAAAACCAAATGGCAGCTTTTTCCTTTATGTGAAATCCCCAAAATCAGCCGAGATCAATAATGAAACCTATACTTTTGAAAACGGGGAAGCCTTTTCTCAATGGCTCATCACTAATGAATTGATTAGCACCGTTCCATGGGATGATTGCGGTCATTACGTGCGCTTTTCTGTTACCTTCAAAGCTCAAGGGAAAGTCGCTGAAAATGAAATAACTCAAGAGATTGAAAATCGCCTTTCGAAGTATACCTTTCACTTTTAATTCAAAATGTCCTAATAAAGGTCATTTGTTTTTACAATAAATTC
This sequence comes from uncultured Puniceicoccaceae bacterium, assembly GCA_913031135.1. GTDB lineage: Bacteria > Verrucomicrobiota > Verrucomicrobiia > Opitutales > Coraliomargaritaceae. Next base: position 30,256 of record CAJWEH010000003.1, on the reverse strand, counting down.
AGCCTGCATCGATTGGGATAAAAGCTAAAACAAATCCTAAAAGTTTAGTTATTCTGACGGATCGATTAAATGATATTAATCTCATAGTAACCATCTAAGGACCTTTTGATATAGTGTTTAAGTTCAAGCTGTATTAAAGTTGCATTCAATTCACTCATATTTCGATCTAAATGCTCCGCTAAAGCACTTGGAGTGAATCGACTTCCATCCAAAAAAAGCGAAAATAACTCTTGTTCGAGATCCGACAATTCTCCTCTACTGCTTATGGTATTATTAAAGCCCACCGCCTGAATTCTTTCAAAATGTTGGAGTTCATTTGTGATATCCTTAAGGGACGTTAACATCGTAGCACCTTCTTTAATTAAGGCTAAGCAACCTTGGCTCTGCAAAGCATCTAACCTTCCAGGAATCGCAAAAACTGCACGACCATACTCTAGTGCAAAATTGGCTGTGATTAAACTCCCGCCCTTCACTCCACTTTCAATAACTATTGTACCCTCTGATAAGCCTGCTATAATACGATTACGCATAGGGAAGCTTTGTCTATCAGCCCGCCTCCCAAAAGGAAATTCACTGACAATAAGACCTTCCTTCTCAAGCGATTGATATAAGTCGTGATGTTCAGGAGGATAAATAATATCTAATCCATTTCCTAAAACAGCGATTGATGAACCACCTACTGCTAAGGCTCCATAATGTGTTTCATAATCGATTCCTCTAGCCAATCCACTGACAATGCAAAAACCCAACTTAGCTAGGCTGGAGGCAATTTTACGCGCCTGATTTTTCCCATATAATGAAACTATGCGAGTTCCGACGATTGCTACACTGGGTTTTTTAAAAATAGCCTTATTTCCTAAACAATATAAGCCGATTGGCGGATCATAAATTTTTTTCAATAGGTTTGGATAACCGTCATCTTTTATTAAACAAAAAGAAATTGAACGATCCTGCATGAATTGTTCCTCTTTATTTAAATCAAAATAAGCGCTCCAATTTAAGATTTTTTCAACCGCGACTTCGCCAATCCCCTGAACCCTGAGTAAGGTTTTCCGATCAACCTGAAAAACTTTTCTAGCATCTCCTGAAAAAGCACTTAATAAGCGTTTACATGAAATAGGACCAATCGATGGCAAGGCATTAAGAATGAGTAATGCATGCCTTTCTGACAACTCACTAGAATTAGAAATCGAATGCGAATGAACCATTTTAGATTCAATTTAAATAACTAATTTTAGATTAGCAAAATAATAAATCCATTAACGTAACACTTTAGGCAAATACTTTAAGAGATCAGTTGTACGAACAAAGGTTTGTCCTTGCTCACGCGCCAAAAGCTCAGCCGCACATCCATGAATCAAAACACCTAGAGCTGCAGCTGCTAAAAGATCGATATTCTTCTGAGCTATTCTTGAACCTATGATACCCGCCAACATATCACCGCTGCCACCTCTCGATAACACAGGACCACCTCGAGAACTCAACAATAACTGCTCCCCATCACAAATCCGTGTTATTGCTCCTTTAAGAACAACGGTTACATCCATAGTTTTAATTAAACTTAAAAATGCTTTAGTTCCTAAATTGACCCTAGAAAGTTTAAACATCCTTAAAAATTCTCCCATATGAGGAGTTAAAATAATTTGATTAGAGCCAATAGATTTTCTCTTATGAATGCTTTCCAATACGCGTGGCATTAAAGCATCTGCATCCAATACAATAGGAATATTAGCTCTATTAATTAATTGTTGAACCACAAATTCTGTTTCTCGATTACTACCTAAGCCAGGTCCTAATACGATGGCTGTCGCACTAGCAATCATTTCTAAAATGATATCGCTTGCATTTGTATTGATGCTACCAACAACTGTTTCAGGCAATGCTATCCAAATAGCTTCAGGAACCTGAGCAGATAAAGTGGGGACAATTGAACCCGGAGCAAAAACCGTGACCAATCCAACCCCTGATTGAATCGCTGCTTGTACCGTCATAAGTAAGGCCCCTGGCATAAACTGAGAACCTCCTAGAATAAAAAGGTGGCCAAACGATCTCTTCTCTACATTTGAAGGTCTCAAACAAGACAACTGCTTCAAGTAAGTCGGACATAAGTAATGCTCTCGCCCCTCATTTTCTAAAAGGACCTGCTCATCATATAAACCAATATCGATAAAACGAACCCTACCAATAGCTGCATTAAGACTAAAAAACACCTGCTTGGCAGTTCCAGCCATATAGGAAAAATCAGAGCGAAAAAAACAGGTTTCATCTCCTTGAGAAAGACCACTTGGAATATCAACAGATGCTCGAACATCAATTTCATCATAAGCATTAACCGATTCTAGCAATTGGGCAACAGATGTTTCTAAGGGCAAACGAAAACCAAGACCATACAACCCATCTAAACAAAGGTTTATCGAACCATATTCAGCCACCATAGCATCGAGTACTTTTAGAAATGACTCTTGATCAAAATCTTCACCCATAACATGCACTCGGCACCGTTGTTCGACTTCTTTAAATGCCTTTTTGCACAGAGGGTCTAATGTTGATTCGGCTGACAAAAGAACCACATGTACCTTCGCCCTGGGTAGTGCTCTCATTAAATAATCACAAGTTAATAAGCAGTCACCTCCATTTTTACCTTTACCAACTAAAGCCAAAACAGACAGGTTTTCGGGAACCGGTTTCAGTTCTCTAAAATCAGATAAGATTTCATGAGCAATTTTTTCACCAACATGCTTCATGGCGAAATACTCAGATTCTGTATCTTTTAGCCTTCTTTTTTCTAAAGAAAGTGCACTTGTATTATCTAAAATAGGAACCAGATCCATTAATCACGCTTTAACAAAATAATACGTGGATATCATGGATTCATCAAGTCTTTCATTTTACGAACCGCATTTTCAATTCCAACAAATAGAGCATGACTAACAATTGAGTGCCCGATATTTAATTCATTGAGATATGGCAACTTGCGAATCTGCTTGATATTCTGATAATTGATTCCATGACCAGCGTTCACAACCAAATTCAGTGATTGTGCAAGATTTGCTGCTTCGGATAATTGATTCCACTCTTGTTCCCAAACTCCCTCCGAAAAAGCATGGGAGAAAGCACCCGTATGTAACTCAATCCAAGGTGCTCCTAATTCAGCCGCTCTATTAATTTGTTCTGCATCTGCATCAATAAATAAACTTGTATGAATCCCACTTGCATTCATCACTTTGATGACCTCGGCTACTTTATTGTAATTTTTAACAAGATCTAAGCCACCTTCAGTTGTAACCTCTTCTCTATTTTCAGGGACCAAACAAACCGAATGTGGCTGAACTTCTAAGGCGAACTTCATCATCTCTTCCGAACAAGCCATTTCTAGATTCAATCGCGTCCGAATCGCACTTTTTACCGAATGCACATCAAACGCTTGAACATGGCGCGCATCTTCTCTCAAGTGCATCGTAATTCCATCTGCACCAGCAGACTCACATAATAGCGTGAAATTCAACACACTCGGCTCAGCTAAGATATGCTCTGAGTTGTCTTTATAACGAGCCTGCCGAAGCGATGCTGAATGATCTACATTCACGCCTAGCAAAATTGTATCATTTTGATCTGACATGTATCGTTTACATTATAGATTTTTTCCAATCCACAAGAGAAAGTCGAAGACTTTTCTTATTTCGCCAAACATTCCACTCTAATCGAACCGCTAAGTCAACAGGCACTCCCACATCGGGCAAATCCGTTCTATTCCATGCAACCCCTTCGAGTACTTCCTTACTTTTCTTTTTTTGAATGAAAAATTTTTGATGAGTTTTTCCAAATCGTTTAGGCGCTTCTTCAAAAAGCACATTCCGAATGCCAAATACAGGCTCTGGGTTTCGTTGTCCAAAAGGCTGAAGCAAATGCAACTCCTCTAACAAAGAACGATTGACTTCTTCACAATCTAACCAACAAGCAATCGTTAAAACAGGCTCTGGCAAACCCTTTGGATACAATGCCATTAAACTTTCATTAAATGCCTTTTTTAAAAACGCTAATTGATCCCACTGTAGCGTCAAGCCGACCGCCATTGGATGACCACCCCATTGCTCTAAAAGAGAATGGCATTTTTTCATGACTGCGACTAGATCAACTCCCGGCACACTTCTACCAGAGCCTTTTGCAAAATCTTCTTCTCGCCCTAAAATAATGCACGGCTTATTGTACTTATGGCTCAATCGGCTTGCCACAATGCCAACGACACCTGGATGCCAATTCTCTGATGCAAGGACAAAGCCAAGGGAGTCACTTAATTGCTCCTTTATCATTACTTCAGCTTCATCACTGATAGAATGCTGAATCGTTTGTCGATCTAGATTAATCTGATTCATCGAACGGGCAGTATTTTTCGCAAATTGCCTATCCTCAGTTAATAAAAGCTCCACCGGTAAAGAGGCATCACCCAAACGACCACTTGCATTGATACGAGGACCAAGCCTATATGATACATCGCTACCACTAAGTCCAAATGATGATTCGACCCCACTTTCTTCTAATAATGTAACGATGCCCATTCGCTGATTGCTTTGAATGTGCTTTAAACCATATCGAGATAAAATCCGATTCTCTCCAACCAGCGGAACTAAATCCGAAATCGTTCCCATACCTGCTAAATCAATAATCTGACTTAATTTTATTTCATAAGCAACCGAATCCTTCAAATCCCGTCTATACTTAATTAAACCATGTAAAAATTTAAAGACCAAGCCTGCTGCAGATAATTCGAACCAAGGTGCATTCTCTTTTTCTCGATCATTCACATGTGGATTTATTAAGATAGCGCTATCAGGAAATTCTTTTGTTAATTTATGATGATCAATAACAATAACAGAAATTCCGAGTTCTTTTAAATAGGATAAAATATCTTTAGAATTCGTTCCACAATCGACCACTAGCATTAAATCAGGCTTACCTTCAGAAAGTGCTCGATCAATGGAATCTCGAGTCAACCCATATCCCTCCGATAATCGGAATGGAACACAATAACCAGGATTCATCCCATATAAACGCAAGATACTGATCAACTGAACGATACTTGTAATTCCATCCACATCATAATCACCAAAAATAAAGATACGCTCCTTTGCATCAATCGATTGACTGAGCCGTTCGACACCGCTCTTTAGATTAGTAACTTCAAAAGGGTCAGAAAGTTCCTGCAATGTTGGGTTCAAAAAACTAGAGGCTGACTCAGCCTTTTTAAAACCCATGCCATATAGTAAATGGGCTAATACTAAACTAATACCCAATGCCTGAGACAGATCCTCTACCGCTGTAGATTTTCCGCTTTCTACAAACCATTCCATATTAGCTATAACGCTATTCGACTAGGCTTGCTTTTCTTCCCAATCATATGAATTTGGCTTCTGCTCATTCATTTCAACAAGACGACGATCGCCCTTATGCCAGAAATAAAATACAGGACTCGCTATGAATATAGAGGAAAAAGTCCCTGTTAAAATACCAATAATGAATACAAATGAAAAATCATTGATCACCCCAGCTCCAAATATATACAAGGAGACCGAAGCCAATAAGGTCGTGACACTAGTTAGAATGGAACGCGCTAACACACTATTGATCGCATGATTTATAATGCCCTTTAAATTCGTTCCCGGGTTGAGTTCTAGCTCTTCACGAATCCGATCAAATACCACAATCGTATCATTAATTGAGTACCCAACAATCATTAAAATCGCTGCAAGCATTGGAGCTGTAAACTGACCACTAACAAATAAACCCATCGATCCAAGAAGAACAAATAAACCTATGGTCATCAAAACATCGTGAATCGTTGCTACAACTGCACCGACTCCATAGCCAATCTCAAATCGAAATGCGACATAGAGCAAAATCCCGAGCAAAGCAGCAAGCACTGAGAATAAGGCATTCCATTGAATACTTTTTGAAACCGAGGCACCTATTTGATTCACACCTTCTTCTACGAATCCAGCATTGGGATAAGCGGCTTGTAATAATAATAGGGTTTCACGGCTTTGATCAAATCGTGTTTGGACTTTGAGCGTTTCTTTATTTTGACCGATCAAGGTTTGATAGACAAATTTTGCTTCACCCACTGATTCAAGACCTGGCGTACTCAGTAAAACTCCCGTGTCTATTTTTTCTTCAAAAGCAACTGTCATTTCATCCCCACCTGTAAAATCGATTCCTAAAATTGAATCCTTGTTAGAAACCACACTAAAAACGCCAATTAAAACGATTAACCAAGAGGCAATAAATGCAGGCTTTCTGAATTTAAAGAAATCAATTTTTTGTTTAGGCAATAAGTTAAGCCCTAATAGATTTTTTAGTTTTAATTTAAAGACAAACAAATCAGCCAATGCCTTCGTTACAAATAAAGCACAGAAGATCGATGCAACAATACCCACTGCAAGCGTCAGTCCAAACCCTTTTACAGGCCCAGTACCTAGCCAGTATAAGATAAGAGCTGTAATGAGTGTGGTTACATTAGCATCAAGAATTGTAGAGATGACTTTTCTAAATCCAGTATTTAAACTAAACTCATGGGACTTACCAAATCGCAACTCTTCACGAATTCTTTCTAAAATCAAAATATTCGCATCCACACCCATACCAAGGGTCAAAACCAAAGCAGCAACTCCAGGTAATGTAAGGGTTGCACCTAAACTAGCTAATATTCCGAGCACCAATAAAATGTTCATCAGCGAAGACAAGACTGCAACAATCCCACCTAAAAAGTAATACAATACCATAAAGCCAACCACTAGCGTAGCACCTAGCTGAACTGCTTTGATTGAGCTCGCTTTTGTACCAGATGCTAAGGATGGTCCAACCTCATACATTTCATCCACTTTTAATTCCACGGAGAGTGGATTATTTAAAACATTAGCTAAATCAATAGCTTCTCTTTGTGAAAAGCTTCCAGAGATTTGTGCATTTTTAGAGAGTGGTTCATTAATAATAGGAGCCGAATATAATTTGCCATCTAGGACAATAGCCAAGGGTTTATTCACTAACTTTTCCGTAACCGTTCTAAATTTCTTCGCACCGCCATCCGTCATTTCTAAGTTAATCTGAAACCCGCCTGTCTGCGTCTGCGAAACAAATGCATCCTTAATGATCTCACCAGTCGCTTCAGGAATTTTCTTAATGAAATATTTTCTTTCAAAGACATCTCCAGTGCGACGATCTTCAATTAATTCAGCCAAAACCTCATAACCAGATGGATACGCTTCAAGTTCAGTTGAATCCGGAATCAGCGTTGGGTGCACTTGCCTAAACTCTAATCGAGCTGGCTTTTTAAGAGCATCAATCACTTCTGGGTTATCCTTGGTCGATAATCCTGCAATTTGTATCTCAATTGCCTCGTCGCCTTTTGGTCGAATGATGGGTTCAGCGACACCCATGCCATCCAAGCGATCGCCCATAATTTCGATGGCATCTTTTAACTGCTCAGTCTGTTCAACCTGACTAATATCTGAATTCGCAAGCTCATCAAGCTTGAGCGTGAAGCCAACACCACCCTTAAGATCTAAGCCTAAGCGCAAGTTGCTTTGAGCCTCACTGAGCAAATATTTCAGCAAAATTGAATTTCGTTTTTCTTGATTAGGAATATCCGTTAAATTAATTTCGGAGAAAAATTCCGCAAAATTAATCGATTCCTCGCGCCCCAAATCTCTGAGTGCAATAAATAAAACAGGAGCCTCCCCCTTCTCAACTCGCTGATTAGCACGCTCTAAAAGTGACTCAAATTGCTCCGAATTATTAGTTACTTGATTTGAAATGTACTCTTCAAATGGAACATCTTGAATTGGGGATACACTGGCAATGCACCAAGCAATTAAACCAGCAATAAAGGCAAATTTCCAAAAAACTTTATTATTCATAATGATCAAATTTTTAAAAACACTTACTCGGACTCAACTTTTTTAGAGATAAAGTTTTTACCTAGCTCAATCTTGGTATTATCAGCAATTCGTACAATTAAACGATCCTCCTTAACATTTGTAATCGTCCCAAATATGCCTCCACTCGTTACAACGGAATCGCCTGTTTTCAGTTGAGATAACATGGCCTCATGTTCTTTTTGACGTTTTCTTTGTGGACCTATAATCAAGAACCACATTCCCAAGAATAGTAAAATTAAAGGGAAAAATTGCGCGAATAAATCAGAAGAAGCAGAAGCTTGTGCGATAAACGGATGCATAATGAATAAAATGTGTAAGTGATAAGATAAAAATTAAAGAATGTTATAGCCAAGTACTTAGGGTAAAAATGGCAAGCTTTCTGAACGATTGAAGAAAAAAAACTTTCATCAAGAGCAACTCTCTTGTAACTATAATTATAATGCAATCAATTAAATATTGGATCGAAGCAGCTAGGTTAAAAACGATACCCGCTTCATTTAGCCCTGTAATGCTCGGCTCATCCATGGCATATTCCGAAAACACCTTTTATCCTATGGCTATGTTCTACTGCTTCGCTTTCGCTCTACTCTGCCAAATTGGAACCAACTTCTCCAACGATTATTTAGATTATATTAAAGGCGCAGACTCCGACCAGAGAATTGGCCCTAGAAGACTTGTTGCTAGCGGAATGATAAAACCCAAGACAATGCTAATTGTTTCCATCATAACTCTAGCACTTGCATTTTTTTTAGGCTTAAACCTAATCCCTTATGGTGGTAACTGGTTGCTATTAATCGGAGTTTTAAGCATCCTATTTGCTTGGTGTTACACTGGAGGACCTTACCCACTTGCCTACAATGCTCTTGGAGATATCTTTGTCATTTTATTTTTTGGAATCATTGCCGTCAGTATCAGCTATTTTGTTCAAGCGCAGTCCGTTACTTGGTTAGTCCTTTTCAATGGAATTGCCTGCGGAATTTATGTGAACAATCTCCTAATTATTAACAACATCAGAGATTACAAAGAGGATTTTGCTAACAATAAACGAACCAGCATTGTTTTATTTGGAATCCCTTTTGGTTTGAAAATATATCTTAGCTCCCTTCTTATTATTTTCATAGCTGCAATACTCAATTATATGAGAGATGAGTCCCTATTGCATTTTATGATAATAATACCTCTATTATTAAGTGCTAGAGAAATGGCTGCCTTAAAGAATGCAAAAACTAAAGATTCCTTTAGCCTTCTACTTAAAAAAACTGGGTTTTATGTATTCCTATACGGAATCGTAGCCAGCTTAGGATTTATTTTCTCATAACGCTTTCATGAAAACAACACTCTTAATATTAGCGGCAGGAATGGGAAGTAGATATGGTGGCTTAAAACAGCTCGATAGTATTGATGAAGCGGGTCAAACTATGTTAGATTATTCTGTTTATGATGCAATTCAGGCAGGCTTTAACTCAATCGTTTTTGTCATCCGAAAAGAATTTGAATCTGAGTTTAAAGAAAAAATAAGTGACAAATTTAAGTCCTTAATCGCAATTGAACACACCTTTCAATCTATAGAGGATTTGCCAAATAAATTCCAATGCCCAAGTGACCGAAAAAAGCCATGGGGAACTGCCCACGCAGTTTGGTCTGCTAGAGCAATCATTAAAAATCCCTTTTCTGTCATCAATGCCGATGATTTCTATGGACGAGACGCCTTCTATCGCATGCATGATTTTTGCACGCAAATAGCCGCCGAAAACAACGCTGCCCTCGAAGCAGGACTCATAACCTACGCACTCAAAAATACCCTATCTGCACATGGATCGGTGAACCGAGGGATTTGCTCAATCCAAAATGATCAACTCTCCTCGGTTGAAGAATATACCGACATCACTTCAGAAACAAATGGAACGATTCGAGGAACTAACTCCAAAGGGGAATCACTCGGACTTCAACAAGACGCCCTTGTATCCATGAACTTTTGGGGATTTTGTCCCCATATCTTTCACGCTCTCGAATTGTATTTATTACGGTTTCTCGAGAATTTTGGACATCTCGAAAATTCAGAATGCTATCTTCCAAGTGCCATAGACGACCTCATCCAAAAAAAGCACTTAACCTGTCAGTCATTAAAAACCGATGCCACTTGGCTTGGCATTACCTACCCTAATGATAAGCAGAAAATCCAAAAAGCCTTAAATGAAATACGAAAGACAGAGCACTATTTTGAATAATTTATTCATATTTAGCTAATCAGATACTCAAGAGCTTTGCTTTCTGAAAATAATCACTCCTAACACAAGCCCGCCTAAAATCAATGCATAGGCACTTGGCTCAGGCACCACCCTATAACTGATGGTATCAGTTCCAATATTCACAGAGGTTTCAAAAACTTCATTCGCTTCAATTAATTCCTGCAATGAAGGCAAACGAAGATCGGAAAGCGTTACATTTCTCAAGAAAGCAGTACCCGTAATTGAATCCCCAGAATCGTAACCTAAAGGAGTTAAAATAGCCGTCTCAGTCACCTGGTTTGATGTGGCATCAATTGTCTGCTGAATCCCAAAAGTGTCTCCAATCACTATGAAATTATTTGAAGCCGATTCTGATTCCGATGGACTAGAACTAAAATACTGGAAATTCTGCCTCGCGGAATTGATCTCAAAAATTGGATTCGGAATAAAAGCACCTTCTGCCGCATCTGATGTTCTCGTATTTGTCGTCGTCCAAATAGTAAAGCCAGAAGAGGATGAAGCAAAATGCATCTCTTTACTGCGACTCAGACTAGAGAATGAAGACTGCACTAATAATCGACCACTTGGTGAAATATTTCCTTGAAGACCCTCTGTATTCAAAGTTCCAGTCCAAGAGATTTCAACCCCTGAACTTCCGTAGACATTGTTTGAAGTAGTCAATTCTTCAAAATTAAGAGCGATATCTGCATTCAAAGACAAAGATGAACAAAAAGCTAAAAACAGAAATATTATCGACCTACGGCTGATAAACTGATTGAGCGAAAGAAAGCTATTTGAGATATTCATATAAAAGCTTGAGCATATGAATAGTCAAATATTCCCAAAAATTTTATTTTTTGAGGCAAATTAAAGCCTCAAAGCAGTGCTATCAAAGACCTCAAGGAGCCTCTGCTTGAGGGCGTTCCACTGCCTTAATGGAAAAACTCAATGTTTTATCCCCTCGAATAACTTTTATTGGGGCGTAGCGATCGATACGGGTTTTAAAAATAGCTGAAGGCAAATCAATGATTCTTTTTACAGGAATATCCGAGAGTGAAATGATTAGATCGCCTTCCTTCAGTCCTGCTTCCTTGGCAGGGCTGGATGCAATGATCTTTGAGATATAGACATTATGCTCATTTTGCTCTGAGATATTTTCTTTCACCTCAAGGCCAATCCACCCTCGATCTGGCTTTCCCGAATATAACAGATCATCTTTAACGCTTGCTAAAGCGGAAACAGGCAAACAATACGAGCCATTCATATCTGGGATTGATGCCACAGACATACCAATTAAACGTCCATTTAAATCTAAAATAGGACAACCACCTTGGCCAGCACCAATCGGTATGGTCGTACGCAAATAAGCTGTTGGAAATATCTTGTCGCCAAGCTTTTTATCAAAGCCTCCAATCATACCGAATGAAGGCGAAGGCGCTAAATCCAATGGAGCGGCGATTGAAACAACTAAGGTTCCGATAGCGGGTTCTTCCATTGCTAGATCAAATCGAATCACTTCAAAAGATTCCGGCAATTTTAATAAACGCAAAAGAGACACATTGGTTATTGGATCATGACCCAATGACTCAGCCGGATATGAAATACCTTGGTATTCCACTTGCACGTGGTCTGCACCGATGGCTCGGCTGGCATTCACCAATACATGCCCCTCTAAACTAACAAAGAAACCCGTTCCTACCCTTAGGTTAATTTGAGACGGCTTACCTTCTTCTGCCTCTTTTTTATAAGCTGCTTTAACTCGAACAATGGCGCTTTTATACTCTTCAAAAACCTTGAATATTTGGTCCTGCACTAAGGTTTGCTTCGCAAGTAGTAAACTAGGACTTACTAAAAGGTAGCCAAGCAAAAGTAATAAAATTAATTTGGGGCGGAATCGTAAAAGCATACTTTAACAAAACCTTAAAATGCGTAACTAGCTAACTGAGTATAGGCTTGAGTGTATTTCAATGTAGTCGTGTCTGGAGTAGAATCAGTATAATCTGCAGTTGACCCTATCGCTACAGGAATGATGTCAGCTTCAAAATCCAATTTATCAGAATCAGCAGAAAGTGTAATGATTTCAACGGCATAATCTTCAGACACCGCACTATTATTTGCAAGCAAGCTTACATCGATAGTTTCTGCCATAGGCTCATAAGAACTTGCTTCTGCCAGTTTGAAAGACTGCTGAGCATTTGGTTGAAAAAATTGCACAAAAGAAACAAGTCCAAGCAATAAAACAACTGCCACGGTAGAAGCAACAGGAAGCAACTTATCCACTAAATTAAATCCGATTAGATCCCCCCAAGTTTCTTTCTTAATGCATGTTTTCAAGGCACGCTCGTTGAGCTCAAGATCAAACCGCTCCCAAAATTGCTCATTTGGACGTTCTGCAGATTTGATCTTAAGTAATTCTTCTAAACTGATATTGTCTTTTTTCTGATCCATATATGTGCGACTATTCTTTTTATAAATAATCTTTTAAATATGCTTGTAATTCTCTTTTTGCATAGTGTAAGCGAGAACGAACCGTACCAATACTCGTCTTCGTAATTGCTCCTATCGATTTATGATCCATGCCTTCAATATCGTGTAAAATTAACACGAGTCTATGTTTAGAAGACAATTTTTGAAGCCCAGCGTTCAATTTTTCCTGTAATTCAGACAAAATAGCACCTTTTTCTGTCTTATTTTTGGCGGTCAAAGATTCCAAGATTTCTTGGCTAACGAGTTCTTCATTAATTGTTTCATAATTTAAAAAGCGCTGTTTTTTAGACTTTTTAATAAAGGTGATCGATGTATTTACAGCGATACGATAAATCCACGTGTAAAATGAAGCATTTCCTCTGAACCGATTAATCGATCGAAATGATTTAATAAAAACATCTTGCGCAAGATCAGAAGCATCCTCTCGATTACCCGTCATATTATAAATCATCGCAAATATAGGCTCACGATATTTTTTAACTAATTGGTCAAAGGCGCGAACATCCCCATTTTGGACACTCTGTACGATCGCCCAATCTTTTTGACGCTCAGTTAAATGAGTACTTGCATCCGTTTTCTGGATATTAGAAACGATGCTATTAGCTGTATTTTTATTAATAATAACAACTTAAATAAAATAATTCTTTAAAAAATTGCAAAAGAAAAGATTTGCACACTATACAAATAGTTTGAATCTAATTGAAAGTCTTATAAAGCGATAACCTACAAATAAAAGATTCAGAAAATTTTCTTAAAGAATGCATTCATCACGAATAGTTATTACTGGGGTCGGACTCACTTCACCAAATGGCAATAGCCTTCAAGAATTTCGCCAAAATTTACTCGAGGGTATCGCTAATATTCAGATGATTGACATACGATACATGGGCGATGTTCCGGCTGGTGTCTGTAATTTTGATGCAAAAAAATATCAGTCTCGAAAAGAATTAAGAGTCGGAACTCGAGCTGGCAGTATTGCAATTTATTCGTCTAGGGAAGCGATAGCTAGTAGCCAATTAGACCTTGATTCCATAGATAAATCTAGAATGGGTGTCTATCTAGGGACGACAGAACATGGAAATGTTGAAACTGAAAACGAGGTCTATAATATTTCTAAATTTGACTACGATACTCGCTATTGGACGCACCACCACAACCCTAGAACCGTTGCCAATAATCCAGCCGGTGAGGTCACTATAAACATGGGCATTACTGGCCCGCACTATACTATAGGAGCGGCTTGTGCTGCTGGAAATGCTGGTATTATTCAAGCCACACAAATGCTGAGGCTTGGAGAAATTGATTATGCATTAGCTGGGGGCGTGAGTGAAAGCATCCAGACTTTTGGCATATTTGCTGGATTTAAAAGTCAAGGAGCCTTGGCAAAACACGAAGACCCAAATATGGCAAGTCGACCATTTGATATAGATCGAAATGGAATTGTAGTGGCTGAAGGCGGCTGTGTCTATGTTCTCGAGCGATTGGAGGATGCCTTAAATAGGAACGCTCCTATTATCGCTGAGATAATTGGATACTGCATGAACTCTGATGCGAGCGATTATGTCCTGCCAAATCCAGAACGCCAGGCACAATGTATGAAAAAAGCGATAGAATCCGCTGGGCTGAATCCAAAGGATATTGATTTGATCAGCACGCATGCAACATCGACCCCTCAAGGAGACATTCAAGAATGTAAGGCTATCCAAGAAGTATTTTCAGAGAGTGAAAACACCTATGTGAACAATACGAAGGGATTTATTGGACACGCAATGGGAGCAGCTGGGGCATTAGAATTGGCGGGAAATCTGCCCTCCTTTGAGGATAACACAATCCACCCGACTATAAATGTTGAAAACCTTGACGAGCAATGTGCCGTAAAGAACTTGGTGATAAATAAACCAATCACCATTGACTCAGTGGATGTAATTCTTAACAACTCATTTGGAATGCTAGGAATTAATTCAGCTCTAGTATTGAAAAAATATAATCCTTCCTCAAATTAGTACAGAATATGACTCCTGAACAAGTAAAACAAATCGTAATTGATATCATTAACGAAATAGCACCAGATGAAGATACTTCAAATTTGAAAGCAGAAGTAAATCTTAGAGATCAAATGGATCTAGACTCAATGGACTTTCTTGATATAGTCATGGAACTAAGAAAACAACACGGCATTGAGGTGCCTGAAGAAGATTATCCTCAATTGGCATCCTTAGATAGTTGCGCTGACTACTTGACGCCAAAATTTAATGCTTAGTCTTAGTAATAGGCATTGAGCAAGTGACACAACCCACACCAGTAGAAAAAAGCAAACAAAACTCAAACCTAGATGGTCAACATTTTGAGGTTGTAATTATTGGAGCAGGTATGGCTGGATTAGCCTCGGGCATCCGATTAGGCTTAGCAGGCAAAAAATCCATCATTCTAGAAAGGCATAACGCCTCGGGGGGTCTGAATTCATTTTATAGTATCAACGGGATTAAATACGATGTGGGCTTACATGCACTCACGAACTATGTCCCAAAAGGCACAAAAGGAACCCCTCTAACAAAGCTACTTAGGCAATTGCGAATCCCATACGACGCCTTTGATCTAGCACCTCAAAAACGATCCAAGATCCATTTTCCCTCCGCAGAATTATTTTTTAGTAATGACTTTAGCTTTTTAGAATCTCAAGTCGCCGATCAATTCCCCAATGAAATAGACGGCTTCCGAAAATTGTCTCATACCATTCGTGACTTAGATGCTTTCAATCTTAGCAATGAATTTACTTCCACACGCCAGAGCATTCAAAGATTTTTTCAAAACCCTCTATTAGAATCAATGCTACTATGTCCAACTATGTATTATGGAAGTGCAACGGAACATGATATGGATTTCGGGCAGTTTGCGATTATGTTTCGATCTTTGTTTTTTGAAGGTTTTGCCCGACCACTCAATGGAGTTCGAACCATAATTAAAGCACTTCAAGATCAATATCGTTCACTAGGTGGAATCCGAAAGATGCGTTGTGGAGTACAAAAAATCTGCACTAAAAACAGCTCTGTAAGCCACCTAACTCTAGATGACGGTTCCTCTATCACCGCGGACAAAATCATCTCGACTGCTGGAATTAGTGAGACCTTCAAACTTTGCAAACCCACTCCCGCACAGTCAGAAAAAAATATTGGAAACCTAGGATTTACGGAAACCATTACTTTATTTGAAGACCAACCAAAAGATCTAGGGTGGGAAGATACCATTATATTTTTTAGTGAACAGGATGATTTTAAGTACCAATCACCAACTAGTGAATTAGTTGATCCTGCAAGCGGTGTTATTTGTATGCCCAACAACTACGAATACCCTAATTGTGAAACCCTTGAACATGGAATCTTACGAATTACAGCGCTCGCCCATCCAAAAGATTGGTTTAATTTAGAAGAAACCAACTATCAAAAACAAAAGAACTATTGGTATTCAAAACTGCAAGAAGTCGCATTAAATATTCTTGAGCCAAAACAATCACTTCAAAAGATCCCTTCAGAAATAATAGCGACAGATATGTTCACTCCAAGAACCGTACACAAATATACCGGACATATAAATGGCGCAATTTATGGTGCACCTCAGAAAATTAAAGATGGAAGAACTCACTTAGATAATCTCTTTATCGCTGGCACAGACCAAGGCTTTCTAGGCATTATTGGCGCTATGCTAAGTGGCATCTCAATGACTAATTTACATTGCCTAAAAGATTAGAGGGAGAATCAACCAGGAGGCCATTCTAGTTTCCTTCCCGCTAATACATGTATGTGCAAATGAGGAACTGTTTCTCCTCCATCAAAACCATTGTTCACCACTAAGCGAAAGCCTTTTTCAAGATTTAGCTTCTTAGCTAAATAAGATGCTTTTTGAAATAAACGGCCGATTAAAGCTGGATCGCTAGTATCACTCTCTGCGATTCTAGGGATCACACACTTTGGAATAATTAATAAGTGAATGGGTGCTTGAGGATCAATGTCATGTATGACGATACAGTCCTCATCTTCATATTCAATGTTTGCAGGAATTTCTCTAGCGATAATTTTTTCAAATAATGTAGTCATAAAATCAGGTCCTCACAGAATCAATAAGCTCAAGTTTTGATCTTTTGGGACTCGGGCTAAAGTTAATGATTCAATCCAAGACTTTAAGTCCCTAAACTCATGTTCACAAGACTTTGACCAGTAACGATGCTTTCTTAAAATAACGGCCCTCAAGCCTGTGATTAAAAAGACACTTTTAGGGTAGCCCGATAAGCTCAAAAGTCTTTTTTTAATAGACTCTCTTAGCCAGAGTGTGCCCAGATATTCATCCGTAGAGATATGCCAATATTCAACCCCACAGACACGCTGGAATGAATCGCCAAAATAAAGATCAATCAAACTCTGAACACCCATCTTCAAAGTGCTCTCTGTATTATTTACTTCCGACTCTTTTGAAAAGAAGCGTATCGCTTTTTTTGCATTCTCCGTAAGCTCTGGGTCTATTCGGCATATTTGAGAAAAGAGTTCATTTAAAGTCTCTAATTGATCGACTGTATTTGATCGAACCATGCACTTATTTTAACTTATTAACTTCTTTGGCAAATTCATCGATATCTCGAAAATCTTTATACACAGAGGCATAACGTACATAAGCAATTTTATCCAATTTTTTCAAACGCTCCATAATTAATTCTCCAATCATTTCTGATGAGACTTCTTGATCAAATTTTTCTTCTAAAGTTGCTATGATATCGGAAATTAATAAGTCAATTTGCAAGCTCTCAATCGGCCGTTTTTCAATCGCTTTTTTTAAACCATTCACCAACTTGCTACGGTCAAAATCCTCCCTAGTTGCATCTCTTTTTACAACCTGCAAGTCAGCACGCATGACTTCTTCAGAGGTTGTAAAGCGGTAATCGCAATCCAAGCATTGGCGCCTACGACGTATTGAAACCTCACTTTTACTTAAGCGAGAATCAATCACCTTATTATTCAAAGACCGACATTTAGGACAAAGCATAGAAAAATTAAATAGGTTACTATTTAAAGCTTTAGAAAATTTTCTAGCAAGGAAATACCTTTAACGGTTGCAATTGATTCCGGATGAAATTGAACACCCCAAATCGGCAAGTCTCTATGCGCCATACCCATAATCTCTCCTTCCTTAGTCTCAGCAGTAACTGTAAGACAATCGGGCAATGATGCTCTCTCCACTATTAAAGAGTGATAACGCGTGCACTCAATAGGGTTTGGAAGCCCACAAAAAAGATCGGTATTTTGATGAAATACGGGAGATGTCTTACCATGCATCAAACGGTCAGCTCTTATAACCTTTCCTCCAAAATATTGTCCGATTGACTGATGCCCTAAACAAACTCCTAAAATTGGGATTTTCCCAGCAAAGGCTTTAATCATATCAATACTTACGCCAGCTTCATTTGGTGAGCAAGGTCCTGGCGAGATCATCAAACGTTCAGGATTTAAGTCGACTGCTGCTTCAACTGAAATTTGGTCATTTCGATAAACAACCTGCTCAACACCGAGTTCTCCAAAATATTGTACGAGATTGTAGGTAAAAGAATCATAATTATCGATGACTAAAAGCATAGCTATAGATCCTCCCCTAAAACTCGTGCTGCCTCTTGCACATCCTTATCGCCACGACCACTTAAATTGCAAAGAATTAGTGATTCCTTGGACAATTCTTTTGCTCGCTTTATAGCATAAGCAATCCCATGAGCCGTCTCCAATGCAGGGACAATGCCCTCTACCTTACAAAGCGTTTTAAATGCATTCAATGCTTCTTCATCACTAGCATAGCCAAAATCAATACGCCCTTTATCTTTATAAAATGCGTGTTCTGGCCCCACTGCGGCATAATCCAAACCAGCAGAAACCGAATGAGTCGCATCAATTTGCCCATCTTCTGTTTGCAGAATCCATGTCTTAGCACCTTGCAAAACACCCAATTTCCCACCTACAAAACGAGCGGCATGTTCTCCGTTTTTAATGGCACGACCACCTGCCTCAACTCCTGTTAAACGTACGTCCTTATCCTTGAGGAAAGGGAAAAACAAACCAATGGCATTAGAACCCCCACCGACACAGGCGCAGATCTCATCTGGAAGCCGTCCTTCCTTTTCAAGGATCTGACTTCGGGCTTCTTCTCCAATCACTCGATGAAAATCTCTGACCATCATAGGAAAAGGGTGAGAGCCCAAAGCTGAACCTATAATATAATGAGTATTTCGGACATTCGTAACCCAATCACGCATTGCTTCATTGACTGCTTCTTTTAATGTTTTTTGACCCGCAGATACCCCACGAACTTCCGCACCGCACAAACGCATCCGAAAAACATTCAATGCTTGCCTACGCATATCTTCTTCTCCCATGTAAATAACACACTCTAAACCAAACTTTGCGCAAATAGAAGCAGTAGCTATTCCATGTTGCCCAGCACCGGTTTCTGCTATGATACGTTTTTTGCCCATACGCTTTGCTAGGAGTGCCTGTCCAATTGCATTATTGATTTTGTGAGCTCCCGTATGCAATAGGTCTTCTCTTTTTAAATAAATCTTAGCACCCTTGCAATATTCAGTGAGTCGTTCGGCGAAATATAGGTTTGTAGGTCGACCCGCAAACTCCTTTAGGTAGGCCTTAAGTGTTTGGTTAAAATCGGGGTCTTTTTTTGCGTCTTGGTATGCCTGATTCAGTTCATAAAGAGGCGTCATTAAAGTTTCTGGCACATACATACCACCATAAATACCAAAATGACCACTTTCAGTGGGTAAATCATTCGGATTTAACTCTGTAAAATTTTGATCCATTTATTGTTTAAAGGCTGTCATTTACCTATTTTGTCAACTACTTAAATAGGATTTAAAAACATCAATATCTGCTTGTGTATCAATTCCAATTGTTTGTGTCTCAGAAATTGCTACCTGTATTTTATAACCTTTTTCTAAAACTCTCAGTTGCTCCAATTTTTCACAAGATTCAAGCTCACCGACTTCCATACTCACAAAACGTTCTAAAAAAGTTTTAGTATAACCATACAAACCTATATGCTTATAACAGCTCGGTCCATTGGGTGACTCTGAGGGAAAACCCCCTTTCGTATCTCGATTATACGGAATGGCTGCTCTAGAAAAGTAGAGCGCATGGCCAGACTCATCGAGAATAACTTTCACTTGATTAGGATCCTCAAAATCCTCCCTTGTTTTAAAGGGCGTAGCCAATGTCACCATCGTATCTGTTGCCATTAGATTATCTGCCAGTAATTCAATCGCTTGCTTTTGAATCAATGGTTCATCACCTTGAACATTGATCAAATACTTTGCCCCAATCTGTTTATTCGCCTCTGCTATCCTATCTGTCCCACTCAGGTGCTCTTTACTAGTCATGATAACACGAAAACCATGATCCACCAAACACTTTTCTAGCTCTGGAGCATCCACAGCAAAATATAACGGGTACTCGGGAGCTTGCTCTTTAATACGATCAGCAGTCCAAAGAATCAAAGGCTTCCCATTAATCTCATGCAATAACTTACGGTTAAATCGTGTCGATTCTAACCTTGCTGGAACAACAATTGTTGGCTTATATGTCATGTTGAATACTTTTAATACTAAGAATTAAAATAACCCATGGAAATTTCTGTCACGCAAGCCGAAGAAATTCGAGAAAAAAATCCCTCCTGTATTTTTTTAGATGTCAGAGAGGATGAAGAGGTTGCCTTTTGTCAAATCTCTAACGCTTTGCACATCCCACTAGTAGAGTTGCCGAATCGATTTCATGCATTACCAAACGATCAAACGATCATCGTTTATTGTCACCATGGGATGCGTAGCTTGCAGGCCGTCCAATTTTTAAGATCTAAAGGCTTAAATAATGCCATTAACTTAAAAGGGGGAATTCATGCTTGGTCGACAACAATAGACCCACAGATTGCTACCTATTAGTTTTTTTGAAAAATATTTCCTCAAGGCTAAGTCTTTGTCTATTTGTATTCAAATTGAAATAACCCTTTCGTTTTAATATCGGGAAATAAACGGTGTTTAAAATTTCGGTTGATTGATCGAGATCATCAGAGGCAGGAAATGTCATTGGGTCCACATAAGAAGTTGCTAACAAAGGAAATTTAAAATCTTCAAATGACGCCCATTGTTCCAAGAAATCATCTAATGCACTTACGTCTTCATCGTATAATGAAACATTATTAGATCGGATTAATTGGTCTTGAGCAATTAACACCAACTTTTGCCCTGCATAGAGCTCTAAAGTATTCCCATCCAAATCATAATACTTTAAGTTACCACTAAAGCAATTTATAGTACAAATTCGTTTAAATGTTTCATCAAAAAACTCGACACGAATAGAAAAAATACCCCCTTTTTGAATAATTTTCCCTAATGGATTCTCAATAATGACTGAAGAACCGTTTTCCATCTGTTCAGAATTCAAAATCAAGGAACCATTCTCCAAATAAAAAATACTGCGGCTGATCGTTCCATTAATTGCTTGAACATTTTGCTTATGCTGCAACTCATCAATAGACAGGCTCCCAGGACCCTCAAAATTAAAAAACACTTTTCCGCTCGTTGCCACAGAAACAGAACTTTTTTGATCAATCAAAATATCACCCAGCTTCGGAAGCACTAACGGCATTTCTTTTGGAGTAATTTCTAGGGTTTCACTCGAAAAGCTATTGTATAAAATAGGCTCCTCTACAGAGAAAATCTCTGCCGTACCCGGGACCCAATTCAATGCATTCAAAACTAGACCCGATTGAGACAATAAAAGAGCAATCGTTAAAATATTGAATAAGGGTAGTTTTATAAAACAGATCATATTTTAAGCTTCCTAATCATATCTAAGGCTAATTCATTTTTTGGCTCTATAGCGAGCGCTCGTTCAGCATACGATTTTGCTTCTTCTAATTTAGAAGGGTCGTTAAATAAGAATACCGCCATGAAAAAATTTGTTTCGAAACTTTGTGGAGCCATTTCTACTGCTTTTGCAAACGCTTGTTCTGCCTCTACAGAATCTCCTGCTACTGACGAACTGATAGCATACCGTAAACATGCTTTCCAATAAGACTCATTTAGCGCTAAAGCCTCTTTAGAACTAATAAGTAACGGTTCTTTAAATTCCATAAAATGAAAACTATTTATGTTATAAATACCGTTAATAATCTCATTTTTAAGAATCCAAGCATCGACATTATCTTTATTCTTTTCGAGCGACCTATCGGCATAGAATAATGCTTCTTCGAGCAACCTTAGTCGTTCACTTTCATTCTCAAAAAATGACTCATTTAGGATATATGAACCGACTTCATATGAAGCAGCTGAAGCCAGCATCCGTCTGCTATCGTAGAAAAACGATACCGCTAAAAGTATACTCAACAAACTATACACAAACTTAGCAGGCTTTGACTTCAAAAGAATGAATCGTTCTTTGGAAACTGTGAATAATCCCAAAGGTGTAAAAGCAATCGCAAGCAAACAAATAAAAAATGGCGTTCTAGATATAGAAAGTAAAAAACCTCCTAATAAAATACTCAAAATTAAACACATCGTAATTGATAATGCAAAACGCTGAGTGGAAACAACTTGGCTTGAATAAAGGATCTCTCTTCTTGGTGATTGTTTCCAAACTTTAAAGCATTTTTTAACTGCCACAAATAGAGGAATCAGAAGTAACAACAAACCAACCACACCCAATTCAGAAAGAATTAACAACAAAGAATTATTTGGATTATCGACTTTTAATGGCAATGCTACCGAAGTTAAGGTAGGAACCAAATAAGAAAAGTTACCTAAGCCAATCCCAGCCAATGGATTCTTCGCGAAAAGGAGTAAAGACGCCTTTAATGCCTCAAAATAATAGTAGCTCCCTTCAAACTCAAATGCTATAAAAAATTGTTCCTTAAAAAATGGAAATAATAAAAATAATAAAGCGATGATGACTCCTGAAAAGAACAAACAAAAAGCAGTAAAATAATACCGTTTTTTCACCTTATTAAAGCTGATATAAGCGGCTACAATTAAGCTCATGAAAAGAATGCCATAGCCTAAAATATCTTGTGCTAACAAAGCGCCTAAAAAAAATAACGCACCAAAAATGAACAATCCGAATTGCTTAACTTTCTCCCAGTACCTCATGAAAACAGCAGGCATCAAAGTTGCAAAAATAACGGATATAAAAAAGACAAAGGAAGTAGAATCATAAAATAATCCGGTTACTACGCCGGTTGTCTCGTCTTCATTTAAAACTATGCGCCCTTGAAAAAATTGTGCGCCCCCAACATACAATGAATAGGCAATAGGAATAATTAAAACCGCAGCCAAACGCCCAAATCGCTGGATACTATTTAAATGATAAAAGCTCATCCAAAGCACTACAAATGCCTCAAAATAAAAAATTAAATGCAACTTACTAACCCAAGATACACTAGAAACAAAATTCGCATTGATAATAAGCCAGAATAAAAAAGGCAGAAACAAAATTAAGGTAAAAAACCCATGGAATGTAGACTCCTTATTGCGCAGAGAAAATATGAGTGTTAATCCATGAAAAATAAGCATTAAGGAAACTAGCGGAATCAAATGATAGTGCGTACTATAATTTAGACCAAAGTTAAAAAAGACCATTAAAGACAAAAATAGAGCCAGCGATACAAAAGTGCAGCGATCAAAAAATCGAACTGCATTTCTCCTAAAACGCTTAGGAAGGGCAATCGTTTGTAAACGGTGCTTTAAATTCATGAATTATAATCGTAATTTGCTTTAAAAATGATCTGATACTTTATATATACTATTTTTTAAACATAAAATTTCCAATGAAACAATTTATATTAATCCTCGGAACTATTTTACTAGCATCCATTTTCGGATTGAAGCTCTACTTTCATTTTGTTCCGACTCCAATTGCTACTTTAGAAACCCCAATAAGCGAAATAATTCCCAAAGACATAAATGGTTGGACTTATAACGATTACGATCTGTCCGATTCTCCAGAATCAAGTGAACGAATTTCTTCTTTTTTAAATCTAGATGATTCACTTTTCAGAGTCTTTCGAAATGGCTCGACTAAAGTTGCAACCTATGTCGCTTACTGGACGCCTGGCAAAGTATCCTATCGCTGGGCAGGAGCTCACACGCCTGATACTTGTTGGGTTGTGAATGGATGGAAACGTTTAGATCGCAAATATTGCATTCCATTTAATCCATTAAACATACCATTAAAGAATGCAGAATTTGGAATCTATGAAAAAGACAATGATGTTCAAAATGTCTACTTTTGGCACCTAGTAGGTGGCCAACCTTTTGGTTATGAACAAAAAGAAACGCCCAACATATTTGCATCCCTAATTGATATAAAAAAATACGGGCTTAATCTTCGACAAGAACAATTTTTCATTCGCCTCTCAAGCAATCAAAAAATTGAAACACTCGCTCAAATAGAGGGCTTTGAAGAAATTATTCAAGGTCTTGCTAAATTAAACCTCTCACTCGATTCTATGGAGTGATTAATTGATGGAACGTGCCGGGTTCCCAAAAACTGTATCCTCGCTTGGAACATCTCGTATAACCACTGCCCCGGCTCCTACTGTTGCGGATCGACCCACTTTTTTATTGGGGATGATGCGAGCACCACTTCCAAGAAAGACAGATTCAGACAATTCGACCCCGCCCGTACAATCAGAATGAGCACTTAAAGTGGACCAGTCACCAACTTGAACATCATGTCCTGCCGTGCTCATCACATTAAACAGAACAAAATCCCCTAATTGAATATCGCAAGTTAAGGTTGCATAGGGGCAAATGACGCAGCCTACACCAATTGAACAACCTCTTCCAACTTTAGCCGTTGGATGAATTATCGTCAAAAAATTTGCCCCAGCTTTTAAGAGAGGCTCACAAATCGCACGCTTTACCTCAGGATGACCAAGACCACAAATAAGAACATCCCCCTCTTCATAAGAATACTCACGAACACTGGAAACAATTCCATAGCCTAGATCAAAAGAATTGAGTGCATTGGGGTCATCGTCAATAAAGCCCTTAAACGAATATTCCTTTTGAAAATCGAGGGTTTCCATCATCCACTGAAAAACTTCTCGCCCAAATCCACCAGCTCCTAAAATATAAACCTTTTTCATTACTTCTGCTTAGATAGAATTAATTGATGTAACTTCAAAACTGTGCCACTGGCTTCAATTTCATCTTTTTTTAATAAAACTCCGAATTCTAAATCTACAGCGTCGGTAAGTGTTAGTAAAGCTAGTGAATCCCATTCTTTCAATTGAACAACATTTGATTCCCCGGTAATACTTCCAGGCTCAAGTTCATAGAGCGACTCTTCAATAATTTTTATCAACTGTTCCATTATCCCATAGTTTATTTTAAAAAGATTAATTAAGCCATAGCCTCATCATACTCAAACCATTTTAAGCATACCATAGACTCAATCGGCAAAATACAACTACCCCAGGACAAACCGACCCCGAAGCCTGAAAGAAGGATCTGGCGCCTTTCGGAATCAACCAATATTTTTGAGAGATCATAGGACATAGCAGCCGGGATGGAGGCAGAACTCACATTACCAAAAGCTTCAAAAGAGCGGACTGGTAGTTTTGCTAAATCTAATTGAAGTCGTTTCCCAATATTTTGCACGATGTAGCGGTTTGCCTGATGTAAGACATAAAAATCGATCGTATTTTTCTCTACTTGGGCAAAGTTCAAAAGTGCTTCTATTTCTCTTGGGACTACATCAATGGAAAAATTAAAGACCGACGAACCATCCATGTGTAAATCCTCTAATGTGCGAATCGCACCTTCTTCATCCTCAGTTTCTTTTTTAGTCACATCCGAAGAAGGATAACGTGCGCCACCAGCTGGAACGATTAAGGCATCTGATCCTGTGCCATCAGAACCTAGACGAAACCAACTAGGACCAGAACTAGCTTTTTTTTGAATGATTGTCGCACTACCAGCATCCCCAAATAACGGGGCAGTAGTTTTATCTTTTGGATGCACCATGCGACTAAGCGTATCCCCCGATAAAAGCAAAATAGTTTCGCAAGACCCACTATGAATAAGAGAATGAGCCAGCCATAGCCCGTACACAAACCCAGAGCACCCGAGCCCAATATCAAAAGCGGCACATTCCGAGTGGCACTCTAATTTACGATGCATCAAAGAAGCATTTGAGGGCTGAGAATGGTCAGCTGTTTGCGTCACAAAAAGAATCCCATCAATATTTTTTGCCTTTATATCGCTCTGTTCAAGCAAGTGAGACGCAGCTTGATAGCATAAGTCAAGTGCCGTAATTGAAGCATCGGCGATTCGCCTTTGATCAAAGCCAATGGTCTTTTTCAGGCGATCTAACTGCCGCTTATTCCCATCAAATAAATCAATATCCTCATCTAAATTTCGAATTTTAGAGGGGACAACTGTGATCGATGCCGTAACAGCAATATCTTCAAACATACTTGAAGGCATGATGATATGCTGACAAGAAACCCTTCAAAGTAAATGCTCTTTTAGGCGAAAAACGATAAATTAAAAAATCAATAAAATGAAACAAAGTCATTGCACCCGACAAAAAAAGTACAAATAGTATGAGTAATAATTATTTTAATACATCGAAAGGACTATTTTGGACTTAAAAGCAATAAAACAAGTAATTGAATTAATGAAGCGCTCTGAACTATCAGAGTTTGAATTCGAAGAAGAGGGTTTTAAATTACGGTTGAGTAGACAGTCGGACAATCCTTCCGCTCCGATTATTCAAAGCGTAACACCGGCGAGCATTCCAGTAGCCACTCCACAACAAGCTCCTGCAAGCACAGGTAGTGGTCCAGCCGAAGCCCAAACCGAGGATCCAAATGTAGCGGTCATAAAATCACCAATGGTAGGAACATTCTATCGTGCACCTTCTCCTGAAAGCCCGAATTTTGTAGAGGCTGGTACTAAAGTATCGCCAGATTCAATCGTGTGTATTGTAGAAGCGATGAAAGTAATGAATGAAATTCAATCTGAAGTTAGCGGAACTATTACAGAAGTCTTAGTTGAAAATGGCGACGCCATAGAATTTGGTCAGCCTTTATTTAAATACATAAAAGCTTAATCTATAAATGATTAAAAAAGTTTTAATTGCCAATCGTGGGGAGATTGCACTTCGTATTGTTCGAGCCTGTAATGAATTGGGCATCAAAACACTCGCAGTTTACTCTGAAGCCGATGTACAATCCCTACATGTTCAACTCGCAGACGAAGCGATTTGTATAGGGCCTGCCGTTAGTAATCAAAGTTACTTGAAATCAGATCGAATCATTGCGGCAGCTGAAATTGCCGATGTCGATGCCATCCATCCAGGCTACGGATTTTTAGCTGAAAATGCCGAATTCGCTGAACAATGCGCCGATTGCAAAATAAAATTTATCGGTCCTTCCACGGATGCTATCATTAATTTTGGGGACAAAGCCAAAGCGCGAGATATGGCGGTAAAAGCTAAAGTACCCGTTATTCCAGGGAGTGATGGTGTTATTGATAACGAAAAAGAGGCTCTTAAAGTAGCTAAAGAAATTGGGTTCCCAGTCATCATCAAAGCGGTAGCAGGTGGGGGTGGCAAAGGAATGAGAACGGCACACAATGCTGTCGCTTTTGCGAAGGAATTTAATAGCGCTAGAAATGAAGCAGAAAAAGCATTTGGGAATGGCGCTGTATACCTAGAGAAATTCCTCGAAGCACCTAGACACATTGAAATTCAAGTACTTGGTGATCAATTCGGAAATGTGATTCATTTGGGCGAGCGAGATTGCTCCGTGCAAAGAAGACACCAAAAATTAATCGAAGAAGCGCCCTCTCCGTTCATTTCGGATGAAACTCGTAAAAAGATGGGGCGAGACGCAGTCAAATTAGCAAAATCTGTGAATTACGAAGGTGCCGGTACGATTGAATTCTTGGTCGATTCCAAACAAAATTATTATTTCATAGAAATGAACACCCGAATCCAAGTCGAACATGGTGTCACAGAAGAAGTCACTGGGGTGGATTTAGTTAAAGAACAGCTTCTTATAGCCAGCGGACAAAAGCTCTCCTATGAACAAAAAGACATCAAATTTATCCGCCATGCAATTGAATGTCGTGTCTGTGCAGAAGACCCTGCTCGAAACTTTGCCCCCTGCCCAGGTGAGATCTCGTTGTATTATCCTCCAGGCGGTCATGGTGTCCGCATTGACTCCCATGTGTATGGAGGTTATACCATACCACCACATTATGATAGTATGATCAGTAAAGTCATAACATTTGGTAGAAATCGAGAGCTGGCTCTCGATCGCATGGACCGAGCGCTAAAAGAATATTTAATACGAGGCATCAATACCAATATTTCATTTTCTAGAGCCATCATAAAAGACCCAACCTTTAGATCTGGGAGTGCAACAACGAAATATATTGAAGAATTTATGAAACGGGCACCTAAGAATCTTTACACATAATTATTTTTAGTTTAATCCTAAGGAATCATGAACAACGAAAATTCATCAGAAACCAACATTCCACTTGTTTCAGAAGAGTCCAACACCTTAGGAGACATTCAAATTAATTTTAACGTCGTAGCAAATATCGTTCGCCTCGCGGCACTTGAGGTTTCGGGAGTAGCGACTGTCGGGGGAGGGATCGTAGACGGGATCGCTGAAATCTTTCCGCAAAAAAAAGGTTTTGACCGTGGCGTTCGAGTTAAAGCAGATGAAGTTGGTGACTACATAATCGATATCAAAGTGATTTTAAAATTCGGTGTTGAATTAGCTTTAATCGCAGGTCAAGTACAACATCGAATTGCCGAACAAGTTGAAAAAATGACCAGTCGATCCGTTGCTAGAGTGAATGTGATCGTGGAAGGCGTGAAAACTAGTGAGACAAGTACATCAAATGATTGGGAAGATTCTTCTCACACAGATTAATTTCTCATTTTGAAATAGAGGGTGGCAATCCGTCATTCTGCAAGCTATAACATAAAGAATGGAATTCCTCGAAAGCACCAAAGTGTTTATTTCTGAATTTGATTTGAGCACCATTATTTCAGATGTTCTGATTCGTTTAGGCCTCATTCTCATTGGTTTTATAACCCTCATTTGGTTTCTTTTTAAAATCACAAAAAAAAATACATTTCTAGCCTACAAAACCGAAAATGGTTCCGTGCTAGTTAGTAAAAATGCAATTTCGGATCTCATTCGCCAAATATGCCACAATAATCATGGATTGTCTTTGATTAAAGCTAAATTAAAAAAGAAAAAGCAGTTAATCGACCTTCAAATATATATTCGAATTGAAAGTGGAGGACAATTAAAAGCGATTGAACAAAGTCTTCAAACCTCTATTCGAGATGCGTTAGAAGAAACCTTTGGGATCGAATCCATTGGTCGAATCAACTTAATCGCTTCTAGTATCAAAGAAGCAAAAAATACACCCCAAACGCTTGAGGATTCATAGATAAGGACTACGTTCACTAAATGCTTAAAAGGATTAGTTTGTGCTTAACTTGCATTGCACTCACAGCTTGTAAGCCGTTGGCACCGAATAAAAGCGACCTAGAGTCTCTTTCTGAACAATTTTATAAAGCCAATGCATCATCAAATATTGAGGCTATGCTAGAACTATACGAACTCGGAAACGCTAGCTCTCAAATGGTTGGCTTTATTCGAACCGCAATTGAATTTGAAATTGGGATCCCTATTAACCGTATCTCATTTGAACCACTCACAGGAGCACCAGAAGAAACGATAGATTTTACGCACCAAGGTGTGACCTATGGTTCAAGCTTAGAACCCAGGTACCGGATGATTGTTAGCTATTCCAATGACCATGCCTCTGTTTCTAAATTTACGATTGGGAAAAATGCTAATAAAGATTGGCGAATTGTAACCGCTGTACCCATAAAGCCATAAAAATGGTTACTATTTACAAAGCTCAGCCTTAAAGTACTTAATTTTTTTAAAATCTTTGTTTAATTTAGGCTTTATTTGCACAAAAGATTGAATAAAACATAAAAATGATTTTGATTCATTCGCAAATAGCTAAAAGTCATACTACAATATTAGGCTTTGATAGACTTTAACTAGAATTTAAAACAATAAGACTACAATGAAAATAATAGCATATTTAAAACCCACTTGCGGATGGAGTATGGGTGTTCGTGCCATCATGAAAAAATATAACCTAGAGTTCGAAGACAGGGATATAATTAATGATTCAGCTCAATACGCAGAAATGGTTCAAAAATCGGGGCAACCACTCTCCCCTTGCGTAGAAATTGACGGCGTTATGTTGTCGGACGTTAGTGGCGAAGAAGTCGAAAATTATTTACTGAGTAATGCACTAATCGAATCCAATAACCAAGAGCCCGAAGCTCCCATTGATTCGCCTTGCACCGATGAGGAACATGAAGCGATGCGTTCTAAAACCATACGATTCTTCTAAAATCTGACCCAAAGATAGGCATTCAAACCGGGTCATTCACTCGGTTTTTTTGACTGATTAACACAAATTTAAACAATTTTCTAATAGACATTCATTTTCTTTAAATT
>CAJWEH010000002.1 GCA_913031135.1 uncultured Puniceicoccaceae bacterium | reverse complement strand
ACTAAAAAAGCCGCTAATAAAAAAACTGCAATAGAGTCTCTAAATACCATTATCCAAGAAGAAACTATTGGAACTAGTTCTAAAACAAGCAGTAAGAACGAAAAGCGCTCAGCGCCCGTTGTCTTTTCGCTAGAAGATGTTGAGGCACTCGTTGCCAACAGAACCGACGAAACTCCATCTACGACTAAAAAAGTAGTCGCTAAAAAATCTGCTCAGAAAAAACCGAAAGCTCTAAAAAAGCCAGTAAAGAAACAGTCCCATGCGCCAGCTTCTATTGCCGATATCCTAGGCTTCAATCCAAATCAAAAAGCAAATCCAAAAACAATTGCGGGAAAAAGTATTCCAACAAAATGGAAAAAATATTATAAGCTACTAATTGAACTTAGAGAACATGTTCAGGATGAACTAGCACTCCACACTTCTGAAACACTTAAAAAATCATCTAAAGATAACTCAGGCGATTTGTCAGGTTATGGGAATCACCAAGCGGATGCAGGTACCGATAATTTTGATAGAGATTTTGCACTAGGATTACTCTCAAATGAACAAGATGCACTCAACGAAATCGAAGAAGCCATTATTCGCATACAAAACGGCACCTATGGCGTCTGTGAAGAAACAGGAAAACCCATTAATAAGGAAAGGCTTATGGCCGTACCCTTTGCAAAATATTCTTTAGAAGGTCAAAAACAGTTCGAAAAAAATAATAAGAAGCGTAGAGAACGCTCCATAACTGGTTTATTTGAAGATAGCTCAGATTCTTTGAATATTAGCCAAACGATGGACGACGAATAGAAGGCTTTATGTCGAATCCTGCACAAAAAGAGAAAAAAAATTATACTCGATTATTTGCCATTGCTGGGATTGTTTTATCGCTCGATCAATTAACGAAATTTTTAGTTCAAAAATATATCGTATTTGGGTCTAGCTATTTTGAGCCAGACCGCATCACAATATTTGAAAACTTTTTATATTTTGTTCACATTGGAAACGAAGGTGCTGCATGGGGGCTTTTTGCTGATTACAAACAACTCCTAATGATCCTAGCCTTTATTGTATTAGCCTTTATTTATATCTTTAGAAAGCAGCTTGAATTAGAATTTTATAACATACAAATTGCTTTTGGACTTTTGATTGGAGGAATCTTAGGCAATCTCACGGATCGGATGCGTATTGGCTATGTGATCGATTTTATAGATGTACACCTTCCGATACACGTTCCAAATATAATTCCCGATGGAAGGTGGCCTGCTTTTAATATTGCAGATAGTGCAATTGTTATTGGAATCATAGCATACTTATACATTTATACTTTTCATACGAATTGTTATAAAATAGCTTCTAAATAAATTCGTTAGACATTTTCGTCTGATGTACTATTAAAATAAAATCGTTTCTTAACAATTATTACTCAGTTATGTCTTCAACAGAATTTAAAGGTACCTACACTGCGCTTGCGACTCCATTTAATAATGATGGTGTCGATTACGACGATCTAGAAGCATTAGTAGAGTATCAAATAAAAGGTGGCATTACTGGGTTAGTAGCCGTTGGTACAACGGGAGAATCCCCTACTTTATCTCATTCTGAACATATCGATGTGATCCGTCAGACGGTGCAATTTGCAAATACTAGAGTGCCCGTGTATGCAGGAACTGGATCTAATTCAACAGATGAAGCAATCGAACTCACCAAGGAAGCAGATAAAGCTGGCGCAAATGGTTTTCTACTAGTAGCTCCTTATTACAATAAACCAAGTGAAGAGGGTTTATTGGCTCATTTCAGTGCAATTGCTGAAGTCACAGATAAGCCTATTATTTTATATTCGATCCCATCTCGTTGTGGCATTGAGATTTCTGTTGATGTAGCAGCAAAACTATATGAGCGCTACCCACACGTCTGCTGCATGAAAGCTGCTGAAAGCTCTTGTGATAAAGTTACTCAATATATTAAAAGACTAGGGATGAACTATAGTGTACTGAGTGGTGATGATGCATTAACCCTTCCTTTCATGTCAAGTGGAGCTAAGGGCGTTATCAGTGTTGCTTCGAATTTAATCGTCAGTCCTTTAGTAGAAATGGTCAATGCAGCAAACAACAATGATTTTAAAAAAGCTCAAGAAATCTTCTTAAACTATTACCACTTTTTTAATGCTATATTTATGGAGCCAAATCCAGTTCCTATAAAATACTGCCTAAAAGAAACTGGTATCATCCGTTCTGATTCTGTACGCCTACCGCTATCAAAACTAAAAGATGCCAGTAAAAATCAATTAAAGGCACTCTTAAAAGAATTCTCCTTAATATAATGAATCCCCTAAAAATACTTTTAATTGGTGCTAAGGGCAGAATGGGGCAAGCCATTTCTGAATGTGCAAAAAATAATAAGGCTATTATAACTGGTGCTTGTGATATGGGTGATAACCCCGCTCAGTTTATTGAGGAGGCTGATGTCATTATTGATTTTAGTTTTTATAAAACGACCATTGAGATAGCACAACTAGCGGTTAAACATAAAAAAGGTTTAGTCATTGGAACTACCGGGCATGACGCCTCAAGCAAAAAGCAAATCCAAGAGGTTATAAAAGGGGAAATCCCTGTTGTCTGGGCGGGGAATTATTCTATTGGCGTTAATACTTTAAATTATCTTACAAAAAAAGCTGCCTCTTTACTAAAAGAGAAGTTTGAGGCTGAAGTTTTAGAGATGCACCACCATCATAAAAAAGATGCCCCAAGTGGTACCGCAGAGCGTTTAATTGAAATACTCAAAAATAGCTATGAACTAGACGATTCGAATATTGTCCATGGAAGAAATGGACAAGTCGGAGCACGGAACACAAAGGAAATAGGAGTACACGCACTTAGAGGTGGCGATATCGTCGGAGAACACACCGTTTACTTTTGTGGTGATGGTGAACGGCTTGAGCTGACACATAAAGCTACCGATCGAAAAATCTTTGCCGAAGGAGCCTTGTTCGCAGCCCACTGGACAACGAGTGCAAAAGCTGGTTTATACAACATGGAAGATGTTTTAGGGATCGCTGATTAGGCCAAAATCTCAATATGATCCATTATCTAAAAGGTGCCGTTATAGAATCTTCTCCCTTAGAGATTATATTGGATGTCAATGGTGTCGGTTACTCAGTACAGATACCCATTACAACTGCTGAAAAAATCCCACCGCTTGGTGAAACTTGTGAATTATTCATACACCCAGTCTACCGAGAAGATAGCGCCGCACTCTACGGATTTATAAATCGCAATGATCGAGATTTTTTCCGTTTACTCATTGAAAAAGTTTCTGGAATTGGTCCGAGAATTGGACTGAGTATCTTAAGCAAGATGTCAGTGCCCATACTACAACAGGCGATATTTAATCAGGATACAAGTCTGCTATCAAAGTGTCCTGGCATTGGAAAAAAAACGGCTGAACGCTTAGTGATTGAACTCAAAGACAAAGTCAGTTCAAGCCAATCAGTCAATACACCCTCCAGTGAAACACTTCAAACTAATTTGAACAGTACATCCAAGCATCAGGATGCCGTTTCAAGTTTAATGATTCTTGGATATAAAATAGCAGAGGCTGATAAAAGAGTCTCTCAAGCAATTCAAAAGCTTGGCATAGAAACATCAGTCGAAGCGATTATTAAGGAAGCCTTATCATAGAGATTCCTTCTTTATAAAACCACGAACTAAATGGTCTTCTTTAAAGGTCTTATGAATAACACCCTCCATTTGTAAGGATTCATCTATATGACTTGTTTTTCTACAAGTACCTAATGCACGAGCATCCGAGTCCAATAATAATTTAGGTGCTTGATAGACATATAAATAATCAACCAGTTTCTTTTCCAAGAGATGTGTTCCAAATTGCGCCCCTGCTTCAATAAAAATCCCGCATAAATTTTCTTCAGCACACCGATTGAAAAAATCATTCATGTCAATTCCATGGTCCGATTCCTTAATTCGCCATGCATCAATCTCTAAGGCTTTTAGTTTTTGTACTGCTTCTTCCGATGCTAACTCTCCATAAACAACAGTCGTCTTGTGTTTATATTCATCAGAAAAAACCGAATACTTCATGTATTGATCGAGACTCTTAAGCGAGCGATTCAACACAAATCTTCGAGGACAAAAAACTGCTTCAGAACTTCGACTCGTCAACCTAGGATTATCTTGGTCAATCGTTTTTTGTGTCACAAGAATAGCAGGAAATAAACGGCGCCAAGTCATGACATCTGATCGTGCCTCCTCACTTGTAATCCATTTGGACTGACCATTTGAAGCAGCTAGGGAGCCGTCTAATGTCATTGCTACTTTCAAAGCAGAAAAAGTTTTTTTATGAACAATCCAATGATTAAATATTAAATTAAGATCTCGGCACTGCTCTTCGAGCACCCCAAAAGTGACCGAAATACCCTCTTCTTCTAAAAGAGAAATTCCACGACCTGCATGATTTGGATTTGGATCCAGTGCCCCAATAACAACTTTTTGAATCCCGGAACGAATGATTGCTTCCGTGCAGGCTCCTGTTCTTCCAGTCGTTGAACATGGCTCAAGCGTTATGTATAATAGGGTCGTATCATCAGGAGTTTCATTAAAAGCCTTGAGTGCATTGATCTCCGCATGATGAGAGCCTGACTTTTCATGAAACCCTTTTGAAATTATGGCACCCTGATGCACAATCAAGGATCCAACCATTGGATTGTTGTGTGTTTTACCCCACGCAGATTTAGCTAAGTCAATAGCTATTTGCATGTAGTACCCGTCGTTCTTTTTAGTAGTCATCTTAAGGGATACTCACAAAAGGATTACCACTTCGCTCAATTCTAACAGTTGTCATAGGTCCATGCCCTGGGTATAGTTGAGTATCAAGAGGTAGTGTGTAAATCTTATTTAAGATAGATGCTTCAAGGACTTTAAAATCTCCACCAGGCAAATCACAGCGGCCCACACCACCCGCAAAAATAGCATCCCCAACAAAAGCTGCATTAGAATCCTTATGATAAAACATTAAGCTACCAGGACAATGCCCTGGGACTTCAAAAACCTCAAAAGAGAATCCACCAACTGAAATAGCTCCTGTTTCAATCCAATGATTAATCTCTAAAGCCCTTATATTGATACCGGGAATCGCATATTGCATCATTCGTTCTGGTTGTTCAAAAAGAAGTGAATCTGCCTGGTGACCATAAAGTGGAATCTTTTGCTCATTAAATAAATGCGCATCTAAAATGTGATCCCAATGACCATGGGTCAGCAGGACTGCAACAAGCTCATAATTATACTTTTTACAAAATTCGCTACTCCATTCAAAAGAACCGAGTGGTGCATCCACTAAAATTACCTGCTTAAGATCATCATTTAAAAGGCAATAAGCATTTGTTCCAATTGGTTCACATTCTTTTAACTTTATTCGCATGGTTGGTTTAATTTTAAAAATGTATTGGCAATTCCCCATCATTCAAGAATCATGTATAAAATGATTCATTTAATTTTAAGTATACTATTTGTATCGAACCTTTTTGCAGAGCAAATGGAAGCCTTAATATTCGATCAACCAACTGTTATTACTGTCACTAATGAACAGGATGATGCTTTTTATCAGCTTTATAATAAACAGTATAAAATAGCTCTTTCTAAATTCGATGATTTACTTAAAGACAATCCTTTTCATCTTTCAGCCTTAACAGGAAAGGCAAAGTGTTTATTTGAATTAGGTGAAATTAATGAAGCTTACAACACTTACACAATAGCCTATAATTTAGACTCAAATAATGATGCAATAACCGAAGCACTTGGAAATTGTGCTTTTTATCTTAAAGACTTTAACGCTGCACATGATTTTTTCCAAAAAGCACTCTTAGAAGCTCCTGAAAACCCAACCCTTCATGAAACACTTTCAAAAGTTTATATGTGCCAAGGTCGATATAATGAAGCTATTAAACAAGCTAAAGTTGCAAAATTGTATTACGACAATAGCGAGTTACGTGCACCCTCCTTATTAATTCTATCCTATTTTGCTATGGCTGAGATAAATGATTTAGAAAATCAAAAAACGATTCTTAAATTCATTCAATCATCCAAAAAAGAATCAAACTGGCCTTACCCTATACTTAAATTCATAAATAAAGACTTAAGTGATACACAATTATTAAGTCAGGTTGAAACACTTCAGCAAGAAATCCAAGCACATACCTATATTGGATTGATGAAACGGAGCAATAAAGAGAACCTGCTAGGACAAGCTCATTTTGAGTGGGCTAGCTCTAGAGAGCATCCGGTCAGCTATGAGTCTCTACTCTCCGAATTCTTATTAAAAACACCCCGTATTTAAGGTTGTTAACGACTTAAATAGCTCTTTAAAAAAGCCATGTCCGTTACATTATTTTTATTCAATAAGTAGAAATAGAGCAACGCGCTTATCGGAATTAAAGTCAGCAATGCTAGAATAGATTGTAATTTAGTATTCAGCTCAAATAAACTAATAACAACTTGTCCTATCAAACAGATAGATGAAATGAAAATGAGCCCAATAAACATAGGCAATCGTATCGATTGAATTCCTTTTAAAGCAACAATTTGATACTGTTTTCGAAGGGCGCTCTGAAGTAGATAGGAGAAAGCTATTGAACTCAGTAAATTAGCTAGCGCCAAACCATTGACTCCAAAAGAACGCATGAGGACTAGGCTAAGTATTGTATTTATCAATAAAACATAAATTGAAATTCTGACCGGGGTTTTCATGTTCTTTTGAGCATGAAAAGCACGAGTAAAATAGGTAGCCATCGAATAAAAAGGAAGCGATAACGCAAAAATAATTAGAATCGGAACAGTCTGCAAAACATCCGATTGCACAAAAGAACCCCATTGAAAGAGTGTAATTAAAATAGGCTTTGAAAGAAGTATTAGCCCCAAAGAAGCAGGCACAACTATCAAAACCATCAATCGAAAACCTTTATAAAAGACTGATTCAAATGATCTCTCAGCATCATCGCCATGAGCACGAGCCATAGCAGGAAAAAAAACAGTGACAATAGCAATGGTAAAAATACCAAGAGGAAGCTCCATGAGTCTACTTGAAATGTATAATAGAGACACCGCTGAGTCTTCAAGAGAATAGGCTAATAATCGACTGATTAAGACATTTATTTGAAGAACCGCTGCACCTAATATACTAGGAGTGAATAGAGCCCAAAAATCTGACCAATCTTTCTTTTGGTCTCCTAAACTAAAAATTATGCGTGGTTTCCAACCCTCTTTTAATAACTCATATAGCGGTACCAATAATTGAAAAATACCCCCAAAAATCACCCCATAACAAAGCCAAATGACTAAATTTCTCTCGCCTGATATAGTAAACATCCCAATCAATATAAATACAATTAAACAGAGATTAAAAACAATAGGCGCTGCTGCTGGAGCGAAGAACCTTCCAAAAACATTCAATGCACCACTGGCCATAGCAGCCAAACAAACAAGAATGACATAGGGTAACAGTATATCTAAGAGTTGTAATGCCTCAGCCCAACGAAATGAAAGAAAGTCAAAATTTAAAGACCATAGAATTAAAAAATGAGACAAAACAACAAAGATCAACAAATACAAAAACCAACGAAGAAAAAAACGATTGAAAAATAAATTAGCTCTTGTGGCACCGCCCTCTTTATGAATCGATGAAAAAATAGGTATAAAAGCAGAAGTTAAAGCACCTTCTCCAAACAAACGACGAAACAAATTCGGCAATGTAAAACCAAGTAAAAATGCTGAACTCCAAATACTTGCACCTAGTGATGCAATGATTAATACATCTCTTAGCAGACCAGTTATTCGAGATAGAATCGTTGTACCACTGACAGATATAATATCTCTTAATTCTTTACTCACTAAGTATTTTATAAGGGTTCATGAAATTTTGCTTAATACAAAACGATAAATATAGAGTATTGTTTTATTGAAGAATTGCCATTATGCCATATTAAATTGATAACTTTTCATCATGTCTTTAATCAATAATCTTTGTGAACGCTTAGTCCGCCACCCTAAGAGGGTTGTTTTTCCAGAGGGAAACGATGCGCGTATTTTACAAGCTGCAAGGAAATTTGCCTCTAAAGACTTAGGCATACCGATTCTTTTAGGAAACCGATTAGAGATTAAAACTATTGCCACAAGACTCGATATTAAACTCGATAACATAAGGGTCATCAATCATCTAGAGTCTGAAGATAGAGCACAATTCAAACAGATTCTTAAGTCGATCAAACGATTTGA
This sequence comes from uncultured Puniceicoccaceae bacterium, assembly GCA_913031135.1. Classification (GTDB taxonomy): domain Bacteria; phylum Verrucomicrobiota; class Verrucomicrobiia; order Opitutales; family Coraliomargaritaceae. The sequence continues at coordinate 56,859 of CAJWEH010000002.1, read as the reverse complement.
ATCTCACTCTGAGAAAGATTTAGAGTCTGTGCTAAATAATGCCTCCTATTTTGGCTCACTTATGTTAGCAAGCTCTCAAGCAGATGCATTAGTGGCAGGTGCCAATAGTCACGCCGAAAGTGCCTTGAGACCACTATTGCAAATCATCCCATTTCAAGATGCTACCAACTTAATCTCTTCCTTAAATATTTTTGATCTAGAAGAAGTATCAACTGGGAAAGACAAAGAGCTCTTTCTTGCTGATTGCGCTGTGATTCCAAATCCAAGTATTGAGCATTTAGCTTACATCGCAGTTAAAACAGCAGCGATAAGCTATCAATTAACCAATAAAAAGCCACGAGTAGCTTTCTTAAGTTATACAAGCCATTCCTCAAAAAAGAACCCGCACCCATCCGTTGAGAAAATACAATTAGCTACACAAGAAGCACAAAGACTCGCCAAAGACTATAATTTTGATATTGAGATCGATGGCGAGTTACAAATGGATGCCGCATTAGATCCGAGAATTGCTGAAAACAAATCCATTAGTGGATCCGTTGCGGGAAATGCAAATGTCTTAATCTTCCCTGACCTTCAATCTGCAAATATTACAGCAAAAACAATTAATTACTTTACCCGATCCCGACAGTACGGACCTATCCTTACCGGTCTTTCAAAGCCAGCTGCGGAAATAAGCCGTGGCACTTATGCGGGCGATATTTTTGGAACTGCCGTCATGGTAGCATCCCAGGCAATCGATCATGATCTACTATACCCTACCTCTGATAATACCCTTAATGATGACATAAAAGATATATTAAAAACGTAGGTATAAATATAATGATCGATTTTAAATCACTATTCACAGATTCCAACGACAAAGAAGTTCTCACAGCTCCAAGAAATAAATCCACTAAACGGATCTTTATTGCAGCTACGAGAATGAATGATGGCAAAACAACTACGAGTCTCGCTCTCTACTCCGCACTGTCTCACAGCACAAAAAAAATGGGCTTCATTAAGCCAGTAGGGCAACGCTTTGTAGATATCGATGGAGAAAAAATTGACGAAGACTGCTTGCTCCTCAATGAAACCTTTGATGTTTCGATTCCCATACAAGCAATGAGTCCCATTGTCGTGCATAAGAACTTCACCAAAGAATACCTAGATGAACCTGAAACGATGTACCCTCAATTGATCAATAATCTTTGCCGTGCCTTTGACCGCTCAGCATATGAAAAAGATTATATCATTATTGAAGGAACCGGGCATGCCGGCGTTGGCTCTGTTTTCAATTTATCGAATGCAGAAGTTGCCAAGACATTAAATGCTAAAGTCATAATCGTGGCTAGTGGGGGAATTGGTCGTCCCATAGATGAAATTGCCCTCAACAAAGCTCTTTTTACAAGTAAAGGAGTCGAAATCATTGGTGTGATCATCAATAAGATTGAGCCTGATAAAATGGAATTCATAAAACATTACTGTTCAAAAGCACTCGAGAGAATGAACTTAAAGTTATTGGGTTGCATTCCTCAATACGACCAACTTGCAACACCGAGCCTATCCCAAGTCTTTAATGAAATTAATGGCTTATGGCTTAATCAAGTGACTCAGCCCCATAATAAAAAGATTAGAAAAGTTATAATCGGTGCTAAAGCCGCGAAAGGCATTATGAATGAATTAGAACATGGTACTTTAATCATTACGCCATCTGATCGTATTGATATCATTGAATCCGTTTTAAACTCAAAAGATGATAAAAAACTGTCAGGCATTATTTTAACAAATGGATTTCACTTGGAGCAAACTCTGCTTAACAAAATTAAAAATTCAGAGATCCCATTTATTTCATCAAATGAAGATAGTTTTAGAGTAACGACTCGAATCAACAAAATGACAATTAAGACGCAGCCTAACGACATAGATAAAATCCCTATCATTAAGGAAATTTCAAAAGAATACCTAGACTTAGATGCGATTGAAAATGCTTTTAAATCAAGCCTCTAATTTATTGATCAAAACGCTTTTCACTCGATCTGCTAACAAATCAATAATCATAGGATGAGTGGTAATAAGCTCAGTTTTTTTATAAGAACAAATTTTATTCTGCTTTTGAAGCGATTGTAAAATCGCATCGACATCCCCACCATCACCAGCATGCCTTCCAGGCATTAAAAAAAACATTGCCACAATAAGACTTTCGTTGGGCTTTAAGCCTAAGTAATCTGGAATCGTTTCAAGAAGTGGCTCATTGAAAACATACGCTTCCCCTTCTCGTCTTTCCATTGAACTCGCCGTTATTTTGAGCCTTCGTTCTCTAAATAAAACAGACAGTTTTTCAGCTATTGCATTGCGCAAAAAAGCCATTTTCTCAATCGGGGAACCATGATCGACTAACACAATATTTTGGTAATTGGCATTTGAGGAAGTGATGGCTGCTTCAATTAGCTCTTTTAAAATCATAACTAATCGTTCATCAGGATGGTTCACATCAGAACCACATAATGGTTCGGCTACATGGATGGTCATCTCTGGATCTAAGGATTTAGCTTCATCGATCAGTTCAACTAAATACTCAGTGATTGCTAGACTAGGACCCAGAAAAAGCGGGACACAGATAATTTTTTTTTCGCCCATTTGAATCGCTTCTTTAAATCGTCTACGAATTATCGTTGCTGGCACACCATTCAAACTTTCAGGCTTGATCTTACACGAATGCAATAAACTGACTGGCTCTACTTTCATTGAAATAGCATCCGATAATTGTTTCGACAATGCCCTTAGACGGAAAGTTGCCTCAGGTTGTAAAGAACCGTTATCAAAGAGTAAAATTGTAAAATTTGTCATAAATTGATCACTCTTTTACTAGAAAAGGGTTGCGACATAAATAGAATAAATATTAATTCTTACTATGTTTCGTAATAAATTAGTTTTTCTTACAGTAATAGTTTTAAGTTTATTTTTAAGTTCTTGTGTGACGAATTATCAACCACCGACGGAAAGCGAGAGCACTGCTCGCACTGCCATATTCGATGATGGTTCTATTCTCAATTATGGTCCTGATGAGGGTCAACTTCAAACAAGAGACGGTAACTTGAGTGATCAATACTACAACGGCAGAGAAATGTTACTTGGAGTAATGGATCCCGTATATTTTGGCTTTGATTCTAATTTCATAGAAGAATCGCAAAGGAAAACCTTACAAAAAGCGGCTGAATATCTTTTAGATAATCCCAATTTAGATCTTTTAGTCAAAGGAATGTGTGATTGGTATGGAACAGAAGAATACAATCTAGCACTTGGAGACTTAAGAGCGAATAGCGTAGCCAATTACTTACAAAATCTTGGCATTGATCCCATTCGAATTAATACTGTTTCAACGGGTAGTCTTGAAGCTCAAATTGGACTTTCCAAAACAAATTCAAGGAAAGATAGACGGGCGGATTTAATCCTTTTGAAATAAAGTTTTATATTAGGAATCATTCTCTCCTATCGATAGAAATATGTCGCAGAATGCATCGATAGCTCGATTCATTAATCCTAGATCAAAGCTTTCATTAGGAGCGTGAAGCTTATCCTTTGGTGTAAACAAACCAACCATAATTGAGTCCAATCCTGCACGAGCTTTAAAATCGGCAATCACTGGAATGCTTCCACCCTCTTTAAGATATAATGGTGGCTTACCAAAATGCTTCGTAATAGCAGAATCTGTTATGTTAAATACGTCTTTTAAAACCTGGAAATTACTCTTTGAACTTAAGGTTTTATGCACTGGCTCAACAGAGTAGGCATTTGCAAAACAACCACGACGTACGGCTAAATCAACAGCATTAGGACAACGCTCTTTTATTGTAGCGATCACTTTATCTTGTATATCGGCGCCATCTTGACCGTCGACAAGCCGACAAGTGATTTTGGCAAACGCTTCACTTGGAATAATCGTCTTAGTTCCCTCACCCTGATAACCACCTCCCATGCCATTAATCTCTAAGGTTGGCTCAAAGCGAACTGCCTCTAATGGGCTAAATCCTCTAGGGTTATAGAACCCCCTCACACCTAACATACTTTGATACGCTTCAAGCTCTTGAGGATACTTTTTTAATTCCGCTCGCTCCCATTCCTGAATTTCTGAGATGCCCTCATAAAACCCTGGCACATTAACGCTTCCATCTGAATTATGCAAAGAAGCTAAGATTTCAGACAAAGCATGCAAAGGATTATAAATAGCACCTCCATAAATACCAGAGTGTAAATCTGAGTTTGGTCCTTGAACTCTGACTTCTATTTCAACTAAACCACGCAAAGCAGTTGTGACCACTAATTGGTCGGTAGAAGGACTCCCTGTGTCCGATACGATCAAATAATCAGCCTTAGACAATCGATCTGCATATAAATCAAAGAATTTGGGCATACTTGGACTTCCCATCTCTTCTTCTCCTTCAATCACATAGGTTATGTTGAGCTTTAAGTTTGGATTCCTTTCAAGGGCTTGAGCTAGGGCAGAAATATGAACAATTGTAGGACCCTTATTGTCTGCGGCACCTCGTCCATAAAGACACGCATCACGCACTTCTGGCTGAAAGGCGGGCGAGTCCCATAACTCTAATGGATCGGGTGGCTGAACATCATAATGTCCGTATAATACTATGTGAGGATATCCATCGCCAACGATTCGCTCTGCTAATAAAATGGGATGGCATTCGGTCTCTATCGATTCCACTTTAAACGCTAAAGTCTCTAAAAGGTTTGTGACATAATCACGAGCTTTAGACATCCCCTCTTGAAAATTAGGATCCGTTGAAACGGATGGAAACGCAACATATGCTTTAAGTGCCTCTAATGGTTGAAATTTCATAAAACGATAAAAGACCTCTCCGTATTTGAATACAACTTATTATTCATAAGGTAATCCAAGCTCTTCTAAAATAAGTTTTAGGTGAGCGATTCGATTATGATCGGACGGATGCGTCGATAACAGCTCTGGCATGACGATCGACTTCTCCTCAGACATGCGTTGCCAAAATGGTATTGCTACTCGTGGATCATAACCTGCTTGAGTCATATAATAAAGCCCCAAACGATCCGCTTCTTTTTCATGCACACGACTATACGGTAAAAGAAAACCTAACTTTGAGCCAAGACCGTAAGCCGACATCAATTGCCTTTGACGTTCGGGACTAGTATCTTCACTTCGAATACTTAATAAGAAACTACCACCATAAGCTAGCAACTGTTGAGACATTCGTTCTCCACCGTGTCGAGCCATGACATGTGCCATCTCATGCCCAATGACAACTGCTAGGTCAGCTTCTGTTAAAGCCACCTTAAATAGTCCCGTATAAATTCCAATCTGACCTCCAGGCAAAGCAAAGGCATTCACAATCTCGTCATCCTTAATTAGGATATAGTCCCATTGAAAATTGTATTGGTTTGAATCAAGCGAAATGACTTCTGACAAAACCCCTATCACCGCCTCAATTCTTTTGTGATACTCAGAATTATTCGATAACTTAGACTCTTTTTTTAATTGCTCAAATTCCTCTTTGGACAATTGATTCAATTGTTCCTGTGACACAATGTGTAAGGCTCGTCGATTAGTTTCTTGAACTGTTGTACAAGCAAAAAGAAAAAGAACTAAAGAAAGTACTAAAGCTTGGGTAATTTTCATAAAATAAATCTAAGCAAAAATTACAAAAGGTGCAAGTAATTGAACCTCTGATTCCAGTAACATGCAAACTAGAAACTAGGCTCTAGAATATCTAATGATTATGCTTCAGCAAAATCTTCTACTTTAGGACAGGTACAAATGAGATTTCTATCCCCAAGTGCATTATCAATACGAGTCACAGGAGGCCAAAATTTCTTACTGACATCAAGTCCACTTGGCCAAGCTGCTTGGCTTCTTGAAAAGCTATAGGGCCAGACATCTGCAGTCAAAACAGCCGTTGTAAAGGGAGCCTGTTTTAAAACGTTATCTTCAGGATCCGATTCACCGACTTCTACTAAGCGAATTTCTTCTCGAATCGATCGCATAGCATGTATGAAGGCCTCTAATTCTTCCAAACTTTCACTCTCTGTAGGCTCTATCATGATCGTACCAATAACAGGCCAAGACATAGTAGGTGCGTGAAAACCATAATCGATGAGGCGTTTACAAACATCGTCTACATCGATTCCAACATTTTTCTTAAACCCTCTTAAATCAATGATTCCTTCATGTGCAACTAACCCCGACTTCGCTCGGTATAAAACATCATAATCCTCACCCAAGCGTTTAAGCAAATAATTCGCATTTAGGATAGCAACTTGAGATGCCTTTTTAAGCCCTTCAGCACCCATCATTTGAATATACATCCAAGGAATTGGCAGAATAGAAGCGCTCCCAAACATAGAAGCAGCTACCGGTCTTTGAAAACCATCTCCTACAGAGCAAGGATCCGAGGGCAGAAATTCAACTAGATGTTCGGCGACCCCTATAGGACCCGAACCAGGACCTCCTCCACCATGCGGAATACAAAAAGTCTTATGCAAATTTAAATGACAAACATCAGCACCAAAGTCTCCAGGACGACAAAGACCCACCATAGCATTCATATTGGCACCATCCAAATAAACCTGTCCTCCATGCTCGTGGATAATCTCACAAATACTTCGAACCTCAGATTCATAAATACCATAAGTTGATGGATAGGTTAACATGAAAGCCCCTAAAACATCTCGATATTCTTCAGCCTTTGCAAGCAAGTCATCGACATCAACACAACCCTCCAAACAATTAACGGAAATAACGGTAAAGCCTGCTAAAGATGAACTAGCTGGATTGGTACCATGCGCACTTTCAGGAATCAAACAAACATTTCTATGCCCCTCATTCCTACTTTCATGGTAACTTCTAATGGCCACCAAGCCAGCATACTCACCAGAAGCCCCTGAATTCGGTTGTAAAGAAACTGAACTAAATCCAGTAATCTCTGCCAACCAATCAGACAGCTCAGATGTTAACATCTTGTAACCTAAACTTTGATCCTCAGGCGCATAGGGATGCAGTTGATTAAACTCCGACCAAGCAATCGGCTCTAGCTGAGATGAAGCATTCAGCTTCATGGTACACGAACCTAGTGGAATCATTGAATCTGCTAGCGTGATATCTTTTTTTGCGAGGCGGTGAATGTAACGGGTTAATTCCTGCTCACTTCGATTTTTTATAAATACTGCTTGTTCTAAGTAGGCTGTCTCTCTTGCAAGTTCATGCCCATCGCTAAACGAAGCAATTACGGCTTCAAGTGAACCGAAATCACAATTTAAAATCTTTCCCAAAATTTCTACATCGCTCGCATGAAAGGTTTCATCAATAGAAAGTCCTATTTCAGTCTCTGAATAATACCTCAAGTTAACCGACTCTTCTAGGGCTCTTTCCCTGATCTCACGAATGATATGGGCTTCAGAAGTAATTTTAATTGTATCGAAGATATGACCTGACAAGACCGAATACTCAGGCATCTCCGCAATTTTATGCGTTAAGCCATTAGCAATTTTAAGTATCTTAGAGGCCATAGCCTTTAAGCCCTGCGGTCCGTGATACAGTGCAAACATCGAAGCAATCACCGCAGGTAATACTTGAGCTGTGCATATGTTGCTCGTAGCCTTTTCACGCCGAATGTGCTGTTCTCGAGTTTGAAGCGCTAAACGCAAAGCATTTTGACCAGAACGATCTTTTGAGCGACCCACAATCCTGCCTGGAACTAACCTTTTGTAAGCCTCTTTTGTGGCAAAAAATGCTGCATGTGGTCCTCCAAAACCGATTGGACAACCAAATCGTTGACTGTTTCCTACAACAACATCTGCTCCCCATTGAGCTGGCTCAACAAACACGGTGAGCGCTAAGAGATCAGCAGCAGCTATCACTAAAGCACCCTGCGTGTGCATACGCTCAGTAAAGCTTGCATACTCCTCAATGATTCCATTGGTATCGGGATATTGCACAACACAAGCAAAGGTATGCTCATCAGCCTCAAATGCTTTCCAATCACCAATGATAACCTTCCAGCCCAATAATTCCGCTCGAGACTGACAGATACTAATGGTTTGAGGATGGCAGGTTTCAGAGAGGAAGACTTTGCTCCCCTTTCCTCGTTTTGCTCGATGGCAGAGCATGATCGCTTCAGCAACTGCAGTCGGTTCATCTAATAAAGAGGCATTCGCTATCGGTAAGCCCGTTAAATCTGCAACCATTGTTTGAAAGTTAAATAAGGCCTCAAGCCGACCTTGAGAAATCTCCGCTTGATAAGGCGTATAACCTGAATACCAACAAGGGTTTTCTAATACATTTCTCTGAATAACCAAAGGCGTGTGCGTACCGTAATAACCTTGACCGATAAAATTACGAAAACACTTATTTTTCGAAGCAATTCTCCGCAATCGATCGAGGGCATCCGATTCACTCAATGCATCTGGCAGATTGAGTGTTTGCCTAAGTGCAATCGAGTCAGGGACAAGCTCTGTGGTCAGTTGATCCATAGAATCGAAACCCACAGAGGTCAGCATCTCTTTAATATTTTCCTCGGAAGGACCTATGTGACGATCAACAAATTTTGTCATTGTAGCTTACTCAACAAAATCGCTTTGATAGGTCTTATAATCCATTAACGAATCACTAGGGGCATCCGCTGATTCTATACGAATTTTAAATAACCAACCAGAACCATAAGCCGAAGCGTTTACTAAAGTCGGATCGGTATCTAAGGCTTCGTTGACCGCTTCTATTGTACCTCCTAACGGAGCATAAATATCTGAAGCTGCTTTCACACTTTCTACAACAGCAACCGCTTCACCAACACTCACAGATCGACCAATTTCCGGCAATTCAATAAAAACAATATCCCCTAACAAGTCCTGAGCATGATCACTAATTCCAACAGTCACTAGCGAATCATCAGCAGAAATCCATTCGTGAGATTGCGTAAATTTTAAGTCTTTTGGATCGAACATAATTCTAGATAATACCTCTTTTTGTAAACTTCAAAGAATATTTTTTATTTCTTACAAAAAGTTTATAGTTACCTATGTCATTTAACGTTATCTCCTTCTGAACTAAGGCAAAACCAACACCATCTCCAGTCAATGGAGATAAGCATCCACTCGTAACAACCCCTATCTTTTCGTCTCCCTCATAAATCTCATAACCACTTCTGGGAGGCGGTGTTTTTTCAAGCAATTGATAATAAACAATTCTCGGCAAACGTTCGGGATTCATCGCCCTTAATTCATTTTTTAAGCTAGGCTTTAAAAAGAAACCCAAGCCCGCTTGTAATGGTGTCATCGATGAATCTAATTCATTCCCATAAAGCGGATATCCCGCCTCAATTCGAAGTGTGTCGCGAGCCCCTAGACCACAGGCGGAACATTGAATTGAGCCATGGTCTTTCAATAACCACTCCCATATCTGTTTACCTTGTTCTATATTAGTAAAAATCTCAAAGCCATCGCTCCCTGTGTATCCCGTTCGAGCGATCACCATCGAATCACAATCACCTTCACAGACAAAGAGCTCATTCTTCTGCAAATGCTTCACTTTTGGATTCATTCTTTCCATCAAAGCTAGCGATTCCTTTCCTTGAACGGCTAAAGAAACCACGGAACCACTCCTATTTTCTAAAAAGACATCGGACTCAGGCAACTGCTTGACCATAGTTTCATACACTAGATCAACGCCAGATGCATTCGGCACCAACAAAAAGGTCTCATCACCCAATCTGTAAACAATTAAATCATCCATCACTCCACCTTGATCATTTAACAAAAAGGTATACTGAGAATGTCCGGTATCCAAAATGCTCAAATCGTTTGCTAAAAGTTCATTCAACCAAACCCTTGCCATAGTACCCGAAACAAAAATCACGCCCATATGGCTGATATCAAAAACACCCACTGATTCACGAACGAGTTTATGTTCTTTTATTATGCTTCCGAAATGGACAGGCATTTGCCAGCCAGAAAAGTCAGTAAAAACAGCCCCTAAATCTTTATGCTCTTCATATAGTGGTGATTTTAGACTCATACTATTATAATTTTTCCCTCCATGCTTGACTCTTATAATGCTCGCTTAGCGCTTTCCAAGATTCCAACTGGTCATTAAATCTATCGCTTTTTTCAACGGATTCAAAAAATTGGAACTTTTCAATTAAACGATCTAGAAATAGTCTAGAAAAATTTCTTTTTTTCAAACCACAATTGAAACTACTTTGAACTAAAAGACCTTCTTTTGTCTTTTTAATCGCTGAGCCGACGATTTTTTCAGTACTACCCTTTCTCAAAATATCAAATTTTGTTGGAGATTCAAAGCAAACGCTTGGTTTAGAATCGCCACAATTTGGGTTTAAGTAGCTTTCAATTTGCAGTGACTCTAATACCTCCGAAAATAATTGGTGAAGATAGGCGTATAGGTCAATTACCTTTAAGTCATACAGTGTCTCACCAGATGGAATCACAAAGCTGATAACAAAGTCGTCATCATGCTGTACGAGTCCCCCTCCAGTTGGTCTTCGTACTATTTTATAGCTTGAGTTCTGCTCAAAGACACCGTTAAGGGACGCATATTTTTGGATTCGCCCGATTGAATAGGTTTCCTTCATTGAATAAAGTCGCATGTGATAGGACTGCTGGTAGCCAAAAGCTTTAAGCATCCACTCATCCATTGCCATCTGCTCTTCAGAACAAAGACCTTCATATGCATGTAGAATTAGTTTCACCTGAATAAAACTAAGACACCCACTTCAAAATAAATAAGCGATCTTAATTAATGTTTAAAATGTCTACGCCCCGTAAAGACCATCGTCATATTACGCTTATTTGCAGCTGCAATGACCTCTGCATCTCGAACAGAACCCCCTGGCTGGATGACTGCTGTCGCCCCTGCCTCTGCAGCCGCAATCAGTCCATCAGAAAATGGGAAAAAGGCATCCGAACAAATGACCGATCCGTTTAGGTCTAGGCCTGCTTCACCCGCCTTCCAAACTGCAATTTTAGAGCTATCCACTCGTGACATCTGACCAGCTCCCACTCCTAGTGTCCGTTCATCTCCAGTGTAAACAATCGCATTTGATTTCACATGCTTCACGACATTCCATCCAAATCGCATAGAACGCATCTCTGCATCCGTAGGCTGTCGTTCTGTTACCACTTCCAAATCAGACTGCTTAGATAAAGAAAGGTCTCTGTCTTGTACTAATACCCCTCCAACTACAGAACGCATCTCCCTTAAAGAATCGGCAGGCAAACTATCTTTAACCGTCATAAGCCTCAGATTTTTCTTTTTAGATAAAAGCTCCAAAGCCTCTGAACTAAATTCTGGAGCAATAATCACTTCACAGAAAATGCTCGAAACAGCTTCAGCAAATGCCAAATCTACGGTTTGATTCACGACAATGATTCCACCAAAGGGTGCCTGCTTATCCGTCTCAAAAGCCTTTTCCCAAGCTTTAACTAAAGATTCATCACTGGCAACACCACAAGGGTTTGTGTGTTTCAAAATAGCGACTGTCGGCTTTTGAAACTCTCCTATCAAATACGTAGCTGCTGTAATATCGATAATATTATTGAAGCTAAGCTCTTTACCTTGAAGTTGCTCAAAACAGTCAAAAAAGTTTCCATATAGCGCCGCCTTTTGATGAGGATTTTCTCCGTACCTCAATTCTTTGACTCGTTTTAAGGAGATCTCAAGCTCACTTGGAATTCCAGAAATAGCGCCAAGGTCTGGCGTTTCCCTCGATGCATCCACCTGTTCTTTTAAATAGTAGGCAATAGCACCATCATAGCTGGCAGTCCTTTGAAATACTTTTAATGCAAGCTCTTTCCTCAAAGAATCTAATCGTGATGGATCACCTAGTGCTGCTAAATAGAGGCTGTAATCTTCATTATCGACAATCACACTCACTGAAGCATGGTTTTTTGCGGCGCTTCTAAGCATCGAAGGACCACCGATGTCGATATTTTCAATAGCCGTTTCATAGCTTACCTCTGGCTTTGCAACCGTCTCCTCAAAGGGATATAAATTGACTACGACTAAATCAATCATCTCGATGGCATGCGTTTTAGCAGCAGCCAAATGATCCTCTTTATCTCTACGTGCTAAGAGTCCTCCGTGAATTTTAGGGTGCAAGGTTTTGACTCGCCCTTCCATCATTTCGGGGAAACCGGTATATTCGCTTACCTCGGTTGTAGGGACGCCATTGCTTTCCAATAATTTGGCAGTCCCCCCCGTTGATAATATCTTATAACCATGGACTTCCACTAGCTCATTGGCAAATGGCACAAGCCCTGATTTATCACTGACAGAAATTAACGCTAATTTAGACATAGAATTATAGTTTTTAAAAATTAATTATTAGTAGGCTCGACCATCCTTATTTTCATAAAAATTAATATAAGCCTTATTCAAAACAGAAAGTCCCCCGTAGGTCGGATAATTGCCTGTAAAATACCAATCCCCATCATGACCTTCTAGAGCCGTTCGCATTTTGTCGACTTTTAGGAATAATATTTCAAGCTCTCCCTTCCAAGATACCGATTTTGGATAGACGAGTTCGGCTATTTTTTGGGCAACGGTCTCATCAGAATAGCGATCATAAATCTGTTTCACAAAATTTTTCATTTCACTCGGATGCTTGTCTTGTTGATTCAAACATTCATGATAAATCTCTTTCAATAGATCCGTCGCTTTATCATCTTTAACCAATTCAATCACTGCCTTAAAAGCGATGAATTTTGAAAGCTCGGACATATCGATACCATAGCAATCCGGATACCGAATTTGAGGAGCAGTTGATGCAATTATGATTTTTTTAGGATTTGTCCGACTCAAAATCTTCAAAATCGACTCTTTAAGTGTAGTCCCTCGAACGATTGAATCATCAATCACAACTAAACTATCTTTTTCTTTAACCACGCCATATGTAATATCATAAACATGAGAAACCAACTGACTCCTTCCTTTCTCTTGAGAAATAAAGGTTCGCAATTTAATATCTTTGTGTGCGATCTTCTCGCCTTTTGGCCAATTCCCCATGATCAAACGATCGATCAATTGCTCATCTAACTTCCCTGTTTTATAAGCCTCCATCAATTCTGCTTTCACCTCTTTTCGCCGATGCAATCGTAAGGATTCAAGCAAGCCATAATAAGCCACTTCGGCCGTGTTCGGCACAAAACTAAACACGCTATTCCCAAAATCATTGTCGATTGCCTCAACTACTTGGTCTCTTAAAGCGGCACCCAGCGCTTTTCGCTCTTGATAGATTTCGGGGTCATTCCCTCTTGAAAAATAAATACGTTCAAAAGAACAAGGGTGATGTTTGCGCTCATCAATAAAACGATCGGAATAAATGCGTCCATTGCGTTTCACAACCATCGCCATTCCTGGCTCTAGTTCCTGAATTTCAGAAGCTTCTTTATTAAATATCGTCATCAATGCGACTCGCTCCGAAGCAAATGCAACAACCTCCTCATCACAAAGGTAGAAACAAGGGCGAATTCCATTGGGATCACGCATAACAAAACTATCGCCATTCCCAATCACCCCCGCTATCGTGTAACCACCATCCCAATTTTTAGCAGACGCTTTTAAAATACGAATAGGATCTAACTCATCGCTGATAATCTTTGGAATCTGAAGCCCCTCAATATTATCTTTCCGCATTTTTCGATAGATTGAATCATGAGCTTCATCTAAGTGAAATCCAATTTCCTCCAAAACTGCCTGCGTATCTGTGCCAAAAATTGGGTGCTGACCATGATCGATCAATTGTTGATTAATATCCTTCTCGTTTGTAATCGTAAAGTTACCTGCAAGCATAAGGCTTTTAGTTGGCCAATTAGACTGACGCACAAAGGGATGGCAATTTTTTGATGAGTAGACTCCAGAAGTCCCGTATCGAAGATGCCCTAGCAAAATCTCTCCCCCAAAACTAAAATTCTCTTTCACAGAATACGGGAATTCAGGGAAAATAATCCCTTTTTTTACCATTTGATCATAATCGGACAATAAATTATTAAAAATTCTTGCAAGAGAATTAGTTTCTATACTTCGCTTTCGTGCAATATAGGGGTGGCCGACCGGCATATCGAGTTTCAAACACCCAACACCTGATCCATCTTGCCCGCGATTGTGTTGCTTTTCCATCAACAAAAACAACTGATTAAAGCCATAAAGCGACGAACCGTATTTCTCTTTATAATAGCCTAAAGGTTTGAGCATACGAACCATCGCGATGCCACATTCATGCTTTAAAAAATCACTCATAGATAAATCTGATACGAATTACAGTTAGCAATTTTACAATAATGTAAACATTCAAAAATTGAAATCTTCATTAGGAACTTCAAAGAAACGCTTGATTCTACGAATTTAACGATAATAGTGATTTTTTGGCTCATTTTTTTAGATCCCTTCACTTTATATAAATGGAATTCATTGACTTAAATACGCATGGCGAAATTGGGGCGAATTCAACACTCATCTCAATTGGATCCTTCAACATCCTTGTAGACAGCGGTCTACACCCTAAAAAAGAAGGTAGAGACGCCATGCCCAATTTCAGTACGATCAATGGCAGGGAAATTGACTTGATCCTCCTAACCCATTGCCATTTGGATCACATCGGCTCCCTCCCAATTATTTCAAAAAGCCATCCCAATGCCCCCATTGTCACATCAATCCCAAATCTCACATTAGCACCCAGAATGTTGCGGAATTCAATTAATGTGATGAAACGTCAAAGAGAGGAACTCGGGCTGACTGAATTACCGCTCTATCAGCATAGAGATATAGACCATGTGAAAAATCAACTATTAGCCTTAGCATTTGAAAAGGCGGAAGTTTTTTATAAGGGATCTGATTCAGTCCAAATCATAGTTCACCCTGCCGGTCATGTAGCGGGTGCAAGTGCTTTTGAAATCATCCACAAACACCAACGCATAGTCTTTTCAGGCGATGTCCTCTTTGAAGCTCAAAGAACCTTGCCTGGTGCACATTTACCAAAAGGCAAAATCGATGTGCTTTTCTTAGAAACAACACGTGGTGCTACTGAGCGAGACAAATCCAGTAATCGTGAAACCGAAGTCGATCGACTAATTGAAAGTATTAATGCTATCCTAGAAAGAAACGGCAGCTGCCTAATACCCGTCTTTGCTCTGGGTAGAATGCAAGAAATTTTCAAAATCATCCAAGAATCGATCAATTTTGGAATTCTCAAAAAAGCTCCCATTTACTCAACCGGTCTTGGAATCGACATTTGTAATTATTTTGATAAAATTCACAAAAAAACCGGCTTGATAGACTTTGAACATCGCATCTTAGACCAATTAAAGATCAAAGCTCCCGACCCCAAGCTACGCCCTGGCAAAAACATTAAAAACAAGGGAATTTATATAGTGAGTAGTGGAATGATGGTTGAACACACACCCTCCTATAAATTGGCCGCATCACTCTTAGCCCATAAAGAAAATGGCATTTGCTTTGTTGGATATAATGATCCAGACACTCCAGGTGGAAAACTATTAGCCAGTAACGAAAGTGATTCTGAAACCTTTTATTTTCGAGCCTATGACTACTTATCACCCCTTCGTGCTTCGATTGAACAATTTGATTTGAGTGGCCACGCAGATCGAGAATCACTATTGAACTACGCCGTTCAATCCGATGCTAGAGCAATTGTATTAAATCACGGAGAAACCGCTGCCCGAAAATGGTTTGAAGAGCAACTCAATGAGCAAGTTCCTCAAACAAAAATCATTAATCCAAATCCATGCCAACCTATTGGCGTATAAGTTTTTTATCAAATTTCTTGCTACTTATAGGATTTCATTCATTTGAGAAGGGACTCTCAAAGAAGACATAGTAACATGAATGCCGAATTAATTAGAAACATTGCGATCATTGCACACGTTGATCACGGAAAAACCACACTGGTAGATTGCCTGCTCAAACAAAGCGGGACCTTTAGAGAAAACCAATCGACCGAAGAGCGAATGATGGACTCTATGGACCTTGAAAGAGAGAAAGGCATTACCATTAAAGCAAAAAATACGGCTATACGATGGGAAGATAAAAAAAATAATAAGACCTATACCATTAATATTGTAGACACTCCAGGACACGCAGACTTTGGAGCTGAAGTCGAACGAGTCATGAAAATGGTCGATGGTGTCCTGTTACTGACCGATGCAGTCGGTGGACCTCAAGCTCAAACTAGATGGGTACTCAAGAAAGCCCTGAACCAAGGGCTCAAAACGATCTGCGTGATCAACAAAATAGACAGAGATACAGCACGCTCAGAATGGGTACACGATAAAGTGCTCGAGCTTTTCCTAGACCTTGAAGCAGACGATGATCAATTTAATGCACCCTTCCTCTATGCCTCTGCTAAAAACGGCTTTGCAGACCGAGAAGTCAATGGAGCAAGGACAGACATGACAGCCCTTTTTGAAACCATTGTTGAACGGATTCCACCACCAAGTGTTGAAGACGCTCCATTTAGAATGTTAGTGTCCAATATTGATTGGGATGAGTATGTTGGACGAATGGCAATTGGGCGTATTCTCTCAGGCGAAATCAAACAAGGGCAATCCATCTTTGCCTTGCGAAAAGATGGCTCAAAAGACCGAGTCAAAATCACCAAGATGAAAACTTTTTCTGGTCTCAAAACAGATGATATTGAAGTCGCACACGCAGGAGACATCCTCGGTCTTGCGGGATTTGAATCCATTGATATCGGAGAAACACTCGCCGCCGAGAGCTCAGCAGAATCCCTACCCTTCGTGGAAATTGATCCCGCAACTGTTCAAATGGAATTTTCGGTTAACAACGGACCACTAGCGGGTCGTGATGGAAAAAAAGTGACCTCTCGCCAAATCCGAGAACGCCTTCAGCGTGAAACCCAATCCAATATATCCATTTCTCTTGAAGACACCGAAGACGGCACCCGTTTTTTAGTTAATGCCCGTGGCGCGATGCAGATTGCTGTACTCGTTGAAACGATGCGACGAGAAGGCTTCGAGGTACTCGTTTCTAGACCGACTGTCCTCTATAAAGACATCGAAGGCACCCGATGTGAACCTTTCGAGCAACTGTGGATTGAAGTAGACGAAGAACACCTCGGTGGCGTCATGGAAAATCTCTCCAAGCGAAAAGCAAAAGTCACAAACTTAGAACACCACAATGCAGGCGTGACGGTCGAAGCAGAAGGGCCGACTCGTGGAATCATTGGTTTTGAAAGTGACCTAACCACCATGACTTCTGGTCATGGCGTGCTCAGTCATTCCTTTCTAGAATACCGTCCCTACTGCGGAGAAATTAATACCCGACAAACAGGGACACTCGTTAGCATGGATCAAGGGAAATCAATGCCCTACGCCCTAGACATGATACAAAATAGAGGAAAATTATTCATAGGAACCGGCGAAGAAGTTTATGAAGGACAAATCATTGGAGAAAACCCTAGAAAAGAAGATCTGCCCGTCAACCCAACCAAAGCAAAACAACTAGACAATATGCGCGCCTCTGGATCCGATAAGGGCATTCAATTAGCCCCTCCACTTAATTTCTCTCTCGAACGAGCCATTGAGTACATTGCCTCCGATGAACTCGTAGAAGCCACACCAAACTTTTTAAGACTTCGCAAGCGTGTACTCGATTCCAATCAACGAAGAAAGTTAGCAAAAGCTGAAAAAAATAAATAGTACGCTATTTCAAGCCCAATAAAGACTTTAAGTGCCGAACATATCTATTAGCACCACCCCTTCGATAGCTAGTTCTTGCGATCTCCATTCCCTCTGAATCCGTTAATACCACAGTCGGATAACTAAAAAAGACCCGATAAATCACATTGAGGCGTTCATTTTGTAATCGCACTGCTTCCTCTAAAATGTATCCCTCAGGCTCATCCACTTTAACAAGAATTAAATGCTCCTTAGCAAAGTCATGAAAAGGCTTTTTACTCAATACCTCACGATCTAAAGCAATACAAGGAGGGCACCAATCCGAACCAGTAAAAAAAAGCAACATAAACTTCCCTGATTCCTTCGCTTCTGCCAAAGACTCTTCAAAGTTTGTAGACCAATTCAGTGCCTCGACTCTCTCGGTTCCATTGACTTCACTGAATACCTCTGCTTTGGAACTATTCCCAAAATAAACTGCAAGAGAAACGCCTGCTGTGATAAAAATAAATAATCCTAGTAATTTCATATTGTTACTATTGATTTAAAGAAAAAATTGTCAGCTAAATATTGAAAATTAAAAATTTTCATCTATTATAAATATTATGAATTTCATTATTTTAATACTTATTCCAATCGCAGTAGGCTTATATGCTCAAATGAGAGTTAAAAGTGCCTATAGCAAAAATGCCCAAATTCAGTCTAGAGGAAGGATCACGGGACGAGAAGCAGCTGAAGCGGTAATGAGAAGTGCAGGTATTCATAATGTAGAAATCGTACAATGTGCTGGAACACTTACAGATCATTATGATCCCTCCAATAAACGCCTTGCACTCTCTCGAGATAACTATCATGGAACAAGCCTAGCCGCCCTTGGGGTAGCTGCACATGAGGCAGGACACGCGATACAAGATAAAGAAGCATACGCCCCTTTAAATCTCCGCATGGCATTAGTACCTATTACAAATTTTTCTTCACAATTATTACCCATCGTTATGTTTGGTGGTTTCTTTTTCAATTTGGGAACATCACTAATTTACCTCGGTATTTTCATCTACTTAGTTTTAACCATATTTCAACTCGTCACCCTGCCAGTTGAATTCGACGCAAGTGTCCGTGCAAAGAGACAATTAGTCGGACTCGGAATCGTTGAGTCCGATGAAATCAAAGGCGTCAATGAAACACTAGATGCAGCTGCATTCACTTATGTCGCAGCTTTCATTTCTAGCTTAGGGTGGCTCTTATACTTTCTTCTTCAAAGACGATAACCCTTTAATTTAATTTATTGGAATAAAGAGTACGCTCACATTCTAATATAACCCCAAACTCATACCCTAAAACTCAAATGCACGCCAGAAGGCACCTGGATTCTCCTCTAGGCTATCAATTAGCACTTATAGCCTTAATGCTTCTGAGTTTTCTAGGAATTCTACCAAAAGCCAAGGCGCTCATTCTTTACAGTGGCGATAATGCAGCCAATACAGATGCGACGGGCACAGGCAAAGAAACTATTTTTAACTCGGTTGCACGAGTGTGCTATGCAAGTGGGAGTGGGACTAGTGGTTCCGCAGTCTCTATCAGTGGTAAGTACTTACTGACAGCCAATCATGTCAGCCTGAATAATCGTTATGTCACCTTTGATGGAACAATCTTTTATAAAATAGATCCTGAATTCGCTTCAATTAAAATTGAAGAAGCTGACTGTAAATTATTTAAATTAATAGAAGATCCCAATTTGCCAGACACTTTATTTTACACTCAAATCAATACAGAATCGAATAAAAATACGACTCTGATTGGTTGGGGTAGAGGAAGAGATCCCAATCAAGCGAACCAAACAGGCAACGCCCGTACTTGGAATTGGGGAGATAATTCTACCATTCAAAAACGCTGGGGAACGAATCGCATTGCATCGGTTCAATTACAAGAGGCGGATACTGGCTACAATTATAATTACCATAGTTTAAAAACAAATCTAGATTCTAATAACGGTAATAATGAAGCAGGACTTGGACTTTTTGATTCAGGCTCAGGGCTTTTTATCAAAGAGGATGGTATCTGGAAATTGGCAGGGATCGCCACACTCGTCTCGACCAATGAAAGCAGTACCTTTAGTGGTTCTATTTTCTCCAGGGATTCCAATACCTATGTACAATTGTCACAGTACAGGGAAACGATACAATCCCACATACCGGACACTAGTACCTATTTAGGGTGGCTCGTTGATCATAGCTTATATGAAACGGAAAGTGATTACCAATCCGATACAGATAACGACGGCATGCCACAAATCCTTGAATACGCTTTCCAAACCAACCCGAATGAAGCAGAACCAGAGCGAGCCCCATACTATTATATCGATAGCACGAATTCAGAAGACTATTTCAACTATGCTTTGATACGACCTAGTTCACTCAATGGTGGTGTCAGTTACTCCGTACTCACGAGCACAAACCTCCACGATTGGCAAAATACCCAATCCAACATTAGCCTGATCAATAGTATTGAAAATACAGACGGTACCATAACTGAAGTGTACAGACGCACCCTTCCCCTAGCCGATTCTCCTCAAGGCTACATACGCCTACAAATATCACTAGATTAAATCATAACACTTTAAAACTTGACCTAGAGACACAGTTGGAAATCTTAAAACAATAAGGATAATTTAGAGTCGGGCCGTAGCGCAGTCTGGTAGCGCACTTGCATGGGGTGCAAGGGGTCGCAAGTTCAAATCTTGTCGGCCCGACCATGCCCTATCGCCTATCGATAATTAGATATTAAGAAGTACAGTGTTTAAAATAAACTACAAATGAGTTTCGTTATTATTGTAACACCTGCTTAGGCTCTCTGCTTTCAAAATAAATGCCCCAGTTTTTCTCGGCAGCATCGGGGGCATCTGATTCACCCTTCCAAGGTTCATCGAATGCCTCAAAGAAAAAGACGGTAATGTTATTATCAATTGCCCACTTTTTAAGATCATTATAATACTCTTTTTGGTACGCTTCACTGGCGCGATCGCCAAACTCATTAGCAGTTGTTGCCCAGCCAGCTTCTAAAATAGCAATTTTCTTATCTGGATATAGCCTGACAACATCCCTAATCCCGTTAATCGTGTACTCTATAGCATTATCAATGGATTGTCCTTCCCATAATGGATATATGTGTACTCCTAAAAAATCGACCTCTTGTGCTATCTTTTTTCCAACATCTCTCCACCAATAATACGGCTCCGCGGTTGTTACAGGTTGGTCTATTTTAGACTTTAATGTTTGAATATAACTGATGACGCCCTCCTCTGTATTCATGTGATCATTCCAACTTACGAGGCTTTCATTACCAACGTTTACCGCTACTATGATGTCGCTATATTCCTCGCACAGCCTAATGGCTTCCATCACTTCTTTTAAGTTACTCTTTTTATTTGCCTCAAGCTCTTCTTGGGGAATCGGTTCTTCAAGCCATCCACAGCCATCGTGATTACTCAGTTCAGCATCTAACCAAACACCTAAAAGCACTTTAATCGGATATTCATTACTTCGAATTACATTCAATGTATCTTGCGTATTTTGATCACAATCATACATACGAATTAATTGAAAGCCTTCTTTAACTAAAATATCTAAATCCTCAATTATATCTGATTCGCTTGGATTCTTAGCTCCATCACCCCGGTCGGGATGTTGCCCCAATCTGAACCCAGAATAAGCGATAGCCCACGCTTCATCATTGATCAGGTTTGAAGGTGTCATAGGAAGAGACATAAGTAAGCTTATGAGTAAGAAGTAAAAAAGGGATAATCTAAGTAGCATTTTTACAGTAAACCTTATCTCCTAAAAAAGTAAAAGTAAAAACCGAAATTTTTAAAAGGATCTTTACTATACTAAAGGCGTGAAATGTGAATTTTCAAAATTCAACAGAACTTTCATTATTCTTAACTGACTTTAACTTAAGTAAAAGAAGCACTAACCAAATGATGGCTTAAAAATAAATAGTTAATGCATTTTGAAAACGGGTGTTATCGCCGTATTTGTCATCAATACCATTATCATAATCTTTCGTGTATCGCATCTCTAGACCGAGTAAATCGGTCAGGCGATAATTAAAAGACAAAGTAAAATCGTAGTTGTAAATGTTGATTGTATTCGGATTCCTAAAGTAATTCATCTTTTGACTGAGCCTCATTCGATCTTTAGGGGTCCAATTTAATTCTTGGAACACATTCACAACCCAGTCTTTCTGATCCTCGACCAACACAGAATTCAATGACTTATTTTGAAAACCTAATCCTGAACCAATCAAAAATTCCACCTTTTCCCCTAGTTTTTTACGGTATCCAACACCCGATAAGTTCTGTAATTCTTGTTCAATCCCCTTAATCACATCTCTTCTTAGCGTTGTAAGATTTTGAAAAAACCAATGAGAAGAAAATAGTCTTCGGTAAGTAAAGTCGGTGTAAAATCGATCGGAAGAAATATATTTATCACCATCCGTTCGCTCAGTTTCTTGATAAATGTACTCCCCTTTTAATTGGAAGCTATTTGGACTCGCTTCTTTTTGAATCCGCAGCAGACCTCGCATATATGTTTGAACGTATTTTCGATCTCCAGTTGATTGATTAATACCAATTTTCAGATTCCCTGACCATGATTTTGGTGCCTCCCACCGATTGATAATTTCAATAATATCTAATGCTTCAGCTGTTTCAGATACTTCAGCTGGATTTTGCGCTTCTTGGCTCACTGTTTGAGTTTCGTTAAGCTTTTCGTCCAAAATCTTTGGCTCCTCCGTAGAAACCACTGGCTCCTCCTCATCAATCATTGGATAAACTTCAAGAATCGCCTCGGTCGGAAATTTTAAAACCCCTAAGAGCTCATGCTCAATTACCGTTAAGTCACTTGACTCACTGACAAGTTGTTCACCTATGAAGACCTCTCCAGAGTCCAAAGTAATCCGAACCGTTTCATTAGAGCATAACGCACTCAGAACGCTCAGAACGCTCAGAAAAAAAAGCGTGCTGAGTCTAAGTAACTGACTAAACAGCCGTTTCGTTAAATCGTTGCTCACGTATAACAGTAATGTCAATAGCTCCAGGATAAGTCAATTCATTCTCAATTCTTAAACGTATTCTTCGAGCAATTTGACGGGTTTCCTCCTCATCCACATCTTCAGGTTTAACGATAACTCTCAGTTCCTTTCCAGCTTGAATCGCATAAGCATCTTCAACCCCATGTTGTTCTTTTGCAATGTCCTCAATCGTACGAACTCGGTGCATAAATCCATCCACTGATGAGGTTCGTACTCCTGGGCGCATAGCCGAAATTGAATCTGCGATCATAACTAAGCTAGCATAAACACTTTTGGCTTCGACCTCCTTGTGATGGGCAGCGATTGCATTGACCACTAAATCTCCTTCACCATGTTTTTTCGCAAATTTAGCCCCTGCAATTGCATGGCTTTCATGTCCTTCTTCAGTCATGGCTTTACCAATATCATGAAGCAAACCAGCTCTTTTAGCGATATTCACATCATAACCTAGTTCAGATGCTAATAAGGCACAGAAATTTGCCACCTCAACAGAGTGATCCAAAGTGTTTTGATTGTTGGATAAGCGATAATGCAAATGTCCCAAAATTGAAGATAACTCAACTGGCATATTTGAAATCCGCAGTTTACGCAAAGCGTTTTCCCCAATTTCCATTATCCCCGAAAGCATTTCTTGTTCTGACTTCTGCACTTCCTCCTCGATGCTTGCCGGATGTATACGACCATCTCGCACCAAAGCTTCCAAAGCAATCCTAGCGACCTCTCTCCGAACAGGATCAAATGATGAAACTAAAACCGAGTCAGGGGCTTCATCCATCATTAAAGTCGTACCAGTTACGTGTTCAAATGTTCGAATATTTCGACCTTCTCGACCAATAATACGACCTTTTATTTCTTCACTGGGCAGTTTTACCAAAGTCGCTGTCGCATCCGTCATCGCTTGGCTCGATAATCGTTGCATCGTTGCTAATAAAATTTGCTTCGCCTCCTGATTAATCGAAGCCTCCGCCTTACCTAATTGTTCACGCCTGATGTCTTTAAGCTCTTCTGCACACTCTTTTTTAGTATCCTCTATCAATAACTGACGAGCCTCCTTAGCACTCATTTGAGTAATCTGATGTAATTTCAATCGGTAAAAACGCTCAAGTTTTTTAGCATTAAATTTCGCGGAATCCAAAAACTTTTGCTCCTTGAGGATTTCATTTTCTTTATCAACAAAATCATTAGCTTTATCAATCAGCCTACGCTCCAATAAGCTAACTTCTTTCAGTTTACGATCCAACTCTCCTTCTCTTGATTGGACATTCAACTCTAAGCCAGAAATTTGCTCCCTCAACTCAAGCGTCTTTTCCTTCAGCAAAATTTCTGACTTCTGCTTATAATTGGATTTAAAAAGCCGAATTTGACGTTGCATAATCAGGGCGACCAAAACTACACCCAAGATAAGCCCAATTGAAAACATCAAAATCGTGTCAGGATCCATAATCAGCTTTTAATAAATTAATAATTTAAGAGTAGGCTCGCTGAGGTGACACGAATCTATACCTAAGCAAATTTTAGTTATGATTACAAGAAAAAGTCACCTAATAATCAATAACCCTCTGTAAACAAGAGACTTACATCACTCACATTTCTTGTATTTATAATATGATGGTCCTCCATTCCGGCTTTTCTAGCTATATTCACACCGGCTCTAAAATAATCTAAATGCTGAGTCGAATGAGCATCTGGGTTAATTGAACACAGTAAACCACGATCTAGACCCTTACGCCAATGCCTCCAATCCATATCAAGCCTTTGAGGGTTTGCATTAATCTCAATGATGACCTTATTTGCAATTGCTGCGTCAATGATTTTGTCAATGTCCACAGCATACGCTTCTCTTCTAAGCAATAATCGACCAGTGGGGTGCCCAAGCATGGTGACCACGGGCTGCTCAATAGCTTTAATAATTCGTTGAGTCATTTCAGACTCGGATTGAGTGAAGCCTGAGTGAACTGAAGCAACAACATAGTCTAACTGCTCTAAAACAGATTGTTCTAAATCTAAACGACCATCACTTAAGATATCACACTCTATGCCCGAAAACACTTTCACCTTCGATTGCTTTGAATCATTAAACTGTTTGATCGAGTCAATAAGCTTCAAGACTCGATCTTCAGATAGACCATTTGCTTGGTAACTAGCCTTGGAATGATCAGCAAAACCAATGTACGACCAACCCAGCCGTTCAGCCGCCTTTACCATATCTTCAAGTGTATCTAAACCATCAGAAGCTGTGGTATGATTGTGAAAGACCCCTTTAATCGAAGACGCTTCAACTAAAGATGGCATGTTTGAGGCTTCCGCTCTAGATACCTCATCAAAGCCTTCTCGCAATTCAGGAACGATAGGAGATAAGTTAAAAAATTTGAAAAGATCACATTCACTTTGAATCTCACTTGATACTTTCAAAGGCTCTGCATCATCGGAATTTTTATCAAAAATGCCCCATTCACTCAAACGATACCCCATCGATAAAGCCCTCTGCCTCATCAGTACATTATGATCCTTAGAGCCCGTAAAATGATGAAGCGCAAAGACAAAAGCCTCTTCAGGAACCACTCTTAGGTCTGCCTGTATACCACTTTCAAAACGAACACTAGACTTCGTTATTCCCTTGGCGGTAACCTCTTTGACCCCCTCAAGTGCCACAAACAATTCCATCAACTCCGAAGCTGATTCAGAAGCAACAATGAAATCTAAATCGCCCACCGTTTCCATACACCTTCGATAACTTCCCGCAACTTCAGCCCTAATGGTATTAGGATGTGCCCTCAAAATAGCTAAAATTCGCTCAACTAAACCCGTCACTGACCACCAGAGGTGCCTTTTCCCATACGCTTTTCTGTTTTCAATACCTGAAAGAATTTTCTCTGCAGATTTCTTCCCAAAACCCTCGAGAGCTTCAATTGTCCCAGAAGTACACGCCTCCTTCAAAGCATCCATCGTATCAATACCAAGCTGATCATAAATCACTTTAACTTTTTTACCCCCAAGTCCTGGAATCTCTAAAAATTCTAGCAAGCCAGGAGCCACCGAAGCCTTTAAATCTTCATAAAATGGGAGGCGCCCCTCACGATACAAAAGCTCAATCTTTTGAACCAAGGCTTGTCCAATCCCCTTTAATTCTTTTAAGCGCCCCGCTTCTACAATTTGTTCAAAATTATCCTCTAAGCGCTCAAGTGTTCTCGCCCCGCTTTGGTAGGCTCTGACCTTAAAAGCATTTTCACCTTTTAATTCTAAAAGAACGCCAATTTCTTTTAGAATCTTGATGATCTCGCCTTTGCCCATAAATTTAAATCAAGACTATTAATTCGGAATCACGATAAAGACAACGACCATAATCAAGGTAGGCGTT
This sequence comes from uncultured Puniceicoccaceae bacterium, assembly GCA_913031135.1. Taxonomy (GTDB): domain Bacteria; phylum Verrucomicrobiota; class Verrucomicrobiia; order Opitutales; family Coraliomargaritaceae. The sequence goes on along the minus strand of CAJWEH010000002.1, from coordinate 30,725 downwards.
AAAGCAGCGAGTAATAAATTTAGTGGAGAAACACCCCCTTTGAAAAATCGGCTTAACAAACTCTGCCCAGCTGGATTCGGTGCATTCGCAATCACTGTTAAACCTCCACCCGTCACAGCACCCGCTACTACTGCATACTGGAGGGACTTTGCCAATGCCACATCATCCACTAACCGGTGATCAAAAGCAGGCACCTGAGAGGCTAAAAATGTGATAGCAGCATTATCATTGAACGCAGTCAAAATCGTAGAACCAAAGAAAAGCATTTGCTCAGATAGCATCGAGAGAACGGGTTCAATCCACCATGCTTGGAGTCCCCCATGTGTGACCAAGCCCGCAAGAAAAAATCCGACCAACAAAGGACTCTTCAATGAAATCGCATTTTGATGGTGATCCGTTGCTATCGTAAAGGCTATAAACATTAAAAAACCCCCAATAAATAGGGCTGGATGATGGAGCGTAAAGACCGTCCATGCTAAAAAGGACAAGTGCACTCCAATCACCCAAATCGGAGTTCTTTCAACTGGATCTTCACTAACAATGTCCTCTGCCTGTACTCGGCTCTCCTCAAGATTTTTAAATTCTTTTCTAAATAAAAGATAATAAAGTGCGGTTGCGAAGATAATACCTAAAAAAGCCCTCCAACCAAAATTAGTTAACATGAAAGGAACATTCCACTCCCATTTTGTTGCTACCATCAATACCGGTGGTGCCGCAAAATGCGTTAAAGTTCCACCGACCGAGATGTTCACAAAAAGAAGTCCAATCGTTGCATACTTAAAGACTTCAGATGGCTTGTATTGATAAAATTGTTGCCCCAATAAAAGTGCAGCAATTGTCATAGCTGCTGGCTCAGTGATAAAAGACCCAAGCAAAGGCGCCACCACTAGAATTGAAATCCACCACGCTGCAATCGACTGTTTCCCTAATTGAGCAAAACAACTCAGCGCTTTTTCGGAAAAGGTGATAATCGGCCTAGACGCTGCAATCGACATAATCACAACGACGAATAAAGGCTCTGTAAAGTTACGACTATCAATATAATACGCAGCTGTACTCCATCCGTGGTAACAAGTAATGACCACTAACAATGGAAGAATCCATATGCCAAAAATCGCCTCTACCTCACCAAGGAAATGAAATAATTTCGCTTTAAAATCAACAGGGGACTTTCCATCAACATAGCAAAAGTTTCGGTTACACAGATTCTCTTTGTGCTGCTCCTCAAGTTTATGAGACAACTTCATAAAATAACCAGCCGCAAAGGTGTGGAGAATCGCTCCAAAAAATAGTAAAGTAGCAATTAAATTCACCGGATCCACAGATGCCCTCAACATCAAACGCTTCATTAAAGAGAGGTCCTCTTGATCAACGGAATGCTCGATAGCATACTCAGACTCCAATTCAGAATAATAACTCAACTGAACTGGAAACGGAGCCTTATCATACACATCCGAACCACCTCCAGCAAGTAAGCATCCCTGCCCAAAAGAAATAAAAATGAATGTGAAACAAAAAAAACGAAATAGATCCTTCATAAACAGAAAACAAAAAATGAAAACTTGGTGTAAATGCAATGACTAATTACCATTAGTACCATCTACTGAATCAACCGGTATTTCTCCCTCAGGACGGTTGTTTCTAAATTGAAATCGATTAATTGACCTCAAATCCATTTTTTCAGCCATCTCTTCAAATTGTTGAGTGTCCTGCAAGAGTAAGGTATAAGTGACACGGTCACTTAATATTTGAGCATTTTGATCCACTTCAATATTAGCCTCTTTACGAATTTTAGAAAAATAATCATTCCAGTTAGATTCACGGTATTCAAGCATTTCAAAATTTGATAACTCTTTATCTATTTTATTATTAAACTGATTTTGAGATTTTTCACTGAATACTTTTTTCTGACCGAGCTTTGAGTAATGCTTATCCCATTCTTTAAACTGAAAACGACTTCCAGAGAACCTATTCTCCTTATTAAAGTCTTTCTTCTTTAAAGGATACTCTTTTTGCGAAAATCGACTTTCTTTATTTGACCCAATAAAAGGCTTAGAGGCATATACCGCTCCAATTGGAAATAAACAAATAAGGAACAATGCACTCACACTAACTGCCGATAGATTCTTGACGAAAAACATGCTGTATTTTCGCAAAAATATATGAATTAGGTCAAGACTTAGAAAGTAGCATGCACTCTCTAGAAATATTGACGAAGCATGAACAACTTATCTAAATGCATCTATCCCTATAAAGCGTATGCAAAATTCAGAATATAACTTTTCTAAAATAGAACCAAAATGGCAGGCCTACTGGTCGGAAAACAATACATTCCAAGCCATCAATTTCGATAAAAGACCCAAATTTTATATACTGGATATGTTTCCTTACCCGTCTGGGGCAGGCCTTCATATAGGTCATCCAGAAGGCTACACTGCTAGTGATGCTTACAAACGCTTCAAAAAAGCACAAGGATACAACGTGCTTCACCCCATGGGCTGGGATGCTTTTGGACTGCCGACAGAACAATACGCAATTAAAACAGGAAAACACCCAAAAATCACAACCACAGAAAATGTTAGCCGATTCAAAGAACAGCTCAAACAGATTGGACTGTGTTATGATTGGGAACGAGAAGTGAATACGACTGACCCTCAATATTTCAAATGGACTCAGTGGATCTTCACCCAACTGTTCAAAAAGGGATTAGCCTACGTAGAAGAAAAGCCCGTTTGGTTTTGTCCTGAACTAGGAACCGTACTCGCCAATGAAGAAGTACTCAATACACCTGAAGGTCCAAGATCTGAACGCGGCAATTTTCCTGTTGAACGCAGGCCAATTAGACAATGGGTTCTTAAAATCACAGACTATGCCGATCGTTTGCTAGATGGACTCAAAGCGGTCGATTGGCCAGACTCAACGAAACGTCTACAAGCCAATTGGATCGGTCGCTCCGAAGGAGCAAAGGTCTGCTTTGATGTCGACTCAAGTGACGATACCATTGATGTCTTTACCACACGCCCTGACACGCTTTACGGAGCCACTTATCTCGTGCTTGCTCCCGAGCATCCTCTCGTTCATACGCTAACCACACCAGAACTAAAAGACGCGGTATCCGCATACATAGAAAAAACGAAAACAAAATCCGACTTAGAGCGTGCCGAACTCAATAAAGATAAAACCGGGCTCCACATCGGTGCATTTGCAATCAATCCAATTAACAAAAAGAAAATTCCTATTTGGATTTCTGATTACGTATTAGTTTCATACGGAACAGGTGCTATTATGGCAGTTCCCGCACATGATGAACGAGACTTTGAATTCGCCCAAAAATTCAACATCGATATCATTCAAGTCATTGATGATTGCGGAACAGCGAAAAAGGATGCTGGAGGTAACTTGACTCAAGCATTCACAGCGAGCGGACCACTCAAAAATTCAGATTCGCTAAATGGGATGGATTCAGAAAGCGCTAAAAAAGCCGTCATCGAAAACTTGGAAAAAGCAAATAAAGGTCTGGTTGAAGTGAACTATAAACTAAGAGATTGGTTGTTTTCTCGTCAAAGATACTGGGGCGAACCATTTCCAATTATTTGGGTCAATGAATCAGATTATGCTCAAGTGAATGCCCAATTTAAACCTAAAGGTACCACAATAAAATCAAAGATAGGCGATGAACTATTATATGCGATTTGTCTTCCTGATGAATCACTACCACTTGAACTACCCGAAATAGAAAGTTATAAACCTTCGGCTGATGGACAAAGCCCACTAAGCCATGCTTCAAAATGGCTGGAGGTTCACTTTAATCGAGAAACTGGAGAAACCACATCGCAAGCTAGCAATTTTACCGTTCGTGGCTTAAGAGAAACGAATACCATGCCACAATGGGCAGGTTCCTGCTGGTATTATTTAAGATACATAGACCCTCAGAACTCAACAGCCTTAATCGACAAGGAGCTAGAAGCTTATTGGAAAACGCCTGATTTATATATAGGAGGGGCAGAGCATGCTGTCTTGCACTTGTTATATGCACGCTTTTGGCATCAAGTCCTTTACGATATCGGAGTAGTCACTGAAGCAGAACCCTTCAAAAAACTCTTCCACCAAGGAATTATACTCGGAGAAGATGGTGAAAAAATGTCTAAAAGCCGTGGAAATGTGGTAAACCCAGAAACAATCATCGAAGCCTACGGGGCTGACACGCTACGCCTTTATTTAATGTTTTTAGGACCACTTGAAGCCATGAAGCCATGGAATACCAAAGGCATTGAAGGAGTAGCCCGATTCTTAAGAAAATTGTGGCGACTCGTTATCATCGATAATGATTATACGCTGAATCCAAAAATCGACCTAACAAACTCAGTTAAACTTGACTCAGAAACAGATCGATTAGTCCACCAATCCATCGATAAAGTCTCCCACGACTACGAAAACCTTGGATTTAATACAGCGATTTCCCAACTGATGATTTTACTCAATCAACTCTCTAAGCTTGAAAGCCTACCAAAAGAAGTCGTTGAACAATTCTTGGTTCTTATTGCCCCTTTAGCACCTCATATTGCAGAAGAACTTTTCTTTCGATTAGGAAATGAACAATCTATTAGTGAACGAGAATGGCCGAAGGTGGATGCCCAAAAATTGGAATCTGAAACAGTAAAAATCATTTTCCAAGTCAATGGGAAATATCGAGGAGACACCATGCTTCCTAAAGAACATACAAAAGAAACAGCCATTGAATCCGCAAAAAAGCACGAACGAGTCATCGCTCAATTAGATGGAAAAGCAATCGTTAAAGCCATTTATGTTCCGAATAAAATCGTCAACCTAGTAGTCAGATAATATCTCAATGTTTCAAACGAAATGCATACTCATTTGCGCTTTCATTTTGCTAACGCAGACAGTGGCAAAAGGAGATGACTTTTCAGGCATTGCTTATATTTCTAGCCTAGAAGGCCATGCAACCGTAAAACACCTCGACCATTCAGAAGGAAAGAAAACGAAACTTCATGATAGTATTCTCTTTGAGCAAGCCACTATTTTTGACACTGCTTATGAAAGTACTCTTTTTTTTAAGTTATCAAATAACACAAGTATTGGCATTTTAGAAAATTCAAGATTGACCATAAAAGAATTTAGCCAAGAGCCTTTTGAGTCTAATCCGATTTCGAATCAATCAGAACCCTCAAGTTCCAACCTATGGGGAATCTTAAACTATGGCTCCATTGCTCTGAAAACTACCAAGCAATCTCCGCTTTCAAGCTTCATCATTGAATTTCCAAACATTAAACTCGAATTTTATTCGGCTGATTGCCTTATCTCCTATGATTATGACATCTTGAAAATCGCCCTTTATAAAGGAAATATTCATGCAAAATTCATCAATACAGCTAAATCGTTTTATTTAAGAGACTCTTGCTATTATGAAACTAATGTTATTTCTATGGATTTAGAGATCGTCGAGTCCATTAAACCATTAGACCAGGCAAATGCAAAATGGAGCGAATACATCGAATTCTTAAATTATGATCATAACAGGGTCTATTTTAAACCCCTTAGCACAATGGATACGAGCATCGCTAAAGGTATGATACTTATCCCTGATACATATTTCAAAAAACCATTTGAAAGCCCTAAAACTTTTGATTAATGATTAAAGATAATAAGATGCATTCACAATTCCTACCAGTTGAATATAATAATGAACCCATCGTTTTAATCGCTGGAGAAGGACGCTACCCAGCATTAATCAGCGAAAAAATCAAAGAGAAGGCGATCCCCCTTAAACTAATTTCATTTATAGACCAAACCGACCCTGCATTGATTCAGAGCTTTGATGTGAGAAACCACCAATCTCTTCATGTCAGCCAATTATCTAAGATCCTAGATTCAATTAAAACATTTCAATGTCCCTATGTCATTATGGCGGGCAAAATTAATAGTCACCTTTTATTTAAGGGGATGAATCCTGATGCTAAAATGCAAGACCTACTCGGTAGCATTCAATGCCATAACGCCGAAACAATTTTCGGGGCTTTTGTCCAAGAAATAGAAGCGATCGGAAAAACTGTTTTGGATGCTCGCTCTTTTTTGGATGAGCATCTTGCTAAAGAAGGCTGCATGACCGGTGGAACGATTCAAGTTCAGCCAAACTATATTGAATACGGACAAAAAATCGTTCAAAAGATTGCTAAACTGAACATTGGACAAGGCATAGTGACTAGAAAAAATACTGTGCTTGCTGTTGAAGCCTATGAAGGAACAAATGAAATGCTAAAAAGAGTAAGCGACTTTAAAACCGACGCACTAGTATTTTTTAAGACGATCAAGCAAAATCAAGACCACCGCTTTGATGTTCCTATCTTTGGAATGAAAACCCTCGAACTTATGATCAAATCCAACATAAAAACTGCTGTTTTAGAAACGGATTCTGTCATCATACTTGATAAAGAAGAAATCATTAATCAAGCAAAAGCCAATCAAGTACAACTTATTGGGGTAGATTCAAATCATTTTAGGGAAGGCGCTATCAACCTTTAACTAGAAGATCAAAACTTCCATAAACGGATGCTCCATTAATCTGTACTTGGGCAAAAAGACGATACCACCCTGCTTTAGGAACATTAAAATAAAAGTCCAAATTCTCAAGAGAATCTAGATCAACCACTTCTTCAACTGGGTGCATATGAGCAAAACCCAAACGACCTGAGTCAAACGCTACCATATGTGCTTTGGCATCCATAATCCTCTCAAGCTGTGCGGGCATACCACTTGGATCTAAAACGGTTAACTTAAATCGATAATCTTTATTCACCTCTAAGACTTCAGGCACACCCAAAAGCTCAAAGTGCAAAGCATTTTGAATATCCTGAGTTTTTCTTGAAAAATTTTGCACCCTTAAATCATCCCCTACTTTTAATTCTGAACTCGCAATTAACTGTCTTCTAGTTCTTTTGGGCACAACCTCCGCATAGGCCTTATACACTCCCTTTGTTTTAGGATTAAAGTTAAAAGTATAGGTCTGATCGAGTTCAGTTATATCGGGATGTAAGTGGTGGTAGTCTTCCAATGATTCATCAACTAATAACAAGTGAATCTTTTTGGTGTGCGTGTAAGCAAGCTCATGAGGCAATAAAAAATGCCCCCCATCTAATTTTAGAGACAATTGCCCCTGTTTTGAATCGGAATCCCAATCCATAATTAATTGAACAGGATACTGAAGTTTTGATAAATCGATAAATCCCGCACTGTTAGTTGCACAATATTCAATCTCGCCATTTTCATTGACAACTTTTTCATAATGCAAAAAGCCACATTCTGAATCAGGTAGTGCTTTAATTACAAAATAAACACCAATAAAAATCAGCGTAATCACAAAGACACCGATTTTTTTATTTGATAATTTTATAGACTGCTCCATCACCTGTTACCCAATAAGTCCTCAGCCTTAGATAAAAACTCTTCAATACCCCACTTAGAGCCTTCTTTCCTGAAATGAACACGCCCTTGTGGATCTAATAGCAATGTCGCCATCGTATGATTAATCGTACCATCCTCTTGCATACGAATAATCCCAAAATACCGCATCAAGTCATCAATCCATTCAGACTTAGATGTCATTAAAGTAAAATTATCTAACTCAAGTTCATAAGATTCCGCATACTGCTTCAAGATACCTGGTGAATCATTTTCGGGATCAAAAGATATTGTTAAAAAATGAATATCATCCAACCCTAACTCTCTCGCACGCTCTTGTAAAATTGACATGCGCTTTGTAGAAGCAGGACACATCTCAAGGGCACGGCAACGAGTGAAAATAAAATTGATCACCACCGCTTTACCCAAAAAATCTTTTATTTGAAAAAAATCTCCGTCTTGGTTGATCCCTGAAAACGGAAGCACATACTCGCCTTCTTTAATGAAATTTCTACGACTCATCGTCGCAACTCGCTTGTGAAACTTTGTGTTTGCATCTCGATACGCTTTAGCCCCAAAACCATCAATTGGAAAAATTTTTTCTAAATTCCACCTTTCACTATAATAAACGACTTCCGCTTGAATTTTGCGACCTTCGTACATCGAACCTTGATCGCCCAGCCCCACATTAAATTCATAGGCATCACCAACATTGAAGTCTACAATATCAGAGCTCAAAACTGTGAGCCTGTAACGATTCTCAGTTGTTGATTCAACAAAGCCACTAATTGAGCCAGCACTTAAAATACACTGCATAAAAACTGCCCCAAACAATAATAACTGTACCTTTAATCCCATACTGTAACCATACTTTTATTTATACTTAACTTTAATCCCTTTTCGTAGATACGTGGGCATATCCAAATTGATTTCTTTGTAAAACTCAGTATCCGTATTTTCAAAATAGCCTCTATTTTCACCATTGTCAAAAAATTGAAACTCTTTTTGCGAATCTGATTCTTCCTTATGCTTTTTTCCTAGTTTTGATTTATGTACTTTAGGCTTTTGCTCGCTCATTTCTAAACCTAGGTCTAAGGATGAACTACTAGCATCTTCTTTTGCACTTCGATCACTAGACTTTGCTTCAAGCTGTTTTTCCTCTACTTCTGATTTACCAAAGATACAAATCTCTAAGGTATTCACTAAAGAAGGATCGATAAACGCCCCTAGATTGACATCTTTTTTAAAATTCAACTCCTTAATAATCAAAGAACTAATATCATTAATAACCGAAAGTTCTAAATTTTGACTCCCTTTTATGATAATCAACAATTTATCAAGGTGTGACGGTCGAATATCTAGGTGAAAAAACGGTCCTGACAGAAATGCTTGAATAAACGTTTGTACCGATTCCATATCAGAAATAAACTCTTCCTTCTCTCCACTTACTGCAAAAAAAGATTTTCCACCTAATTGGCTAAAGACCTTTTTTAAGGATCCTAAATCTTGATTTAATAATCCGTTTTCAAAGAGCACATTCTGTATTGAATTTAAACTATTTAAAATCCATCGATTACCATTTTCAAAAACATTTAAAGCACTCAAATTTCCTTCGCCTTCCTGAAGTAATAAGTCATTTTGGATCGTGAACATACCATGCACTAATGGACGTATGTGTTCTGCAGTAGTGTTACTGATTCGATATCTCGAACCTTCAAAACTAAAGGGTAATATGAAAAAGCCTAGAATTAAGGCATTGGTCTTTCCGCTCAACTCAGATATAACAGAAGCCAATGCGCTACCAATACCACCACCTAAACCAGCTACCAATATAAGAACATCCCTTCCCTCTAAGATTTGATTTAAAAGATCTCTATCCTGTTCAATCGCTTGCTGAGCCAATTCTATATCACCACCGCAACCAATACCCCGACAGACCTCTTGACCAACTAACATTGTTTTCGCTGACTTTATTGAACCTAAAAACTTAGAATCTGAGTCAAGTGCATAGCATTCTACATTTGCAGAAGCTTGATTACAAAATGTGTCAACGATTAAGGAACCTGCGCCCCCTAGCCCCAGAACCCTCACTTTTAAATTCATTAGATCTAATTCACTCATTTGATTGATTCATTCTACGATAACACTCAACGGTCTAAAAACCCCCTTAAAAAATTTATAATAGACCCTCCCTTACTTTGAGATCCTTCATTATTTGCAACCGCATAAGAAAGCAAGCCAAGTGCGGTTGTATATTCAGGGACATTTAAATCTTCAGAAATATCCCAATGACAAGAACCCAAACGACACTCTAAATCCATCACCCTAGCAACCAAGTGCTCAATCCCGATAATTTTTGAAGTGCCTCCAGTCAAAACCACTCCAGATGCAATCTCTTTTTTATTAAAGAGCTTCAACTCAGTCAACTCTTCGACAATGATTTCAAATATTTCTTTTAGACGAGATTCTACTATTTTTGAAACAGAGATTAAAGGAATCTCTCGATCACCAATTATCTGGTTTCCAACCAGCCAAACATAAGCCTTAGGATCTTTTTTAACTTCAAGCGCAAGACCCTCTCTCAATTTAAGTTTATCTGCCACCTCCACAGAGGTTCGTAATCCCATACTTAAATCATTAGAAATATGATCACCCCCGACAGGAATGACACCTGTATAGACAATAAAACCGTCGCGATATAATGCAAAATCCGTTGTTCCTCCTCCAATATCAACAACCAATGCACCCGCTTTTTTTTCATTCTCATGTAATAAAACATTACTAGAAGCAATCGATGAAAGTATGACATCTTCTACATCTAAAGGAACCCCACGGATCACTCTAAGAGAATCCTGCAAAATTTTGCTATCTGCATGAATTGCCCAATAACCAACCTTTAAGCGCCTACCTTTCTTATGTAAGGGATTTTCTGTTTTGACCCCATCTATAGAAAATGGATTTTGTATATGGTTTATGAAAACACGACCTTCAGGCAATCTTGGCCGCTTGGCATCTTCTTTTGCACGCTCGATATCAGATTTTGAAATCAATCCATCCGAACTACTCACATTCGCTGTTCCAACATTGAAAATGCCCTTTAAATGCATACCAGTCTGAGCCAAATAGACCTCACTAATTTTCACATTAGCTTCATTTTCTGCTCTTAAAATGGAGGCATGCACAGAAGCCGATGCTGCCTCTAAATCGACAATCACTCCCTTTTTTACTCCTTTAGCCAGTCCAGTGTAATGTCCAATAATGTTGAGAGAGCCATCATTTGATATTTCGCCAATTAAAATGGCTACTTTTGATGTGCCTATTTCAATTGCTCCGACGACCTTTGAGTATCCCATTAAAAAACAAAATGGTATATTTTAATTCAAAAATAAAGATTAGAATGCACGAATTTGAGGGTCTTTAAATTGAACTGCAGCAGAGTGCTTTAAAGATAAATCGACTTTTAGGACTTCAGGGTCTCCCATCACACTAATACGAATCAATAGATACCTCAATCGATTGATTTGTTCATCAAAATCATCATAAGCACTTAATAATATGCGAGGGATACGCTTTGTTTTAATTTCGATCACCTGACCAGGCATTCCAACTTCAGCAGGGAAATTCTTAGCATTAATTTGATCAATTTTTAAATCCTCTTTGAAAACTTCATTTGTATAGCGATCCATTAGAAGACGAATCCTATCGATCCCATTGATAGGCTCTGAAATTTCAATGGTACCATTGTAAGGGATAAACTCAGGCAAACTATTATAAAAAGAATCCTCGTAGCCATATGCGGAGAAAACCACTCCATTCAATGAAACCATTTTGGACTCTATTTCACCACTTCTTGTCTTTAAGTTTAAACGGCACATCGGCTGTTCTTCAAACAATTCAATTTTAATCGCATCAGGAAAAATTCGAACGACCTCGGCTTTTGTAATTTGATCCAATGCTTCTAACTTCATCTTTATTCCGTGAATATCCACATCCATCAATTTCATCCTTTTATTTAATTGCGTCACCTTAGCCAACCAATTTTGATCCAACACCCCGTCCGTTTTAAATAAAACTTTACTCAAATAATTTGTGGAACTGACATTAGAATCTATTTCAGTCACATTGGTTGCTCGAAAAAAAGTATCCCAAAACCAAAAGCCACCAAAGAGCAAGCACAGTACAATCAAGTATCTCAAGTAACCTCTGATTCTTCGTAAAACCGAAGCGATGGTAACGATTCGTTTAGATCTTTGTTCGTTTAAGTCACGCCAACTATGTGAACCGCGATACGAAACCGATTTATTATCTTTAAAATCAAATTTCATCACTCCATCGAAGGTTTAAGAAAGCGTTCCAAGGCAAAGGATGCCATTTTTTGACAAAGCTCATCAAACATTAGCCCATTTGCAGCAGCTGATTTGGGTAAAAGGCTCGTCTCAGTCATTCCAGGAATCGTATTCACTTCCAAAAAATAAGGTCTGTTATCTTCTACCATAAAATCAATCCGAGCAAAATCCCGGCAAGCAAATGCTTTATATATTGTTTCAGCCAGTCCTTTAATCTTTTGCTCTAAATCCTTATCGATAACAGCAGGGCTTTCATAAAGCGTCTGTTTCGATTCATATTTAGCATGATAATCAAACTGCCCTCCTCGGCACTTTATTTCAACGATCTCTAATGCCGAGCCCTCTAAAAGCCCAACCGTAAATTCTCGTCCTTCAATTCGTCGCTCAAGGAGCCAATCGCCCTCTTCAATTTTCGACAAAGCAAGCCCTAAGGAAGAGCGATTGGAAATATAAGATAGACCATCACTACTGCCCGAACGATTTGGCTTTATAACGAGATCGCTTCCTAACTCTTTTATAATCGTATCGGCGAGCGGAATCGAAGAAGCGTTTACCGATAGACTTTCCGCAACAGGAACACCTATTTTTTTTGCTTTTAATTTAGAAGCCAACTTATCCATACACAAAGCACTAGCCTCTGAACCACTGCCTACAAATTCAATCGCCTCATGCTCAAGTAAGGCTTGTAAGCGACCATCTTCCCCAAAAGCCCCATGTAAAACAGGAAATACGATATGACGATTACTGTCGATGCCATCTGGAATACTTTCAGAATCAAGAACAACATTCTTTACTGGATATTGTTTGCTCAATGTCTTAGCAACCGCAGAACCACTCTTTAAGGAAACCTCACGCTCGGCACTCGTGCCCCCTGATAAAACAAAAAAATGCTCAAAGTTCTTTTTCATCACCAATCTCCTTTAGAACATCATCCCAACTCTCACCAAGTAATAAAACTTCCGGCTCTAATTCATAACCTGATTCATTTCTAACTTTTTTACGAATACGGCGAATCAAAGACTGTACCTCTAATGCAGTTGATCCTCCTTTATTGATAATAAAGTTGCCATGGACATCCGAAACTTCTGCCTTCCCAAAAGACGCTCCCTTTAGTCCGAGTTCATCAATTAAGCGTCCCGCATAATTCCCGTTTGGATTCTTAAAGATACAACCAGCACTAGGAGCAATTGGTTGACTACCTTTGCGAACATCCGAATACGAATCAATCTTTGTTCGAATCGTTTGGGTGGATTCAGGAGCACCCAGTTTTAATAACGCACCCAAAGCAATCCCTTCACTAATTTCTTTGACCCGCCTGTACTCAACTGTAAATGAATTCTTTGGCATCGCTTGGATAACTCCATTAGCATCAAGCATCAGTACACGTTCGACAACGTCAAAAATCCATTTACCCATAGCTCCAGCATTCATACGCAAAGCACCACCAAGCGTGCCAGGAATTCCTTCCAAAAACTCAAAGCCCGAAAAACCTAAACGAGCAACATAGCCACACAATTCCTTAAGCCTAACTCCACAACCAACCCATAAGTGATTTGGGCCAACAGCCTTAATTACACGCCATCGCTTATGATTAAATCGAAGCACGAGACCACCATAACCGTTATCCGAAACTAAAATATTTGAACCTCTGCCTAGGCAAAAGTATTCAAGACCAAAAATTAGAGCCGATTCAACCAAAGATAACAAATCTGAAACAGAAGCAGGCTCAGCATAAAATGCCGCAGACCCCCCAATTTTAAAAGTTGTTTTCTCAGACAAGGATTCATCCAACTTCACCACAGACTCCTTAGACACATTAGCATGAGCAAAATCAAGCCATGCTCGCGCAAGCGTCCCTCCCTTATAGAGAGCAGTAAACGCTTTCGAAAATTCGTTGATAGAACCAGCACCTACAAATAACACAACCGTCTTCTTTGATGGGTCGATACTCTCTAAAATGGAATTTAAACCTAAAATATTCAGATTGATTAAGGAGATACTCTGAGTCTCAATTAACTTTTTGAACTGCTCTAAATCAAATCCACCGAACTCCTTTTCAAAAGCAGAATAAATCGGCAATAAAAACAAACGATTTGTTTCACTTAAAACAGTTGCTATTTCTTTTTTTAAGCTGTGTGTTCTAGAGTAACGATGTGGCTGAAAAACCAAAACGAGCTCATGATCATTATAGGCTTTACGAACTGATTGAATCAAATGCTCAATCTCAAAAGGATGATGTGCGTAATCTAAAAAAACTGTCAAATTTGAATCGGAAACCAGTAAATTTTGCCTTCGCTTCACCCCAACAAAAGAATGAAAGATAGAACGGTCACTTTCTTGAGCAAACCCTAAATGTTCCGCAACTGCTAAGGCAAAACATTGGTTTTTTTGATTAAATTCAGAGCTTAATAAGTTACCGTTAACCGCCTCATGCTCAGAATCTTTCGATCCCTCCGTCAAGTGACACTCAATAAACTGACAGCGTGGAAAAAGTGATGAACTAAAGCCCAAGCTTTTCAATAACGCTTTTTCAACAAAAATTGTCCCACTTGTTCGTTCTAATAAAGCAGCAAATACGCCTTTTAAAGCATCAAAATCCTTGTAATAGTCAGAATGATCCCAACTCAAATTTAAAAACACAGTCAGCTCTGGCGAAAATTGATCAATTGATCCATCACTCTCATCTATTTCTGCTAAAAGCCAATCTGATCCACACGCAAAAGCTGGCGACGAACCATCTTTCAAAAAACCCCCTAAAATATAATCGATCGTTTGATCGTACTTCTGAACTAAAAAAGCAATCAAAGCACTAGTAGTCGTCTTTCCATGACTTCCCACCACTGCAATCAACTTTTTCTTTTGTGCGATCTGAGCTAAAAACTCACCCCTACGAAAACACTCGATATTCAACCGTTTCGCCTCAAGCAAAAATGGGTTATCAAGCGGAAAAGCATTTGAGTAAACGATTAAATCAAAGGATTTGAGATCCTCTAGTAGTAATAAATCTAAAAGAGTAAGCCCAGTCTGCGTCAATAAATCTTCAGTCTCATGCTTCAGAAAGTCATCATAGCCAAATAAGCTTGTTGATTGACTCGAACACCAAAGTGCCAAAGGTGCCATACCAGCTCCTCCAACACCTAGAAATAGTATCCGTTTATTCTGAAACATGACTCAATGCTTCTGTTTTGGGAAAAAATCAGACATGATATCTTGGACAATTAATTTAGAAGAATCGATCTTATTTAAGCCTGCTAAATTAATCTTTAATTGCTCGAGAACTTGGTCATTGAAAATCAGATCTTCAACCTCACCTCTGAGCGTATCGATTCTGTTCTGACTCACAACAATTCCCGCCCCTGCTTGCTCATGCATTCGAGCATTCATTAGCTGGTGATCATCTGCTGCATAAGGATAGGGAATTAATATACTAGGAACTTCGCATCGAGTAATCTCAGCAATTGAACCAGCACCCGCTCGTGATAAAATCAAATCAGCCGATGAAAGAACCGAAACCATATCATCTGAAAAAGGAACCATCTTAACAAAAACCGACCGATTGCCACTCAGTGAAATTGTGTCTTCACTTGAGAGCCCACTCTTTAAGCCTGTAACACAATAAATAGAAATTCCTAAATCAGCTAAATGATCAAAATGATCCATAACCCATTGATTTAAAACCTCAGCTCCTTGACTTCCTCCGATCACCACTAAAACCCGTCCATCTGAGTTGAGTCCTAAATCTGACCGTGCCTCTCCCTGATTTCTTTTTACAAACTCCTTTCGTAAAGGATAGCCACAATGTTTGACCACGCCTTTAGAAATCTTTTTTAAAGACACTCCATCGGGTAAATAAATACGTGAGGCAAAATGCTTTAAGAGCCGAACCGCTTTTCCGACTCTGCAGTTCGCCTCATGCAAAACAAGCCTTTGATTCAATATAAAACCAATCAAACCAAAACCTACTGATAAA
Organism: uncultured Puniceicoccaceae bacterium; assembly: GCA_913031135.1. Classification (GTDB taxonomy): domain Bacteria; phylum Verrucomicrobiota; class Verrucomicrobiia; order Opitutales; family Coraliomargaritaceae. Next base: position 14,993 of record CAJWEH010000002.1, on the reverse strand, counting down.
AAACCTCCAAATAAAACAATGACCTTAGGTTTATGACTTCTGATTTCTAAAATAATTTTAGGAATACTAAATAGTAAATCGAGTATAAATTGAAGTCGCCCTAAAATACCATTCGAAAACGCCTTACCAGATACCGAATCAAATTCTAATTCCTTGTATTTCTTAACAATCTCAGCATCAATTGCCTTTTTACTGATATAGAGCTTGGTCGAGTACGATTGCGCATTAAATTCTTGAGCGAGTGCTATCCCCGGAGCTAAATGCCCCCCAGTGCCTCCACACACAATTAAAACATCCGTCATAAATCTCTTACTTCCGCTATAGGTGATTCCTGCCAAGTACTGAAACAATTTAAAATAATAGCAATTAAACTAAACATAAATAATAAATTAGAACCTCCATACGAGATAAAGGGTAATGACATACCCTTTGTGGGAAGACAACCCGTTACCACTCCTATATTGATCAAAGCTTGAAATTCTATAAAGAGAATCGCACCTAAAACTAATAAAAACTGATATAAATTAGGTGCATATTTTAACTGAGTCAGAACACAAATGAAGAGGAACAAAAATAAAAATACGATTCCGCTAGTAAAAAATAAACCGAGCTCTTCACCCACAATGGCAAAAATAAAATCGGTATGCGCTTCTGGCAAAAAAGACATCTGTTGACGACCAGAGCCCAATCCGACCCCATCGATGCCACCAACCCCAAATGCCAAAATCCCCTGCCACAACTGGTACCCACTGTCTGAGCGATTTGATTCTACATCTAAAAAAGATGTTATGCGACTCAACCGTTCAGGATCATTTAAAATAGCAATGATAAAAACAATTAAGGCAGACAACGCCGTTGGTAACAAATACTTTAAGTGCATTCCCGATACAAAAAAAAGGATACCACCCACCAATCCACACAAAAAAGCAGTTCCAAAATCAGGCTCAAGAAATATTAAAGCACAAAAGACTCCTAAAATAGAACAAGGAATGATAAAGCCACTAATCACCTGATCTAAGGATCTACGATGCATCGCTAAATAATGCGATAAAGTGAAAAGTAGACCAATCTTACCAATTTCCGAGACTTGCAAGCGCATAACACCGAAATCAATCCATCGGCGAGCACCATTCACCTCAACCCCGATCCCTGGAATTAAAACTAAAAATAGTAACAGAAGAGAAAATACCCCTAAAATAAAAATAAAGTCACGGAGCTTTTCTAGATTTAACCTAAAAATGACGATTGCAGAAAACAGGCTCAGCAGTAACCAAATAAACTGTTTTTGAACGATCAGACTCGGATTGGCATAATAGGCTTTTGAAGCACTGAACAAGACCAAAAGTCCCAATGTCGTTAAAGCCGAAACGACTAATATAATGATCAAACTAACAGAAGAAATTCGTGCATTTGAATTTCTCCAGATGTTAATTTGAGGCATTTTTATTGAATAAGTAGTCGCGTTGCAATTACTCTTCTGCTCCTACGTTAACGTAATCCAGTTCAACCTCTTCAAAATCATCAAAGTTGATTTCCCCTGACTCTAAAGCTTCGATATTGGATAAATCGTCTTCGATAGAACTACCAAAAGTATCTAAGGGTTCTGCCTCTTGAACAATCGACGAACTCGTTACTTCAGTTGCCACTGGCTCAACTGCTGCAACAGCAACTGGAGCTTCTTCAACTGAAACCTCAACAGTCTCCACTGCTGGAGCCTCAACAACGACCCCATCAACTGGAATGAGCAACTTCTGACCACTGTAAATTCTATCTGAAGTCAAGCTATTAGCCGCCTTTAAAGCGTCCACTGTTGTACCAAACTTTTTAGCGATTCTTGAAAGTGAATCTCCAGGTGCAATCAAATATGACTGCCCAACACCCTCGTAGGTGCTCGGTTGATACAGGGTAGCCGTTTCTTTTGTAATTTCCATTTCTTTACTGTCCCCTGTCGGCACATCAATCTCCCTGCCAATTTGTAGGACTGAGTCTTTAATCAAACCATTTAATTCACACAACTCTGCAACCGTTGTATCAAAACGCTTAGCCAAATCCCAAAGCGTATCCCCCGATTGAATCGTATAGGTATCCATAGACACTTCATTGACCGAAACTGTAAACGCTTCCTCTTCTAAAAAGACACCCTCGATTTCATTCAATTGATCATAATCCGATTCACTCAGTGACGCATCGATCAGACTACTCTCTTGATACGCTAAATCTAAGGCACTAGGTGCCTCTGAATTCGCCTGCTCAAGTGAATTTAATTGATAATCAGACTGCGTCGGTGCTTGCACTGAAGATTGACAACCCGGTTGTACAAATAATATTGAGATGACCCCTACATGAAGGGCTAAAATAAAACCAAAAACTTTAGATGTGTTCATAATAAATTTAACTTTTTAGAATTTATAAAGATGGATTTTGCTTCAGTAAACTAAAAACATAGTCTGTGAAATATTTTCCCCGTTCTTGATAAGAAGAAAATTGATCAAAACTAGCAAATCCAGGACTAAACAATAGTTCGACTCTTTTGTATGATTCCGCAAATTTCAAAGCACAGCGAATCGCCTCACCCAAATCCTTTTTGTACAGAACATTCATTGAGTAGTTCAAACATTCCTCCTCAAGGGCACGACCAACTTCCCCGTACAAAACAACCTGCTCCACATTTTTATGATGACTAATACCTTTTGCATAACGAGCAATCGACTCCTTTTTTGAAGCGCCTCCACCAATCCAAATAACCGCTTCCTCCAAATGTTCCAAAGCACCCAATACTGAATTCAGATTGGTTGATTTAGAATCATCCCAAATTCGAAGCCCCGCGTGCTCATAGATCACGTGCAAACGATGCGCATCTAAAAAAAATTCATTTGCGGCAGAAACGATATCCGATTCATCCACCCCATAGCACTTGAGAAATGCATGCGCTAAATGGAAATTCCATCGCTGTGGGTAGGATGAAAAGACTGACGCTTCACTAAGTCCAGATGGGAGTGAGGAATCATGTGATACGATAATTGCTCGTTGTTCCGTCCAAAAATCTCGCTCCTTATAAAGTAAATTTTGCGCTCCAACAAAAAAATAACCCTCTTCATTTAAGGTGCTCCTCAATCCAAACTTTGCCTTAAAATAGGTTCCTATATCCCCATGTCGATCTAAGTGATCCTCAGAAAAATTTGTCCACAACAACGCATCTAAAACTAAGCCATTTAAAAGTTCTGCCTGAAAAGAACTGATTTCACAAATGGCAATCGCATCCTCACGGTTATGATCACTCGCAACCAATTCAGATAGAGGTATCCCAATATTACCAACCGCATGCACATAGGGATTTCGCTTGCTCAAACACAATTTTAAAAACCGCGTAAGACTAGTCTTGCCATTAGTACCAGTCACCCCAATCAGCTTGCCCCTCCAACGCTGAGCTGAAAAGCCTAACTCTCCATAGACATTTGAACGACCCTCTGTCCATTTTCTCCAAGGGTGGCTTTGTGAAAATCCTGGGCTAAAAATAAAATGCGTGTACAAATCAAGCTGACTCTCATCAAAGTCTGATCGACAGCCCTTTTCCCGCTCATCAAAAAGATCGATCTTGTACCCTTCTTTTTTTGCCAAACTAGCGACTGCAATACCACTGACACCCGCACCAAATACTGCAACCGCCTGCACCATATTAACGAAGTTTTAAACTAGCTATTCCAACAATCGCAAACAAGAGCGATAAAATCCAAAAACGAATCACCACTTTATTCTCAACCCATCCACCCAACTGAAAATGATGATGGATTGGCGACATTCTAAAAATTCTCCGTCCAAATGTTTTAAATGAAAAAACTTGGAGCATAACCGATAAGGCTTCTATAACAAAAATACCACCCACGATCACCAAAGTAAAAGGCTGATGAATTAAAAATGCAATTGCCCCTATAATACCACCTAAGGCTAAAGAACCAGTATCCCCCATAAACACCTCAGCAGGGTATGAATTATACCACAAAAAAGCCAGACTCGCACCGAGTATTGCAGCACTCAAGACCGCCAATTCACCAATACCAGGAATATAGCTTATAAACAAATATTCCGAAATAATCTTATTCCCAGCAGCATACGCCATAATAACATAGGACAAAACAACCGTAATCGTGCAACCAATAGCAAGCCCATCGATCCCGTCGGTTAAATTAATCGCATTACTAGAACCTGAAAGAACTAAAAAGAAAAATGGAATCAAAATAAACAATGGCATCTGCTCGATCAGAACATGTTTGTAAAACGGAACCCATAATTCTTTTACGCGTTCACTCGACTCAGGAACAAGCAACAAAACAACAATTGCCATTATTGAAATAATCGCCTGCCCTAAAAACTTTTTCATACTCGATAATCCTTTGCTGTTACTCTTAAAGACTTTCAAATAATCATCGATAAAACCCAACAAAGTTAAACCTAAATAGACCAACAAGCAGACATACACATAAACATTAGGCTGCGCCCATAAAATGGTGCTTATGGTCACCGAAATACAAATAATAAACCCACCCATTGTCGGAGTTCCCGCTTTTCCTTGATGTAATTTAGCGAGATCACCCACCTCAGATTGTGTCCTTAAAACTTGATTCATCTTAATTGCCCTGAGGTAGCGAATAATCATCGGTCCAATCCAAAATCCAATCAACATTGAGCTAATACCACAAAATGCGATTCTCAATGACAAATAACGAAACAATCGAAACGGTCCAAAAAAGCTCTCTAAATCTGACAAATAACTCAACATAGTTTAATCCGTCTCAGGAATAAGGGTTTCCAATCGACACACTCGACTTCCTTTTAAGAAAACAGCTCCAGAAAATTGTTCCACCATCGACTTTAAATATTTTACAGATTCCACGCATTGCAAGGAACTTTCTTTCCAACCAGCTAATTTTGCTCCTTCTAAATAAGCAGATGTGAGCGACTTTGATCCAACAAAAACCATTTGATCATTAGGATTGGGTGCAATTTCTCGAGCAACGGCACGATGCAAGGACTCGGTCTCTTCTCCCAGTTCATTCATTGTACCTAATACATACAACTTATGCTTATGATTTTTAGCCACCACTCGAAAGGACGAAAGCGAATCTAGCATAGACCTAGGATTTGCATTATAACAATCGTTATAAAATAAAACTCCCCCTTGATTGAGTATCGACCCTCGGTTCATTTCAGGCTTCCATGATTCCAATCTTTTAGCAACTGACTCCAATTCTAAACCGAGCGTCCCAGCAGTCGCTAAGGCTAAAACCGCATTTTGAATCATACCAGGACTCAAAGACTGTATTTCAAACTCAACACTCCTGTTCAAATGCCTCACATGAACTTTTGAAGTACCCGTGCTCAGATATTCATAGTCATAAAAATACGAAGCTTCATCAGAAACTCTATCCTTTTCAGAAAGCGGACAAACACAGGTAACCCCCTCTTTATACGCATCAAACACCTTATAGTGCAATACGCTTTCAGCGGTTACCAATTGTGCTCCTTCTTTAGAAAATTCCATTATTTTTGACTTCTCTTCAGCCACCACTTGCAAATTTCCTAAGCCTTCTAAATGAGCTTCTCCTATGTTCGTTATGAGACATAGATCTGGCTGAATCATCGCACTCAACTCAGACATTTCATCACATTCACTGATGCCCGCTTCTATAACGGCATAACGAGAAGCACTCTTATGCAGGTCAAAGAGTGTTAACGGAACCCCCATCTTATTGTTCCAATTCCCCTCTTTGGAAAAAGTCACCTCACGCCCTAATGCATGTTTTAACAAACCCTTTGTACTGGTTTTTCCGCAACTTCCTGTGATCCCAATAACAGTTCCCTCATAACGCTCACGAATGGTCCTACCGATATCACTCAAAGCATTCAATGTATTAGGCACAATTAATTGAGGGCAGGCACGATCCATTTCCCGCTCTACAATACAAGCCAAAGCACCCGCTGAAATTGCCGAATCAACAAAATCATGTCCATCTCGTCCCCCGTGGGTCATAGCAATAAACACTTGTTTTTTATCCTGCTCAATTAAACGAGAATCAAAAACAATTTCATTAACAGCAGTAGGTATCCCATGAACCCATTCCCCATCTGTGCATTCTGCAAGAAACTGTCCTTCTACTGTCATTCCTGATTATTAGGCTTAAAATAACGATTTTCAATCAATTCTCTAGCGATTTTTCGATCATCAAAAGGAATCATTCGTCCTTCTAACTCTTGATACATCTCATGTCCTTTTCCCGCAATTAAGACACAATCACCCGATCGTGCATGATGAAAAGCTTCCGCAATTGCATTTCTCCGATCTTTAATAAAAGTCACTTTTTCTTCTAAATCCGATTCGGCAATTCCCTTCCTCATGTCCTCAAAAATAGTGTCTAATGGTTCATTTCTAGGATTATCTGAAGTCGCAATCACTAGATCCGCCCCTTGAATCGCAGCCGCAAGCATCAACGGACGTTTCCCTCGATCCCTCTCACCACCACATCCAAAAACAATAATTTTTTTACCTTTAGTTATTTCATGAATCATTTCACAAGCATGCTGGATCGCATCATGCGTATGTGCATAATCAACGATAACATTAAAATCTTGTCCCGCTATAATACGCTCCAGTCTTCCAGTTACCCCAGGGAAACTCAGCACTCTAGCTCTTAAAAAATCCATCGGAACACCATTCATATATGATGTACTAAGAGAAGCTAAAAGATTTAAAACATTATGCCGCCCAAGTAGGTTGGATCGAATCAAACACTGTCCCTCAGGATGATTTAGCATAAACTCTAAGCCCGTAGATTGTACACGAACCGCACTCGCCCAAAAATCCGCTGAATCTGACATACCAAACGAATATTTTTTAACGCCCTCAGGTATCTCTGAATAAAGTTTTTTCCCATAAGGACAATCGATATTAACAAATGCACGCTCTACCAAAAACCCCAACGCTCCCGTAAAGAGCTTCTTTTTAACCTCAAAATACGCATCAATCGACTCATGATAATCCATATGATCACGCGAAAGGTTTAAAAAAACAGCAGTATTAAAATGAATATAATCGACTCGGTGCTGATCAATACCATGCGAACTCACTTCCATGACCACATCCTTACAATTAGCCATTTTCATTTGAGAAAACAAACTAAAGCAATCCACCGATTCAGGAGTCGTCCGATGTGAAGGCAAAGTCCTATTGCCTATATCATAACGGATCGTTCCCAGTAGACCCACCGACTGACTCCCTCCCATTAAATATTGTGCCAATAAACTAACGGTTGTCTTACCATTCGTTCCAGTCACTCCCGTTACATTAAGACTTTCATCTGGTGAACCATAGAATAATTTCGACACCTTCGCCAAGGCCTGTCGCACATTATGCACCTGAATAAAATCAATCGGAAAAAATTTCCCAACAGGTTCTTCCGAGACCACCGCAACGACACCTCGTTCAATCGCATCTTCAATGAATGAATTTCCATCTTGTTTAAATCCAGAAATTGCAAAAAACAAACCACCTTTTACGGCACGCCGACTATCCGTAATGATGGAATGAAATTCTACATTTGAACTGATTTGCTGATGTTCAACATCCAATACATCCACTAACGCTTTTAATAACATCTTTAAAATTCCTCCTTTTTATTTATTGGCTTGTTATCCAATCTGCAACATACTCAGAGGGACGAATTTCTAAAATACGAGCAGACTTCTGAGCAATATTTTTGAAAGCAGGAGCAGCCACTGCACCCCCATATCCAGTACCTCCCTTGAGCTTTGGAGCATCCACTATAACCGTGATCACTAGTTCCGGATTCCCTTCAGGAAAAAATCCAGAGAACGAAGCTACATGGAATTCACTCGAATACTTCCCATCCACAATTTTTTTAGTCGTTCCCGTTTTACCAGCTACATCATAACCTTTTAAGAAGGCACGCTTAGCCGTTCCATTTGAGCCAGTCACCTCACCTAATATCTCCGACATAGTCTCGGCGACGCTTTCTGAAATCACCCGATGCTTCGCTTGAGCTGGGTATTTAAAGAGTACCATTCCAGATTCATTGACGAAATGATCAATGATTCGAGGCTTCATCAATATCCCCTTATTCGCAATCACACTCATAGCATAATGAATTTGTAACGGCGTTGCATTGATGGCATGCCCCATTGGCATACGGCTAATCGTCAAGCCATCCCAACGATCAATAGGATGCAGAGTGCCCCTAACTTCACCACTCAGCCCAAACTGCGTACGAGTGCCAAAGCCAAATTTTTCAGCATAACCATAAAGACGCTCATCACCTAAAAGCATTCCCAAATGGGCAGCACCCCTATTGCTCGACTTAACAATAATGTCTCTCATTGTTAACTTATCATATAATTTATGGTCACTTGGAAGTCGGACAATTCGATTTTGATACTCAACCCGATCAAACTTCGTCTCAAAAACATCCGAAGGATGAACAATTCCCTCATTGAGCGCCCCAGAGGCAGGAACAATTTTAAAAGTAGACCCTGGCTCCAACACATCACTGATAGCCCGATTCTTCTGATTTGTTAAAGGGTACAACTCCAAATTGTTAAACTCATTTAAATCAAAGGTCGGATAATTCGCTAAAGCGAGAATGGAACCATCTTGTGGTTTACTCACGATGATACTAACCCCGTCTGGATTTGTCTCTTCCACGATTAAATCAATCTCCCGCTCGACCACATTTTGTATTCGTTGGTCGATCGTCAAATACACATTATGACCATTCACCGGCGCTATTTCTCTCGATCTCATGTGAGCAAGCTCCCTACGGAGCCCATCCTTTTCGGACTCGAGCCAACCATCCTGCCCTTTTAAATAATAATCACACAGTCGCTCAATTCCAGAGACTGCGACGGACTCGTGATTCACGAAACCAATCATATGAGCAGCCAAACTGTTTCCAGGATACACCCTAGTATACTTTTGATTCCCATAAACCCCCTGTATATTCAAAGACTGTACTGCCTGGTAGCATTTCAAATCGACTTCCTTCGCTAACGGCGTCCAACGAATCATTCGACCACTTGATTCCCGAAACTTACGCTCAAATTTTTCCATCAATTCCCCATAAGGAATATCTAAAATAAAGGCCAAGTGTACCCACTTTTTCTCATCCTTAAAGTCAATAAAATTAGGATCCACCCCGATCGTATAAGCCAAATTCGTAGACGCTAAAATATTCCCATTAATATCTAAAATATCACCCCGCTTAGAACTGAGTTTTTGAACCGTTTTCCTCGTGCCCTCTGCATAATCCGTTAAGCGTTCGCTATCGATAACATGGAGAAAAAATAAGCGTGCAAAAAGCACGCAAAATGCGAACGCAATCGAAAGCAGGATCCATCGCAAACGATACTCTGATGTAAAAGCTTTACTCATCTTTAAATAAAACCCAAGACTTCCGTTTATAAATCTGTTGATCCTTCAATAACATCAAGCCCCTCAGAGTCTTAGAGGACGGCTTCAAAAAAACTTTTTTCTGACCACTAACGCACCCCCAAAAAACGAAAGACACCGCTTTAATCTTATAATAAACCAAGCGAAAAAATTGAGAGAGTTTTAAGGGTTTTAAATAAGATGTCTCAGATGCCATAATTACCCCTCACAAATTATTTTCCACTAAACTTTGATAGCCAGTTCGTGCCTCAGCATACGCATTGGCCTCAAGTAATTGATTTTCATCGACCCATACAATTTGTGAATCCTTCACAGGTAATAATCGATTTGAAATCCGACTTTGCATAGCCACTGGTTGATGGATATCAGTGATGCGGCTATCCAAATAGTCCAATTTACGAAGCAACTCTTCGTGCTTCCTTTCTAAAGCCACAGTATCCTTTGCGATCTTAGAAATCTCTTGCTGAATCCATAAGATAGAAAAAGAACCCACACAGCTCACCACCAAAACCGAAACTAAGGTTAAGGCTAAACTAAACTGCGCACTCTTAGAGGACTGTTTTGAAAAATGAATCATAATACCCTTATAACTTCTGCACCCCCCTCATTCGTGCACTCCGACTTCTCGGATTTTGATTGATCTCAGACTCACTCGCCTGCACCGCCTTGGTTGCAATCATCTTCCCAAGAACCGCACGCTCATCCGAAAACTGCCCATCGTTTCTGTGTTCTGGTCGACCCGCTAACTTTCTAAAAAAACGCTTCACAATACGATCCTCCAAAGAATGAAAACTGATCGCAACTAACACCCCTCCGCTCTTTAAACGACGGAACGCAGACTCTAAAGCAATCCTTATCGAATCCAATTCCTTATTGATTGCGATTCGCACTCCCTGAAAGGTCTTCGTAGCAGGATGAATCTTCGAAGGCTTAAATCCTTTAGAAGATTTAAATCCTCTAGAAGGAATCGTCTCCTCAATCAACTGAGCAAACGACTTGGTTTCACTTAAAACGCCCGTACCCCGAGCCTTTAAAATTGCCCCAACGACCTTTCTCCAACTTCGCTCTTCACCAAAATCCCTAACCGCCTCAATCAACTCCGACTCAGAAGCCGTCTCCAAAAATTCGCTAGCCGTGATCCCCTCACGATTATTCATACGCATATCTAAAGGAGCATTAAATCGAAAACTAAAACCACGCTCCTCACTATCTAATTGAAACGAAGACAATCCAAAATCAAACAACACCCCATCAAAATCACCCTCCTCCACACGATCCAACTCAGAAAAATTCATCGCATAAAATTTAAAACGCTCACCAAACTCCTTTTGAAACAACTCAGCCCGTTTCGCCGCTTCAGGATCTTGGTCGATCGCAACCACAATCACATCCGACGCACGCTCCAAAATAGCACGAGTATGACCACCCCCACCAAAAGTACCATCCAAGAAAATCCCCCCCTGCTCAGGACGCAAATAATCCATCGAAGCATCCAATAAAACAGAGACATGCTTCGCCTCTCCCATACCTCCATTAATCTCGTCTACGGATAAAAGCATTGATCAAAGCATTCACATTAAAAGATTTTTCCCATAACGGATCCATCATCCGGTTGCCCTTATGTCGTAAAGCATAACCCACCGCCTCCGACAACTCCAGCGGACTACTCGAGGGCATCGACGCACCCCAAGGTAAACGCCGACACTTCTCAGAACCCATTATATAACCAGATCTTAAAAAATTCTCTCGTGCTATGGTTTTAAAAACTGACTTCATAAGACCCCCTCCATTATTACAGACCAAATCGCCTAAAGACCTCCGCAGATTCCTCACTCTTCCCAGAATAGCTCGATTGAAACGCCTCATAACTCGCCTCACTAAAGACGCTAAAAGTCGACAACTTACCCACCAAAATAACCCCCTTTTCAATACCAGAATGCGCAATCAATCGTTCATTCAGATTAATCCGCCCCTGCTTATCCCAAGTAAAACTATGCGCCAAAGACATCAGCTCCGTAATCGCCTTCTGACCCTCAATATCACCAATACTCACTTGAGCAATTCGAGACTCCAACTGCTCAATCATCTTAGGCGGATACACGGTGATATTACCATCAGGCGTAGGCAACGCCAACAAGTGTACCACTAAGCGCGTATCCTTTGGGCGCCAAGTAGATGGAATCGCAAGCCGACCCTTCTCATCAATCGAACGATGAAATTCACCAACAAAGTAATTTGAGCCTATCTCTTCCATAATGGTACCAATAATCACCATTTATCCCCACTACACTCCACTAGTCAAGGAAATTCACCCCTATCACCTAATTTTTACAAAACTACTGATCATAGTTTCACCTGCTTAAACCCTAGCCTCCGCTAGAAATCAAACCGTCATTTAGTTCTTTACACATCAATATATCATTATTTATTGATATGTAATGAAAAGCGCCAGCATACGATCCAAAATTCAAGCGGGTACCCTCACCCTATCACTTGAATTTTTCCCTCCAAAAAGCGAAACGGCAGCCCAGCAACTCCTCAAAACATCAGAACAACTCAAAGTCCTAAACCCCGACTTTGTCTCCATCACCTATGGCGCCGGAGGCTCCACCAGAGCCAGTACCCTCGAATACGCTGAGACCCTAAAAAACACCCACCACTATGAAGTGATGCCACACCTAACCTGTGTCGGACACTCACAAGACGAACTCTTAAAAATCCTCAAAGACTACGAAACCAATGGAATCCAAACCATCATGGCACTACGTGGAGACCCACCCATAGGAGACCAACACTTCACTCCACACCCAGAAGGATTTCACTATGCCAATGAACTCGTTCAATTCATAAAGGCACAATGCCCAGACTTTGAAATCGGAGTCGGCGGCTATCCCGAAAAGCACCCCGAAGCAAGCGACCTCGAAACCGACATCGCAAACCTCAAAAAGAAAGTCGACGCAGGCGCCTCCTTCATCACCACCCAACTCTTTTTCAATAACGAACACTACTTCCGATTTGTCGAGCAGTGCCAAGACGCCGGCATCGAATGCCCCATCATACCAGGACTCATGATCCCAACAAACCTCGAACGCGTAGAACGCTTCTGTGACTTCTGCGGAGCCGAACTCCCACAAGCCTTAAAAGACGCTTTATCTACAGCTTCAGCCAATCAAGAACCTCAAGCACTCGAAGCCGCTGCTGTTGAATGGACGTTTCAACAAGTCAAAGGCTTACTAGAAAACGGTGCACCAGGCATACACATGTACATAATGAATCAATCCAAATTCATGCTGGCTCTCTATCAAAAGTTTAAAGAAGCCAATATTGCATTCTAGGATTTAAAATCATTAAAAGCAGACTGAGCCACGGCCACAGCCTCAGATAGCAATAAGCTTGACTTAAGCCCTATAAATATTTTTTCTAATAGTAAAAAGTAAATTTACTAATCTAATAATTATGGGAATATACCGACTTATTATTTCTTATAACCCAAAACCCCGTATTACAAAAAACCATTATGAGCACTTTAAATTTAGCAATGATAATCAAAAACGTCTCAAAAAGCCCAATTGTCTTAACTTATGATCCGAATTGGGATGACCAAAAACTCTTAATTAATGATACATACAATCAAGCCTATACACTCCAACCAACTGATCGCACAATCCTATAATGCCCAGGCTTTGATCCAAGCGATCTAACAGAAGCCGATTTGATTGGACTGATATTCTCTTCAGACCCCAAAGTTGAAGACAATTTTTACCAATTTCAAATGGGATGCACGGATAAAAAAGTATTTGGCATTACCGATGTCTCAAAATCTGGAACACCAAAATTCAAAATGGAATGCAAGTCTGCAGACCAAGGCAGTTGCATAATTGAATTAAGCTAATCTGAAGCCAAGTCCTCATCCAAATCCAAGGCGGCGCCCCCGGCATCCACCGCTACATACTCAACCAATCCGAATACGCCCTCGCCCTCCACGAAAAACTGGTTGCTGGTAAGAGCTTAACTTAGCTTGGTTACAGGGGATGGTTGAAATTATAAATCCCTCAGCCCGTAGCGCTGAGGGGGCTCAAAAGCACTAGGGCTTATGAAGGAGAGTCTTTATATAACGCTTTTATGATTGGCTTTAAAGCAATACCGATCTGAGTGATCGATAACATTTAAGCACAAGCGGCGGTGTTTAATGCCTTGAAAGATTAAGACTGTTCGTCGTATACTTTCGTAACTAAGTAGTGTGCAAGCTTGTTGTTTTTCTTAAAAACCTCAATGTCGACATAATGAGTTGCGTCTTGCCAGTTTTCATTATTTGTTGAACTCATTAATCTTTCCTTAATACCCTCAGCAAACTCAACTTTTTGTGAATTTCTATCAATGTCGTCTACGGAAGCAAAGTCATGTTTTGTCTCATCAAGATCAATTGCACTCCATTTAAATAATACTTTTTGATAAATGTTATCGTGTAATTTAGATTCTAAAAGTTCCTTTTGTTTTTTAGCATTTTCATGAATTATCTGAGTTTTTTGAGAATCTAATTCTATGTCATTTTCGTTATCTTTAACATCATTGCTAATATAGTTTATAGACACATCGCCTCCAATGCATGCATTGCTAAAATTTATTACATTTTTACAATTTGATAGTCACACTGGTAAATCTAATTTTGCTTCAAATGAATTAGGGGAAAAATGGCTTAGTAATGATTTAAAATGTTCAATGAATAATTGTAAACTAGTTGAAGATATAAGGGGCATTGTTAGTTGGGAAATTGTTATTAATTCCGCAATAAAACTTCCCTTTTTTAATTCTGCAATTTTTAGCGAGTCCTCTTTTTTAGAATAAGAAGAGCTTTTGTTATTAGTAATAAGTGATTTGTATTCATTTTGAACCGAGGAAAGAATTGCTATTAAAGCATCCAACTCAACAAGTTGATCATCTTCAGGTGTAAATTGAATTCTTAATGTTTCGGATTTTTCCAATTTTAACAGGGGTAGTTCGCACATTACACATTAGACTCCCCTGCCCTTGATTTTATTCCCTTTTTTTCGCCATCTCCAGTCGCTTTTGCTCCTTACGTCGAACCGTTCTCATCCCTTACTGGGCTTTTTGCACTTGTTTCACAAGTGGCGGAGACGGAGGGATTCGAACCCTCGGAACCCTTTTGAGGTTCGCTTCTTTAGCAAAGAAGTACTTTCGGCCACTCAGTCACGTCTCCGAAAAACACCTAGATAAAAACACCCCTACTTCAAAGATCAATCGAATTTTTAAGTTTTTGAATGTTGTATCGTTTCTTTTTTCGCTCCAAATACAAAGGGCATCAGTACGACAAGGAGTAATACGCCTACGAGTGTGGCTAATAGGAGAATTAAGGATTCGTTGGGATAGGATTCAAAACCGATGAACCCTCCTTTTGCCAATCCATAATTAATGATGTAGCAACCGATACTGAAAAAGGGAACCATCATAAAATTATTTCGTATAAGATATAAAAGAGCGAATAATATTCCCAAAAATCAGCCCTAATGCATTAGCC
>CAJWEH010000001.1 GCA_913031135.1 uncultured Puniceicoccaceae bacterium | reverse complement strand
TATCTCCGACATGCAGCCTCAGGCTACGGCAAGAGGTCGAATCCGGTACACCCCCCAAAAATGGAAATTCGTGTGACTGTTGCGACCCTATTAAAATCCTTTCAACGAACAGACTGTAGAGTAAAAATTAAAATTAAAAAAATGACAACTGACAAAATCGACTTTTATCATAACTGAGTATTAAGAAATAAACCACTTGTATTTTATTAAAAATTTGCATTACTTGGTACTCATTCGGCAATGAGCAGTCATATAAAATGGGATAAAAACAGTCTAATCAGTATTGAACCACTTTCAGATACTGAGATAAAAAGCATTTTTTCTCTAGCTCAGTCTTACAAGTCCGCTGCTGAGCATGGAAGGTTAAAGTTCGATGCACTGGAAGGCAGAACCGTCATCAATTTATTTTTAGAGCCAAGCACTCGTACCCGCCTTGCCTTTGAAATCGCAAGTAAACGCTTATCTGCAGAGACGCTAACCATTAGCGGGGATGCGAGTAGCTTGAGCAAAGGCGAGTCACTCAAGGACACCGCACGCAATATTGTCGCTTTAGGGGCAGACATCATCATCATGCGACACGCTTCTTCGGGTGCGGCTGAGTATCTTTCGAATACGGTTGATATACCGATTATCAATGCGGGGGATGGCTCCCATGCACACCCCACTCAAGCACTCCTCGATTGTTTCACGCTGACGGAGCGACTGGGTAGCTTGAAGAAAAAGAAAGTGACGATCCTCGGGGATATTTTATTCAGTCGAGTGGCTCGTTCAAATATACATTGTCTTAAAAAGCTAGGTGCGGATGTGACCTTAGCGGGTCCAAATACTTTAGTCCCTAAAGCCTTTGAGTCAATGGGCGTTCGAGTCTCACACAATTTAAAGGAGGCTTTGGAAGAAGCCGATGCGATCATGCTTTTGAGGATTCAACATGAACGACAAACCTCGACCCACTTCCCTTCAATCGGCGAATACACAACGAGTTTTGGATTGAATGAACGAAGAGCGCATTGGCTGAAACCGAATGCCATCATCATGCACCCTGGTCCGATTAATCGAGGTGTTGAAATTGATTCTAAGCTAGCCGATTCCGAACATTCGGTCATCCTTGACCAAGTCAAAAACGGAGTGTTTGTCCGAATGGCTCTCTTACATCTTTGCTACGCCGCCCACAAAAACCAAACTATCAGCATAACCGAACCAACAAACTAATTGATCAATGAGTCAGTATTTATGGATTACAAATGGATTAATTATTGATCCCGCTAATCAGCGAGAGGAACAGTCGGACTTATTCGCTAAGGACGGTCGTATTGTTCATCATTTAACCGAAGCGGAACAATCAAAGGCAACGAAATTTAATGCCAAGGGACTGGTCGTTGCTCCAGGTCTTGTTGATATCCATGTTCACTTTAGAGAACCTGGACAGACGCATAAGGAAGATATTGCAAGTGGTTCTCGTGCAGCAGCGGCCGGTGGCTATACCTCGGTTGTCTGTATGCCAAATACGAGTCCAGTTTGTGATAATGCAGGGACGCTTGAGCGTATCAATAACAGTATCGATAAAGATGCTGTCGTCCACGTGTACACGACAGGCTGTCTGACAATGGGTATGAAAGGCGAACAGTTAGCACCGACTGGACAACTCAAACAAGCAGGCATTGTCGCCGTCACAGATGATGGTTTATGCGTGCAAAATAATGAAATCATGCGACGAGCCGTGGAATATGCGACCCTCTTCAATCTCCCGATTATGGATCACTGCCAAGACGCAACCCTAACCGCCGGGGCTGTCATGAATGAAGGCGAATGGTCGGTTAAATTAGGGCTTAAGGGTTGGCCACGAGCAGCCGAAGACATCGTAGTCGCTCGAAACATTATACTATCTGAATTGACGGGTGCCCGTATTCATATGCAACACTTAAGCTCCCACCATTCCGTAGCATTACTGAGGGAAGCCAAAGCGAGAGGCATCCCAGTAACAGGTGAAGCCAGCCCACACCATTTAGAATTTTCAGATGCCTGCATCGAAGGTTACAAAACAGAATTTAAAATGAACCCTCCGCTAAGAACGGACGAAGACCGAAAGGCACTACTTGAGGGGCTCAAAGATGGAACCATTGACTGCATAGCGACCGATCACGCACCCCACAGTCCAACAGAAAAAGATCGTGAATTCGACCAAGCTCCTTTTGGCATCATTGGTTTGGAAAATGCCCTAGCCAGTACATTAGAAACATTATATCACTCAAAAGAACTATCTCTCAGTGACGTCATCGCCCTCATGACGCATAAAGGCGCAGCCATATGCAATCTGCCTGCGGGCACTTTAAGCGAAGGAGCGGTTGCAGACATTTGTATTTTTGATCCCGACCAAAAGTGGACGGTGGATCCCGAACAATTTAAAAGTAAATCTAAAAATTGTCCATGGAATGGAAGAACCTTAAGGGGACAGGTCAAAGCGACCTTTGTTGAAGGCAAAGAAGTCTTTCGTTTGCGATAACCATGAATGAACCCATCCTGAATAATTATATTTGGGCTATGACCCTCCTGACATTGGCGATTGCGTTGGGAAGCTTGCTCTTGTGGCTGAATCAGTCCCAAAGAAAACGCCTATATTTTGGTACTGATCAAACTAAACTACTGCCTTGGCAGATCACTTGGGTTGATTTGGGTATCTTCATTTTTGCAATGTTCGTCGCTGTTTTTGCCTGCCAAAGCATCGTCTCCGCATGGATTCCTGATGTGCCTGAAGGCGATAGCGTACTGTTAAATCCAAGCATTGCTATTATTTCAATTTTGACCCTTCAGTTACCCATTCTGATTGTCTACTATGCCTTCCAAAAATTTTATTCTTCCGATTACGCACTACAACTAAGCACCCAAAAAAGTCATTGGTTTAACGACTTCATATCGAGCTTTCTCACCTTTATCCAATACCTGCCACTCATTTGGCTCTGTTCTATTGTATGGAGCTTTGTACTATCCATCCTCCGAGAGCTGTCTTGGATCGAAGAATTTCCCGTTCAGCCTATCATCGAACTGCTCAGTCAAGATCTTCCTTTATTACAGGTTTTATTGATTGCCTCATTTGCAATCATCTTAGCTCCAATCGTCGAAGAAATTTTATTTAGAGGCTGTTTCTATCGTTTTTTAAAAGGCAAATTTTCAATTCTCTTGGCTCAAATCATCAGTGCTGTTTGTTTTGCTATCGTTCATGGCAATTTAGCTGCCTTCTTACCACTGACTTTAATTGGCTTCATCCTCGTTCGCATTTACGAATCAAGTGGATCGATCAAACAGGCGATTTTCTTTCATGCTTTATTTAATGCTAATAGCTTTTTGTTCATGACTCTAATAAAATTGTCGGGGATCCCCATAGAGTAACTTTTCAAAATCAATAAGTTGACACGGGGCATCTGAATTTTTACATACGCATCTTACTATTATTTAAATTATGATCTCTTGGATACAAAACCACTTAATTCGTCACGGGCGTTGGATATTCATCACACTCTTAGCAGTCGTCATCGTTGCCTTTGTTTTTACAATTGGAAACACACCTGGCATCACGACTGATAAATCGAACTACAAAGAACAAGTGCTCTTTGGGATTGATGTGAATAATCCGAATACCATTAATGAAATAGCGGGGGATGTTGGATTAAGTTTACTGCTACAAACGGGTACTGAAAGTCGCAATGAGCGCCAAATTCAAAACGCTATTTCCGATCGCATCGTTCAACTCTATTTAATTGATCAACTTAAGTTGCCAAAACCAACGACAAGCCAACTCAGCAAATACCTCGAAACGCTACCCTATTTCCAAAATGAATCCGGTGCATTTGATACTCAAAAATATAACACATTTCTAGAGCAGCTAGCCTTCAACCCATCAGCGAGTGAAGCGAAATTCCTAAGCATCCTAGCTGAAGATTATCAAATTGATCAATTAAACCAAGCGATTGAAGGTGCAGGCTACGCCACTGATGCACAAGTGAAACTTTCTTTAGATTCACGCAATACAGAGTATGATTTATTCAATATCAAAATAAATTATGACGACTACGATCCAGAAATTGATGTCACGGAAGCCATCTTAAAAGACTACTACAGACAGCAAAAAGCATCCTACGAAACAGAAGAAACCGTTGATGCCTCATATGTACTCTTTAAGTTTAATCCGAACATCATCGCCAAATTCAACGATGAACAGATAGAAGCGTACTATGCAGAGAATAAAGAGAGCGTCGATGCGACCTATCGATCCACGCTTGATGCAGACTCTGAAGTCAACACTGAGGACATTGCACTTGATGCTGTCCAAGAAATCATCAATGCCGCTCTGCTCGAAGAACTTCAAGCAAAAGCAGCTGAAAATGCCTCAAATAATTTCACCTACGCACTCTATGACCAAGCCGTCACTTATGGCTCAGAAGTATTTGAAGCAACTAAGAAAAAGTATGTCGTAAATGAAATAGAAATCGGCGCATATTCAAAATCACAAATAAATCAAAAAGGGTTATCCAGAGAATTATTAATGAGCGCTTTCAATTTAGATTCTGACAAATATTATTCAGATCCAGTCGAAACGACAAAAGGCTTCGCCGTTCTTTTTTATAAAGGACAGACACCATCAAGCATCCCTCCCTTTTATTCGGTTGCAGATCAATTGACGAGCGACTACCGAGAAGCCGAAAAACGCAAACGCTTCAACGAATATGGCAAGGAAATCAAATCAGAGATTGAGGCAATTATTGAATCAGGGGACGATTTCGAATCCTCGATTGCAAACTTAGCAGATGTCACAGTAGAAGCGTATCCCAACTTCAGCTACAACAATCGACCCGAGAATGTGAACCCTTATGAACTACAAGCGGTTTTCAGGCTCAATGAGGGTGACGTCTCAGATATGATTAATTATGGAGGAACTGCCATCATCACCTATTTGAGATCAAAAGCTGTTGTCGACTATGAAGCGGATCCTGAAGAGAGTAATCAACTGATGGACAACTTCAAACGTTTTAGTCGCAACACAGGTCTTAATGGATTTTACAGCGAATTGATGTCTATCGAATTAGCAAAAGATTCACCCGATCTAGGCGAAGCATCAAGCGAGTAATTCCCTTGCGTGCGTTAAGGCTGACTTCGAATTTCGGTCTCCTAGCATTCGTGCTAGTTCAGCAATTCGTCTCTCTTCATCCCCATGAATCGGTTCTATAGAAACACTCGTTTCCGATTGCTTTTGTACTTTTTCGACAAGCAACTGTTGTTTAGATAAGGAAGCGACCTGAGGTAAATGAGTCACGCAAAAAACTTGATGGCTCTCAGCAATGCGTGCCATTTCAGTACCGACAGAACGACCAACCTCACCACCCACATTCGCATCGACCTCATCAAATACCAAAAGTGGAGTCTGATCAACATCCGCTAAAACTGTTTTAAGTGCCAACATCACACGAGCCGTTTCACCACTGGATGCGATTTTATTGAGTTCCAATGAGTCCTGACCCAGATTTGGAGCAAACAGAAAACGGCAACGACTACCACCCTCTTCTGTAAAACCATCAGTTAAATTGAGTTCAATCGATAACGTTGCTTTTTTGAAGCCCAGAGATGTCAATAAACTAGACGCTTCTTTGGATAATAATTGAGCCGCCTTTAATCGTTTCTGATAAAGCGTATCTGCCACAGAATTCAGTGACGCTTCTAATAGTTTTGATTCTGATTCTAGTTTTTCAAGTGCCGCATCAATATCTCCCTGGCTGTACAATTTCCTTTCAAGCGCTTCTTTCTGCGAAATAACCGCCTCAAGACTGCCTCCATACTTGCGCTTAATCTCCTGCCAAGTATTCATTTGCTCGAGGATGAGTTCAATCGCTTCTGGCTCAAAATCAAAATCGCCATTCAATTGATCCAGTGCTCCACTCAAGTCATCCGACTCAATTTGAAGACTCTGCGCTCGATCTAAAAATTCAGAATAGGAAGGATTGAATTCATTCAGAGCCGACATTTTTAAAACCAAAGCATTTAGTTGATCGATGATTCCTGATTCGCTCGACAATAGGTCTGTGCTTGCCTGTAAGACTTCACGCAACTCCTGTGCTTGAGTGATCTTGAGATAATCCGATTCCAATCCCTCAATCGCTTCCTCAGTTAAATCGATTCGTTCCATTTTTTTTAGTTCATTTTGAATGAATGTGATCTCATCGGAATCTAAGCGTTCTGCATTCGATAAATCAGAAATTTCCTTCTTTAATGCCATCCATTCCTTATAAACCTTCAAATAATCACCATAAACGCCCTCATTCTGAGCAAAGGCATCCAATAATTCTAGCTGACAGCGCTCCTTAAACAGCTTTTGCGGCTCACCAGGACCATGGAAATCAATCCAATGCTCGCCCAGAGTCTTCAACTGAGCCAGTGTAGCTAGATTTCCATTAATACGAATCCTAGACTGCTTGGATTGGTCTAAACTACGATATAAAATCAATGAACCATCATCGCAAAGTGGCAGACCTAAAGTATCTAAAAGACCATTCATCGAATCGGAATTCAGAAAAAACAAACACGCCTCAATTTCAAGCTTATCCGAACCTTGACGAATCATTTCCTTATTTGATCGTGCCCCTGACAACAAATTTAATGCGCCGAGCAACACACTCTTCCCCGCACCCGTTTCACCCGTCACAGAGGTAAAGCCCGCGTCAAATTCCAAAGTGACCGACTGAAGTAGGGCTAGATTTTGGATCTTTAAATACTGTAACATACGTATTAAAACGAAAGTAGCATTTTAAAGACTTGGTTAATCGGCCAAAGCGTAACAAAAAAGGTGAACAGTAAGATTAAAAACGTCTTGAAAGCACTGACATTAAAAACCTTGCTCATGGCAATCAGTATGATCGTAAAGCCATAAATAAATCCTAGAAAAAAGAGCGGAAATTGTTGCATAACTGCCTTCGGTCCCAGCGCACCTAATGCCAAGAAAAAAAGTGAGAACAACACCGTCCAGGGAATTAAACTAATTCCTAAGCCGGTACGAATCTCTTGTAAACTTGCTTGAGCACCAAACCACCTGCCAAAATTTCTCAGAAAAAAAGAAAAAAGATAAAAAATACCCATTCCAATAACACCGCCCGCCAAGACCTTAAATGGAATTGTGTTATCTGCTGGCATGGTTTCAGATTCCATCATTTGGGACATCCAATACGGCAAGGATTGTATCGCACTAAACAAAAATACCACCAATAAGGAAAAAGCGTGTGCTTTCTCATTTTTAATAGCGTTTAAAGTACATGTGGATGGTTTATAAAAGATTTGAAAATATGAAAGCATAGTCACAAATTGATTAAAAATAAGCATCAGCTCAAACTAAAATCACCCGAAATGAAGACCTCCTACAAAATATTTTTATATTTTATGTGTTAATTGCTTGCAGGATAGTTTAAAAATTTCACGATTTAAAAAATTTATGCCGAAACGCACTGATTTAAATACAATATTAATTATAGGTTCAGGTCCTATTGTCATAGGGCAAGCTTGCGAATTTGACTACTCAGGAACGCAAGCCTGCAAAGCACTCAGAGAAGAAGGGTACAGGGTCGTCTTAGTAAATAGTAATCCTGCGACCATTATGACCGACCCCGAATACGCAGATGTTACCTACATAGAACCCTTAACGGTCTCGGCAGTCGAAAAAATCATTAAAAAAGAGAAGCCAGATGCTCTCCTTCCGACCCTAGGCGGTCAAACTGCTTTAAACCTATCAATGGACTTAGATAAAGCAGGCATCTTAAAGGCAAATAATGTCGAGATGATAGGCGCAAAACCCGAAGCGATTGAAAAAGGCGAAGCCAGAGAAGTATTCAAGCAAGCGATGCTGAAGATCGGTATGGATGTGGCCCGTTCCGCAACAGTCAACACTTTGGAAGCAGCCTTAGAAGCGGCAGATAAATTAATTGGAGAATTCCCCATCATCATTCGCCCTAGCTTTACCTTAGGGGGCTCTGGCGGCGGGATCGCTTACAACCGTGAAGAGTTAGAAAGCATGGTTCAAAACGGACTCGAAATATCCCCTACTCACGAAGTTTTGATTGAGGAGTGCTTACTCGGTTGGAAAGAGTATGAGATGGAGGTTATGAGAGACCATAAAGATCAATGCGTCGTTATTTGTTCGATTGAAAACTTTGATCCTATGGGAGTCCATACGGGCGATTCCATAACTGTCGCTCCAGCGATGACACTCACTGATAAAGAGTACCAACTCATGCGAGATGCGTCATTTGCGTGTATTAGAGAAGTGGGTGTTGAAACAGGCGGATCCAATATTCAGTTTTCAGTCAATCCAGAGAATGGACGTATGGTAGTAATAGAAATGAACCCTCGTGTCTCTCGAAGCTCAGCCTTAGCCTCGAAAGCAACCGGGTTTCCGATTGCAAAAATTGCTGCTAAATTAGCCATTGGCTACAGCCTTGATGAATTACAAAACGATATCACTCGAGAAACTCCAGCCAGTTTTGAACCATCGATTGATTATGTCGTAACTAAAATTCCTCGATTTACTTTTGAAAAATTTCCTGGCTCTGACCCCACACTCACCTCAGCGATGAAATCCGTAGGTGAGGCAATGGCGATTGGGCGCACTTTTAAAGAATCGATGCAAAAGGCATTACGCTCATTGGAGATTTCCGCAAAAGGATTTATGGGGCCACCTAAGTTTCATACAAAGATTGAGGATATGCAAAGCGTTCGAAATGGCATCTCTGTGCCTACCCCAGAACGCATCTTTTGGCTCAGGCATGGATTTCTAAACGGACTCGATGTCGAGGCTGTCTTTGATCTCTGTAAGATTGACCGATGGTTTCTCCAACAAATGAAAGAGCTGGTTGATATTGAGCTAGCCGTCGCATCTGAATCACTTGAAACACTTTCAAAAGACTTAATGCTTCAAAGCAAAAAGGCCGGCTTTTCGGATGCCTTGCTCGCTGATCTCTTAGGCTGTTCACTGAAAGAAGTAACGGATAAACGAAAGAGCCAAGCTATTCTAACACAGTATCGTCTCGTCGATACCTGTGCCGCAGAATTTGAGGCCTTTACACCCTACTACTACTCTTCTTATGGCACAGAAAATGAAATCAAAAAGAGTGATAAAAAGAAGATCATGATTTTAGGCGGAGGACCAAACCGAATCGGTCAAGGCATTGAGTTTGACTACTGCTGTGTGCACGCTTCCTTAGCACTACATGATGCCGGTTACGAAACAGTCATGGTTAATTCCAACCCCGAAACCGTTTCAACTGACTACGATACCTCCGACAAACTTTATTTCGAGCCATTAACACTGGAAGATGTTCTAGAGATTTATCATCAAGAAGGTTGCTCTGGAGTGATCGTCCAATTTGGCGGACAAACCCCCCTTAATCTTGCAACACAATTAGCAGAAAATGGGGTTGAGATCATTGGAACAAGCCCCGCTATGATTGATGCGGCTGAAGACCGAGATCAATTCCGCACGATTCTTGAAAAAGTCGATCTGAAACAGCCACCAAATAAAATAGCCCATTCTAAAGAGGAAGCTTATGCCTGCGCTGAATCCATTGGTTTCCCTGTTCTTTTACGACCGTCTTTCGTCTTGGGTGGTCGAGGTATGTTTATCGTTTATAATCTCGAAGAGATGCGAGCAATCATCACCGAAGTGTTTGATGCTGCACCGGGCAAACCGGTCTTGATTGATCAATTCTTAGAAGATGCCTATGAGTTGGATGTTGATTGCATTTCAGATCAAGAGACAACGGTCATCGGCGCAATGCTTCAGCACGTGGAATTTGCAGGGGTGCACTCAGGAGATGCTGCCATGGTCATGCCTCCACACACCTTATCGGATTCAATGATTGAGCGAGTTCGCACTGCAACCCACGCACTGGCAAGAGAGCTTCAAGTAGTCGGACTGATGAATGTTCAATATGCGATCAAAGACGATGAACTGTACATCATTGAAGTAAATCCGAGAGCTTCGAGAACCGTTCCTTTTGTATCGAAAGCAATCGGAGTCTCGCTCGCTAAATTAGCAGCTCGTGTGATGGCTGGAGAAAAATTAGTCGACCTTGAATTTACTAAAGAAATTCACCCACCTTACTTTGCGGTTAAAGAATCGGTATTTCCGTTCAATCGCTTCCCTGGTTCTCCGATTATGCTGAGCCCTGAAATGCGAAGTACAGGAGAAGTTATGGGTATAGATGCAGATTTAGGTGTTGCCTTTGCTAAAACACAAATGGCAGCATCTCCATCGCTTCCTGATCAAGGGGATGTTTTCATCAGTGTTAAAGATGCCGATAAACCTAAAGCCGTATCCATAGCCAAAAAATTGAGCACATTAGGCTTTGGCATAATCTCGACCGCAGGCACGAGTGCTCTTTTGAAATCTCATGGAATCGAGGTAAAGCAGGTTTGTCGCCTTTCTGAAGGTCGTCCTAATGTTATAGATTTAATCAAAAACAATCAGGTTAGCTTGATCATTAACACGCCACAGGGCACCATTCCTAGACAAAATGAAAATCAGATTCGAACCGAAGCAGTTAAACACAAAGTCTGTATCATGACGACCATTTCTGCTGCCGCTGCAGCTGTGGATGGAATCGGTTCTATCCGCGAAAAAGGCTATGAAGTCTGCTCGATTCAAGACTACAGCAAGCTGATCAACTAATCCCTATTGAAGTGAAGAAAGAAACCATCATAGCCTTATTACATGGTCCAGACCAACCAGGGTTAGTTTCTAAAGTATCCTCTTGGATCTTCGATCGTGGCAGCAATATTGACCATGCTGATCAACACAAAGACCCTCAGGCAAATATCTTTTTTCAAAGAGTGGAATGGGTTCCCTCTGGACCGATTCAAGACGAAGCAGATGCGTTCAAAGCATTCGCTCAAAACGAATTAAAAATGCAGGCTGAAGTTGCCTTGAGTTCCAAGAAGCCAAAGGTGGCACTCTTTGTCTCAAAAATCGACCACTGTTTTCACGACATAATATTACGCTTTAAAGCCAATGAGCTCAATGGCACCATAGGGTGCATTGTATCAAACCATAACGATTTAGAGTCAGCTGCAGCCCTCTATGGAATCCCTTTTTATCACACTCCTTTCGAAGGATCGGATAAACAAAGAGTTGAAGCTCAACAAACTGCCATTTTAAAAGAGCACTCGATTGAATTAGTTGTCCTTGCACGTTATATGCAAATTCTCTCTTCAGACTTTTTAAAAGGCATTCACGTTCCCATCATTAACATCCACCACTCTTTTTTACCGGCTTTTGCTGGAGGGAAACCGTACCACCAAGCCTATACGAGAGGCGTGAAAATCATCGGTGCAACGGCACACTATGCGACTGCAGACCTCGATGAAGGACCTATTATCTATCAAGATGTGACCCGAATCAATCATAGGAACACCATTTCTGATTTAATCCGTAAAGGTAAAGACCTAGAGAAATCAGTGTTTGCACATGCCGTTCGTTTACATTTAAACAATAGAATACTTGTCTATAACAACAAAACTGTAGTATTTGATTAATAGTTACGCTTACTTTTTATGCACAGAGAACCCAAAAACAAAAACCCATTCGGTACTCCTTCCAAGGATGCTACTGATTCTGATTCACTTAAGTCCGAACTCGATCTGCCCTTTGAAGATAGAGCACACAACTATTGGCAGCAAAATAAAAGCTCTTTAATTGCCGTCATCGTTATCGCAGCGCTCGGTATTTTGGTTATCCAAGGAATGAAAATATCCAAGGAGAAAGCGATTCAGAAACTACAAGAAGCTTATCAATCTGCTCAAGAAAATGGCACTACAGAAGCATTTATCGATGAAAACAGCGAAACCCTACTGGCAGGATTTGCCGCATTAAAGCAAGCAAACAGCGCCTTTGAGATTGCTGACTATGAATCCGCTTTTAGACTTTTTCTTAAAGCAGAACAGGCACTAAGTAAGGCTTCACTGAAAAGTCGTGCCACACTCGGCGCTGCTTTTTCTATGCTTCAAATCAATCCCGAAGAGGGCATCCAACGCCTTGAATCGATCCTTGAGGACGAAAGCCAATTAGAATCATCCATTGCAGAAGCAGCTTATGCCCTTGCTTCTATTGCCAGTGCTAATGGTGACACTGAAAAAGCAAAGAATTTAGCTGATCTTATTCAATCTTTAGAGAACGCTGGATCTTGGTCATTCAGGGTCAGCCAATTCCAATAACATAATTTAAATTAAACATTTCTGTAAAATCTTTGCTGAGACAAGTTGAATGATTGACAGAATACGAAGCATCTTCAGACAGTTATAACATATGAGTACATCAATTATCGATATAAGAGCACGAGAAATCATTGACTCTCGTGGAAATCCTACCGTTGAAGTAGACGTAGAGCTAGACTCTGGCGTCATTGGCAGAGCTGCCGTTCCATCAGGAGCGAGTACCGGTGTCAATGAAGCCGTTGAACTCAGGGATGGCACACTAGCCGCTTCTCACTTCCCTAAAGGCTTTAATCACAAAACACGCTATCTTGGAAAAGGCGTTCTAAAAGCAGTGCAAAATGTGGAAACAATCATTGCTCCAGAACTCGCAGGAATTGATGCATGCGACCAAGTGTACATCGACTCCTTGATGCTTGAGCTTGACGGAACAGCCACCAAGAAGAAATTAGGAGCCAATGCAATTTTAGGCGTTTCTTTAGCGACGGCCAAAGCTGCTGCTGAAGCACTCAATCTCCCACTTTACAAATACATTGGAGGCGCTAATGCCAAAGTATTACCCGTTCCAATGATGAACATCATGAATGGTGGCGCTCACTCAGATGCTCCGATCGATATTCAAGAATTCATGATCATGCCAAAGGGAGCGGATACCTTCCGTGAAGCTCTCCGTATGGGATGTGAAATTTTTCACGCACTTAAAGGTGTATTAAAAGGCAAAGGCTTATCGACTGCAGTCGGTGATGAAGGCGGTTTTGCACCCGTCCTAGAGTCCAATGAGGCTGCCCTTGAAGTCATCGCTCTCGCTGTCAAAAAAGCAGGCTACAAATTAGGGAAAGACATCTTTATTGCCCTAGACGTAGCATCCTCTGAATTCTACAATGCAAAAACAAAGAAATACGAGTTCAAGAAATCAGATGGTTCAAAACGCAACGCCAAACAGATGGTTGAATTTTACCAAGATCTTCAAAAGAAATACCCTATTATTTCAATTGAAGATGGTTGTGATGAAAACGATTGGGCTGGTTGGAAAATGCTAACCGATGCAATCGGCGATAAGACTCAACTTGTCGGAGATGATTTATTCGTAACAAACACAAAATTCCTCAAAAAAGGAATCGATACACAAACAGCCAATTCCATTCTTGTTAAGGTGAATCAAATCGGAACACTAACCGAGACACTCGAAGCCGTTGAAATGGCGAAAGAAGCAGGATATACCTCCGTACTCTCCCACCGTTCTGGCGAAACAGAAGACAATACCATCGCTGATATCGCAGTAGCGACAAACTGTGGTCAAATTAAGACTGGGTCACTCAGTCGTTCAGATCGTATCGCAAAGTATAATCAACTGCTTAGAATTGAAGAAGAATTAGGTGATAACGCTATCTACGGCGGAAAACTTAAAGTTTAAATTCTCACTAAGAAATTTAATTAAAAAAAAGCCACTCCTGTCATTGGGAGTGGCTTTTTTGTGTTTTAATGAAATTTAAATAATTTAAGCGACAGATTGATTCGCCTCTTTTGCTTTTTTAATCAATTGAAGGAATGCTGCTTCATCATGAATTGCCAACTCGGATAGTTGCTTGCGATCCATCTCGATACCAACCGCTTTCAGACCGTGCATAAAACGGCTGTAATTAATGCCATTTTCACGACAAATTGCGTTGATACGAACGATCCATAATTGACGAAATTCCGTCTTCTTTTTCCTGCGATCACGGTAAGCATATTTACCGGCGCGTTCAACTGCGTCTTTTGCATAACGGAAAAGACGGGATTTATTACCGAAGTAGCCTTTAGCTTTCTTCAATACTTTCTTGCGACGCTTTAAAGTCGCTGGTCCATTTTTTACTCTAGGCATGTTATTTGTTCTCTGGTTTAGTGATTGTTAGGTCGCCCATTTGCATGTTACCCAACGAATCGAGTTATAGTTGATTGCGTTTACGCAAAAGGTAGTCCGCGAATTAAGTTAGCTCGCTGACCATCTGCGACAAGCTTACTGGCACCGGCTCTTCGGCGTTGCTTGACGCTCTTTTTACGAAGCAAATGACGGTGACCTGGTGTACGTCTTAGTAACTTACCAGTTCCAGTCTTTTTGAAACGCTTTGCGATTGATTTTTTAGTTTTTTGCATGGTTTAGAATCGAGGAAAATGGCTTTCAAGTACACTAAGGTAAAGAAAAAAATGCACTTTTTATTCATTAATGATGCGAGACCGATCCAATGAACTCGGCAATTCACACTTAATATTGAGCCCTTTTGAAATAGAATGTCTACGTTTAGCGACTAGACCATAGAAAAAGTCTCGAGTTCCTTTAGGAAGGATCAAAAACACTTTAGCTAAGTTGAAAGGAAAAACACAATCAGACAAAGCCCATAAAACTGCAGAGCTTTTCTGGTGGACAACCCCTTCTCTGATATAAATGGCACTTTCCAAGGCTTGATCATAGCTGATACTATGCTTGAGCAATAAGTCTTGAGTAAAGGATGAATCGAGCGAACTAAACAAGAATGACTTCGACTTAGAAAATTTCATAAAAAATTGCACGGACGAGTGACACATCCCGCAAGCTCCATCATATAAAAAATAACTCTTCATACTTTTTAATCTTTATTATCTAGATAATGATTTCAAGCTATCACTTCTATTTTTCTTAACACTAAATGACTTCAAAAACCACACTCTATGGAATCCAGAAAGGCTTAGTGCGAAAATTAAGTTTATTTGATAAAACAAAACATCAAGTTCCACAAACCTACCACGACAGCACGAATGCTTTTGTCGGAAAGATTGGTTCTGAAGCGATTGAATCACACGCAAGCTTCTTATTAGATCAGTTACGCACACATTATCAATTAAAACGCAAAGCGTATACCTACAGTCGCAGCCTTGGAACGGTATGTGTTCAGACACCCCAAGTAGACTTCACGGTATTGATAGCCTTAAACCGAACAAATCCCAAGGAATACCTACAAACAACAGAAATCAATGCATTTAAGATCGATCCTCTTGAGGCTGATCCAACATTGACACAAATTTTCGACCCCTACTGTAAGGAGATCACACTCGCCTCTGCAGAGGTAATTTCCATTGAAGACAAAATTGATGCCATTGAGACGATCGATGAGTTGAGCAGTGCTTTAGAGTATCCTTCAGATGCTTCTTATTGCACTCTAAAATTTCAAACCATCAACCTACAGATCACCATCCAGCCTGAATACTTACACCTGCAACCGCTGATACCCAAAGGCTTATGTGATTTTTTAAGAAACGCCAATGAGGCGATTACCCTACTTAGCAAAGCCGATATCAAGCTCTCTTTATTTGAACACTAGGATTGAATCGATGAATTAAAATTCCACCCAAAACGGTCTGGTAAAAATAATAGACTATGAGCGGAAGGAGTAAAATCCCCTCATTATAAGAACTCGGTAACAACTCGAGCGTAAGCACAATTAATGGGATTCCTGAACAAACCGATTTCTGACTACCCCCAAAAAAGACGGCAATCTTAGAACCTCGATCCATACAAACGAACCTGCTACTCCACCAAACTAATAATGAAACACACAAAAAAAGCAGCAGTGACACTAAGGCGACGAACAAGAAGTCATTATACATGAAGTCAGAATCAAACTCATTTGAAAAGCAGGCTAAAAAGGACTGGTAGATAATACCGAGCAAAAGAATTTCTACCGTAACTTTTTTAATACGCAAGAGCGGTTGACTCAAAGAAACAAACCATCGGCGTGTCCCATAACCAAGCATTAGTGGTAAGACTAAGAGCCAAGCAAACGTGAGCAACAGACTGCCAAGTGAAGATCCCCACTCCAAAGCTTCACCCATGAAAATAAGAAAGAACAGTGGGACCAATATCGTGCCCAATAAATTCGAGGATAGCGTTGCCATTAAAGCGACTTCAACACGACCTTTTGATAAATCGGTATACGCAACCGATAAAGCAATGGTTGTTGGAACAATAGACAGTAAGAAAAAACCCAATCCAAGCAAATCAGAAACAAACGGGATGACCGAGACTAACACCAAAAACGGAAATACAATGAAATTACACACTAAGACAAAAATTGGTAAGCCTGATACTCCCAAACAATTTTTTAACGACTTTTCATCCAACGATACGCCTTGAAAAAAGAAGATGATTGCGATCATCGGCCATTTCAACCCATTCAAAATAGAGAGTCCATCAACAGCCACATTCGCTACGAAATAAGCCAGTGCAATTACGAAAATTAATCCGTATATAAATCCATAACTGCGTATATGACCCACCATCGTTCGCAAAGTACCAATAATTCGTTTCGAGACAAGGCACAATATTATGCGATAATGAGACTCGTTTTCATTAAATAAGTTGACATCATGGTGAATTTAATGAAATTGAGACTCTTTATCAATAAAACTATAAAAAACTAACTTATGAAACTCGCATATTTAATAGGCATTTTGACTAGTATTTTATTTGCACATGTATACGCAAATGAAACCACAGAGCAAAAAATTCATGAATTACAGGAGCAAATTAACCTCTTAGCCTCGGCAATTGAAGACTCCTCATCCACAAGTAACGGCTGGTGGGACAAGACATCTATTGGTGGTTATGGTGAACTCCACTATAATAACAAAGAGGGAAGCAATGATGTCATAGACTTCCACCGTTTTGTCTTATTCGTAAACCACGATTACACGGATAAAATCGCCCTCTTCACCGAATTAGAGCTTGAGCACGCTCTTGCTGGCGAAGGTAAAGAAGGAGAAGTTGAGCTTGAACAAGCATTCATTCGCTTTGCACTGAAAGACGGTTACACAGCGGACGCAGGTCTCTTTTTAGTTCCAGTTGGGCTTTTAAACGAAACGCACGAGCCCGACACCTTCTTCGGTGTTGAAAGAAACAATGTCGAAAAGTACATCATCCCGACAACATGGTGGCAAGCAGGGATTAGAATTTCTAAAGACTTCGGAAATGGTTTAACCGTTGATTTCGCAGTGACCGATGGTTTAAAAACGGAGGACGGCTACATACGAGGCGGACGCCAAAAAGTAGCGAATGCAATCGCTAATGACGGTGCTTACATCCTAAGGGCTGTTTATCGAGGCATTCCAGGGTTAGAGCTAGGTGCTTCCCTATTCCAACAAGATGACCTGACACAAGGCTCAAGCGCTGATGTAGAAGGCACACTATCTGTCTTTCATTTGAACTATAAAAAAGGTGGCTTTGGTCTTAAAGCCCTTACTGGATCTTGGGATATTGATACCGACACAGAAGCCAAAGACCAAAGTGGTTACTATATTGAGCCGTCTTACACATGGGATACTGACTACGGTAAGGTAGGCGTTTTCTATCGTGTTGCTGATTACAATTACTTCAAAAGTGATAGCAATAATCAAGAAGAAGACACAAGCTTTGGCATCAACTATTATCCGACTGATTATGTTGTTCTGAAAGCTGATATTACTGAAAATAAAGCAAACAATGAGACTTTAAGTCTTGGTGTTGGCTATCAATTCTAAGCTCATTGCTGAATGTGTGACTAATCGATCATTATTTAGTTTAACTTGCTCCTGCACAGAAGGTAGGAGCAAGTTTTTTTCATGAAAACACTCAGGCACTTCATCGTACTCATTTTCTTGGCAAGTCCATCCATAGCACTTGAAGAAGTTTATTTGGAGCCAAATCAATTCATTAAAAACTCCTTTGAAACTGAGCCAGAAATAAAAACCGTATGGCTTAAAAAAGAAATCAAAGCGGACATCAAAGAACTCACTGGACTTGATTACCCAGGATTACGGATTCGTTACTGGGAAGTAGGAAACAAACGAGCTTGGATTTTAGAGGCAATTGGCAAAGTCAAACTCATCACCACAGGATTTCTCATTAATGATCAAAGCATTGAAGACATGCGAGTCTTGATTTACCGAGAAACTCACGGTTACGAAGTGCAGTATCCTTTTTTTAGA
Organism: uncultured Puniceicoccaceae bacterium; assembly: GCA_913031135.1. GTDB lineage: Bacteria > Verrucomicrobiota > Verrucomicrobiia > Opitutales > Coraliomargaritaceae. The sequence goes on along the minus strand of CAJWEH010000001.1, from coordinate 47,759 downwards.
AATCAATTTAAAGGGCTTCGATTCGAATCACAGAAAAGCTACAAATTAAACAAAAAGATTGATGGCATTAGTGGCGCAACGCTCTCGGTAAATGCTTTAACAAAATTGTCAAAAATAGCACTTTACCTAGATACCCTAGTGGCACAATCTGAAAACTAATGAGACGTAAATTGCTATTACGAATACACCGATGGTTAGGCTTATCAGCAACTGCCTTCCTCATACTTTTATCGATCACAGGTATTCTCCTCAACTACACCGAATTTTTAAAACTAGACAGCACCTATGTGCGAAATGGATTCATCTTAAAGCTCTATGGCATGTCCCCCTCAAATGAAGCAACCCTTTACGAAAGCAAGGCTTCAAAAATTGCCTACATAGAGGAAAGTTTATTCTTTAACGGTAAATTTATTGCAAAAACAAGCCAGCCAGTCGCTCATTTGAAATCAGAAAACTTCCATATACTCCTGACGGAAAATGAAATTCACCTAATTAGCTTGGAAAATGAACTGATTGAAAGCATTAAGCAAAAATCGCTTCCGTATGATCAACTCACGGCAGTATTGACCACCCTATCAGAAACGGCATCACCGAGCTACATACTAATTTCAGAAAATGGGAATTTTAAAGCAGACCCCTATTGGATCACCTTTGATTCATACGAGGAATCGATTCAAACCGAAGCAGCTGAACGATTGTACCCGACAAAAAGTGATCCCGCCTATGTACAGTCTTTGATGCAATCCTTCCAAGGTAATGGCATCCCCCTCTATCGAGTCTTACTCGATCTGCACTCTGGCAAACTCTTTTCAGTAGCCGGACAAACCATCATGAATCTTACCGCCCTATCCATATTAGTCCTGATTACCTCTGGTCTAATGAGTTGGAAAAAACGCAAACGAAGAATCTGCGAAAACTTTGACCGATGCAAAGAAAACGCTTCATAAAAATATTAGCACTGGGTGCTTGCGGTTCAGCCTTTTTAAATGCCCATAATATGGCCTCGCACCCCATGCTACCCGTTCGATGGAGTGGCTACTTGCTCGGGAGCACTGGAAACTTAACCCTCTATTCAAAAGATTCTCAACACGCAAAAAAAACACTCCGTTTCGTTTTTAATGAAATACAAAGACTCGAGCAAAAATTCAGTCTCTATCTAGCAGACTCTGAAATCAACCAACTCAATCAGCATAAAGTTTTATTGAATCCCAATTCAGATTGGCTCGATCTATTGGATCGGATTCGTACCATCCATAACCAAACCCATGGTTTATTTGATCCTACAATACAAACCCTATGGAATTTCCACAAAAACTCAAAAACACAGGATTTGCCTTTAGAATCCCTGTCGAAAATCGGGTGGCATCAAATACACTATTCAAAGTCTGAAATACGAATACTTAATAAAGACTGCGAGATTTCATTAAATGGGATTGCACAAGGCTATATCACCGACAAAGCAACCGATATCCTGAAAAATGAAGGGTTTCAAAATGCCTTGGTCGAATTAGGCGAGACCAAAGCACTCGGACAACACCCCAAACAGCGACCCTTCCAAATCGGCATACAAAAGCCCAAAAATGAGACCCTCGAAAAAACGATTGAGCTCAATAATCAAGCAATAGCCACATCGTCTAGTTTTGGAAGCTATCTTTTAGAAAACGAACAACTAGGACACATAATTAATCCAACAACAGGCAAAACCGTTTCCAAAGAAAAAACCATTAGCGTAATCGCCGACAGCGCAACAACAGCAGACGCACTATCAACAGCACTAATCCTTTTTAATGATGACAAAATAAAGACTTTCAAAAGCGAACATACCTACTATAACATAATCGCAACTTAAAAACACCATGAACCGATTCAAATCCCTTATTCTACTTTCCATATGGACATCAAATATTCTATTGGGCATTTCGTTTACCGATCAAATGACCGATGAAATCAATCGAGAATTTAAAAAACGCGTTAAAGATGGCACCTATGCAGGGATTACTGGATTAACGGCTATCAATGACTCAATCGTCTATTTTAATACCTTTGGCTATCAAAATTTAAAAACGAAAGAACGCATGGAAAAAGATACGATTTTTCGCATTTACTCCATGACCAAACCGATTGTTTCTGTTGCTCTGATGCAACTTGTAGAGCAAGGGAAACTCAGCCTCAAAACTCCCATCATCGATATTATACCTGAATTTAAAAATCTGAAAGTACTCCGTGAGGATGGAAGCAAAGAAAGACTCAATAAAGCGATCACCATCCAACACTTACTAACACATACTGCCGGCTTTTCTTATGGATGGAGTGATCACCCGGTCGACAAAAAATACCGAGTTGTTGACATTTGGAGTATTAAGACCAGCCAAGACTTCATTGATGCGGTTGCAAAACTCCCCCTGATTCAGCAGCCGGGTGAAAAATGGCACTACAGCATCGCCGTTGACATTCAGGGCGTTATTATTGAGCGCATCACGGGTCGCTCTCTGAGCAGGCATCTCAACAAAGTCTTTTTCACACCCCTAAAAATGCGTGATACCGATTTCTTCATTAGGCAAAGAGACGGCGATCGATTAGCGAGCAATTACAGGATTGAAAATGGACGCCTCAAAGATTTGGGCACACGGTATTTCGATTACCAATCAGAAGAAGGCTTTCACTCGGGCGGAGGCGGCCTTCTTTCGACAATAGAGGACTATCATCAATTTGCTCAAATGCTCTTAAACAAAGGGACTTATAAAGGCGTGCAATACATCACAGAAGAAACCTTTAATTTAATGACGAGCGATCACCTAAGTGAGGTACTCGATGACCCATCTAATCCCTGGAGCCCGCACTCCTTTGGCTTGGATGACAGAGGATTTGGCTTAGGCTTTGCTATAAAAAAACTATATGACCCTGACACCAAAGAACTAATATCAGAACAGTATTCATGGAATGGAGCAGCCGGCACTGAATTTTGGGTCGATCCAATGAACCAACTCCTCAACATCATTTATATTCAAAAAATGAACAGTGGCTATAAACTCGGAGACTTCGTTCAAAGTATTATCTACAAGCAATAAAACATTCATTTAATCCTTCCAAATAAGCACTCAAAGCTTTTGTAAATTTAGATTCAAAAACTGAAAGAGGGATTCATTCCAACCTTCACTCGTAAACGAATGGGTTAACTGATAGTCCTCACGCTCCAGTCGTAATTCTTTTAACTTCGGTCTTCGGACAACCACAGGGTAATCAACATGCTCAAGCATTAAAACATCCTCTTCTAACGATCCAAAACCCACACTGTACCAAGGTATCTCAGGAAAAGTCTCCTGAAATAAAGTCAATAAAGCAAACATAGCTGTTTTCTTCGTATGCTTTGTATCCATCACCTGGATAAAAAATTCACTGCTTTGCACGAGAAGGGATTTTTCTTCGATGAAGTTTACAAATTGCCACCATTGGTAATCATTCCCCTGCCAAATCAGTACCTCATTGGCATCTCGATTTAGTGCGCGCTTGAGATCACTATAATTCAAGTCAGCCAAGCGACTAGAATGATTCGAATTAATTTTAGAAAATTCGATGAAACAATCGCCTATCTGTGAACGTGCCTCTTCAAGCACATTCAGTATCAAAGACTTTGAATTAGGATCATACGTTACATTATAAGCAACCTTCGTCTGATTCCATGAAAAATGTTTATTCAACTTAGAGTCCATCGGTACAGCAAACGACGCACCATTCTCTCCAATCAAATAAGGAATCACAGGGAACTCATGAACTAAATCGATCAACTCTTCTAAACTCTTACTAGAACTGATCACAAGTGGAATCGATCTAGCCCCTATTTCATATAAAGCATCATACGCTAACTCACACGATGCTCGCTTATTATTTAAACAATACTCTAACCCTGAAAAAATAATCGGTTTCATAAACTATATTAAATTGAATTTTTACTAACGATTTTTAATATAGCAAATGATGTGCCAAAGTTATATGAGCTATTTATAGAAACTCTAAATATACTTCAATCAGACCGTACTCGCCTTAACTATTCGACTTCCTACGATTACACTCACGACAGAGCATCTGGTAGTCACAAGCCGCATGTCATGCTTAAAGCACTTCCACAGGAATGTGCACTTCGGCATGTTTTTGGGCATTTGGAACGGAGGGTCCATGCCAATAGACGGCATTCGCTTCGCCGATGGGGCTAATATCAGTCTGCTCTACTAGCCAAGCCTCTAAGCGAGTTTTAGCTTCGTTAAACTGATCTTCAGTATAAGCACCTTGATAGCCAATAGCGGCAACCGTACGTTCTGGGAAGGACTCAACCCTAACTGTTCCTGTTGATTTCAAGGCACGTTCTTGAGCATCCGTTCCAATATAAAAATACATGACGCCAGGATCGAGTTCGACCTCGACGGGAGCTGTCATTGCAATACCCCGAGTGGTGATGTACCAAAACAAGGGCATGAAAAGGTTGTTCGCTTCAAAATAAGACGTGTCTGAAGTCGATTTAATGACTTTAGAGGCAGGCAGTGATTTAATCTCAATCACACCAACCTCGGTGCGATCAAATGCTTGCTCACTTGCGGACGCAATAGCCATAGGAATCAGTAAAAGTATAGAGAGTAATTTCAGATAGATCGATCGATAAACCAAGGGAAAACTTACAAAACAGGGGAAATCCTGTGCGACCAAAGACGCCTTTGAGCTAAGGAAGAAACTTACAAACTGCACTGGTACCTAGGGCGGGACTTGAACCCGCACGCCGTTGCCGGCACGGGATTTTAAGTCCCGAGTGTCTACCATTCCACCACCTAGGCATCGAGCAGATTTAGTTTATAAAACTAAAACCCACTTTTATTGTGGGGAATTTCAGATCTTGCAAGTCTTGATCTAAAAAAAATACATTTCGCTTCGACTTTGTTCCAATGTCTTATACTGTGCTGTATATGTTTGATCGTGCTTCAGTCGAGAGTTTCAAAAGCAGCTTAGATGCTCATTATAACTGGCCATCTGTATTCCCCTTTAAATTTATTGTACCCGCTCAGCAAGCGAATCAAGTCATAGAATTACTCAATACTGATCATTTAGAGTCTAGAGACTCGTCTAATGGACGCTTTGTCGCTTTCACTTTAGAGAAAGAAGTGCAGTCTTCGGATGAGGTCGTCGCATTATACGAAACGATGAGTCACATTCCTGGCATTATCACCTTATAATGAATTCAATACAAAATCCTATTCGTTTCATTGCACTCTTAACGATCTGTGTTACTAATACTGTCTTATTTGCTATGGATACTTCTGAACAAGATTCTCTTGAACGAGCAACCCTAGGTGCTGGTTGCTTTTGGTGCGTAGAAGCCGTCTTTCAAAATTTAGAGGGTGTTCATTCTGTGGTATCAGGCTATACGGGTGGGAGTCTTGAAAATCCAAACTATCAAGCCATTTGTACGGGCACTAGTGGGCATGCAGAAGTCATACAAATAGCCTTTGATCGGTCTATCATTTCCTTTGAGACACTACTAAACTATTTTTGGAAGACTCATGATCCAACGACCTTAAACCGTCAAGGAGCCGATGTAGGAACACAATACCGCTCGGCTATCTTTTATCATAACGAGGTGCAAAAGACCCTTGCAGAGGCATCTAAGAAACAAGCAGCCGCAGATTTTGATGATCCCATCGTTACGGAAATCACGCCCGCTTCAACATTTTATGAGGCGGAACGTTACCACCAAGATTTCTATAACACTAACCCGATGCACCCCTACTCCTTGTTCGTCATCAAGCCGAAGTTAAACAAACTAAAACAAAAGCAGTGAGTGCAACTAATAGGAGCGCGCGAAAATCACACGCTTACCGGCTTGTCCAGTGAATATGCAAGTGTGCTGCTCGTCCACCGTATCATTCGGGATACAGCGAACGGAAACTTTAAATTGTTTTGCGAGCGAATCTTCTAAGTCAGGATCTAAGCAAAAACCAACCGAGGCAAAGCCTGCCTCTTCCGAGGCAAAGTAGGCTTCAAATGCGTCCTTGCTCCCAAGTACTTGGGTATTCGATTCCTGAAAGGCTTTAGCTCTATTATAAAGGTTTGTCTGTATGGATTCGAGTAAGGCACTGATTTCCGTGATAAAGTCAGACTTGGCTTTGCTCTCCTTGTCTTTGACCCCTTGATCCCTTCGTGCCATAAAAACGGAGTCTTTCTCCATATCTCGAGGACCGACTTCCACTCGAACGGGGATGCCTTTTTTGACCCAGCTCCAGGTTTTTTCTCCACCTCGAATATCTCGATCATCTAGCTCAACACGAACGGATTCTCCCATGAATTCCTGAGCTTCTAGAGTTTGTTTGAGTTCATGACAATAATCCAAAACCGCTGCTCGAGTCTCTTCCTTGGGTGTGATTGGCAAAATCACCACATGAGCCGGTGCAATCGCTGGCGGTAGCACTAAGCCGTCATCGTCGGAATGCGTCATAATCAATCCACCCACTAGCCGAGTAGAAACCCCCCAAGAGGTCGTCCATGCGAGCTCTTCTTGAGAATCCTTGTTCAAAAACTTTATCGAACAGGATTTAGAAAAATTCTGTCCGAGGAAGTGTGACGTTCCTGCCTGTAATGCTTTTTTGTCCTGCATCATGGCTTCAATAGAGTAAGTAGCATCTGCACCTGGAAAGCGCTCTGCTTCCGTTTTTTCTCCCTTAATCACCGGCATGGCTAAATATTTTTCAGAAAATTTGGCATAAATATCGAGCATCTTAATTGTCTCCTCCATCGCATCGTCTTCTGTCGCGTGAACGGTGTGACCTTCTTGCCAAAGAAATTCAGCCGTTCTCAAAAAGAGGCGGGTTCGCATTTCCCAACGCACGACATTCGCCCATTGATTGATCAACAAGGGCAAATCACGATACGACTGTACCCATTTTGAAAACAACTCTCCAATTATAGTCTCTGAGGTCGGGCGAACGATTAACGGTTCGTCTAATTCCCCTGCAGGTTGTAGCTGCCCATTCGCATCTGCCTCCAAACGCGAATGCGTAACAACGGCACATTCTTTTGCAAATCCATCCACATGATCTGCCTCTTTTTGCAAATAGCGCATTGGAATAAACAGAGGAAAATAAGCATTCTTATGACCGGTAGCTTTAAATTTTCGGTCTAATTCTTTTTGGATGTTCTCCCAAATGGCGTAACCCCACGGCTTAATCACCATACACCCACGCACTGGAGAGGTTTCTGCTAAATCGGCAGCTTTAATAACCTGCTGATACCATTCTGGATAATTCTCTTCCCTGCTTGGGCTGATTGCATTTTGAACTTTTTTTGCCATAACATTTAAAAAACCTCGTTCCATTTTTGATAAACAAATTTCAATGCGTTATCAAAAAGATCAGGGTTAAAATAAAAGACTGAGTAGCCGATCAACAAGAGGATGAGTAAGATAATGACGAGCTTACTGAGCCCCTTTAAGAAATGAAAAAGCAATACTATAGCAGCGACAAAGCCTCCCCAGACAAGTGGATTCCAATTTTTTAATTCTTCAAAAAATAAATCAATCATACTTTTTATTGCGTTTCTCCTAGATGCGTTTCAGGCATCCACTTATTCAATACTTCAGGGATTCGAACTCGTCCATCCTCTTCTAAATTATTTTCTAAAATAGCAGCCAAAACCCGAGGTATCGCCAAGCCTGAACCATTCAAGGTGTGTGCTGTCTTGAGCTTGCCTTCGAGATCACGATAACGAATCCCTGCTCTTCTAGCTTGGAAGTCAGTAAAATTCGAACAGCTAGACACCTCTAACCAACGTTTTTGCCCAGCCGCAAAGACTTCTAAATCATACTGTTTTGCGTGCGGAAAACCAATGTCCCCACTACACATTTTCAAAACCCTAAAGGGTAGCTCCAAGGCTTCTAGTATTTGTTCCACATTTGAACGCAGCTGCTCTAATTCATCCATACTCGTCTCGGCTGTTGTCCATTTAACCAACTCAACTTTATCAAATTGATGCAAGCGATTGAGCCCACGAACGTCAGCCCCCCAGCTTCCGGCTTCTCTTCTAAAACAAGGCGTATAGGCACAGCGATAAATAGGAAGGTTTTTTGCCTCTAAAATTTCCTCTCTATAAAAATTAGTCACAGGCACTTCAGCTGTGGGAATTAAATAAAAGCCCTCATTAGCATCCCAATACATTTGACCTTCCTTATCAGGCAGTTGACCCGTAGCTGTAGCACTTTCAGCATTTACGACGATTGGAGGACTCACCTCCTCGTAGCCATTTTGATGAGCTACCTCTAAGAAATAATTGATCAATGCCCGAACCATACGAGACATTTCTCCGACATAGAAAGGAAATCCTGCACCCGTCGCTTTGACACCTCGAGCGAAGTCAATTCTAGATTCAAACCATGGGATGTCATAATGCGGTCGTGCATTTGGAAATGGGCCATCAATCGCACCCCAAGTTTTTACCACTTCATTGTCGGCTTCTGTATGACCACTTGGAACGCTAACGTCAGGCATGTTTGGGATTTCTAAAAATGCCGCCTGAAAGGCTTCGTCTGCTTCTTTTGCCAATGTTTCTAATTCCTTAGTACTTGATGAGAGCGACTTCATGGTGGCAACTTTTTCAAGGAATTCAGGGGACCCTTTGACTAATTGTGCCATTTCTTGATTCGCCGCCTTCTGTGCTGCTTTCGCAGATTCTGCTTCAGTAATTTTTGCACGACGAACAGCATCGAGTTTAATGACCTGATCAATGTCTACACTGAACTTTTTCCTAGAGATTGCTTCTTTTACTTGTTCTGGTTGCTCTCGTAATAGTTTAATATCGATCATGCTATGATTAGAGTATTGAATTTTTAAAATAGAAAATAAACTCTTAATTGATTTAAAAAAATAGAAAAGTTTATTGTGTAAAAGGTTTGAATAAAATAAACCCATTAAACAACGTTATAATACAATACCATTTGAAAAGCTAAAGATGTCAGATAATACCCACCGCTCTAAATTAGACCAACTAGAAGCAGGTTTAGTCGATTCTTCCAATTATTGGGTTCAGTTTAAAAAACTCTTTCTCTATTATTGCCTATGGTACAAAAGTCAGGCTCGATTTATTTTACTTTCACTGGGACTCCTCTTCCTCTGCTTATTTCTCTTTCTAATCCCCCATGAAACGCCTAATTTTAATCTCAGTGAACAATTAATCCTTCCAACACCACCCCTTGCTCTATCAGAAGCGGCTTCTTGGACAACTGAATACCTGTATCACCTGCTGGCCATTGCCTTGCTTCTTGTAGTTTCGACTTTCAAGAAATCTAATTATCTAAGGCTAATCGGTATGGCTGTACTCGTAACCCTTATTTTCTCAACCTTAAGCATACGTGTTTCAAAAGTAGCATTTGGGAGATTACGTCCCATTGTTGCGGAACGGATGGAACTGAGCGACACCTTCAAACCCTTTAATTTAAAACATAAATACCACAGCTTCCCTTCAGGACACACCTCTTCCTCGTTTTCAACCACAACCACTCTTCTCAGTTTAAACCCAATTCTCTGTTCACCGCTCATTGCCTATGCAACCTACATCGGATACACTCGCATACACCTAAGACAACATTACCCCTCTGATGTGATTGCTGGAGCCAGTATAGGGATTGTTTCAGCCCTTCCAATGCTTGCTTTAAGCAGAAAGATAACAGTTCAAAAACGAAAAGCTCGTTCTTCAAAGTGAAAGTATTGCAAGTATTACCTGAATTAAATTCTGGGGGTGTTGAGAGAGGCACTCTTGAATTTGCTGATTATTTAATTCAAAAAGGACATCAATCATTTGTCCTTTCTAATGGAGGAAGACTCGTTCCTGAACTGACTGCTTCTGGTAGCAAACATATTCAACTCTCAGTTCATAAAAAGAGTCTCTTCTCACTACGGCACATTTTTAGAGTTAAACGACTTCTTGAAACTGAAAACTTTGATATTGTACACCTACGCTCTAGAATGCCCGCTTGGATTGTATACCTTGCTTGGAATCTAATCTCCAAGTCAAAACGCCCTAAATTAGTTACGACCGTACACGGATTTTACTCAGTCAATCCCTACTCCGCTATAATGACAAAAGGTGAAACCATCATTTGCGTATCCAAATCAGTCAAAAAGTACGTCTTGAAAAATTATCCCTCAGCGAAAAATAAAAAAATAAAAGTGATTTATCGTGGTGTTGATACGAATCACTATCACAGCAATTACAAACCAAGTGATGAGTGGCTAGCTAAATGGAATAGACAAAACAAACACTTAAAGAATCAATTCATCCTTACCCTTCCCGGTCGCATCAGCGCATGGAAAGGGCAAGAGGATTTTATGGAAATCATTCGTTTTTTGAAACATCGAAAACTGCCCATACACGGATTGGTCGTTGGGGATGTGCATCCTAATAAAAAAAGCTATTACCGAATACTTAAAAAGAAACTATATCACCTGAAGCTAAATAAAAATATTACTTTTTTAGGGCACCGAAAGGACATCCATCAAATCATGTATTGCTCTGATCTTATTATATCCTGCTCAAAAGATCCAGAAGCCTTTGGAAGGGTAACCTTAGAAGCACTTAGTATCGGAAAGCCAGTCTTTGCCTATGCCCATGGGGGTGTCCGAGAACAACTAACTGAATTACTTCCAGAAGGTATGATAAAACCGGACAAACTTTCCTCCATGAAAACTAAACTTGCCCACTACATCGAATCTGAAAAATCACTTAAGCCAAAAGAAAACAAGCGGTTTACATTGAAAGTAATGAATGCAAAAATACTTAAAGTTTACGAATCTCTTTTACACTAATATAATGACTAACAAATCGATCACGCACATCATTACGATCCTCTGGGGAACTATTTATAAAGCCTTAAAAACCTCTCACAAGATTAAAGAAACTAGTTTTAGATCCACTTAAAGCAGAACATAAATAAAATCACTCATTTATCTAAAACTTTGATTCTAATTGAAAAGTATTTTCGTCTAACAATTTATTATTTCGAGAGATAAAATAACAAAACCCAATTGCATACCAAGTAAATCCGTTAAATTGAGCACTCCATAAATCGTGCGTTTGAAATATAGGCGAAAAAAATACAATTAAAGTAACAAAACTAGCCACCCAAAATTTATTATCACTTTGCCTTAAGGCAAAAAACTTAAATAAGAGACCAAGAACCAAAGCAATATAGGCAAAACCACCAAGAATCCCTAATTCAGCAAATGCTTGTATATAATGGTTATGGGGATGATTTGGCCCTCTAACAGCTTGTAAATATAATTCACCTTTTTCGACTTGTTTAGGACCATGACCAAAAATTGGTTTATCCACAAAATATTTAATGCCACGTTCATAAACATTCATATATAGAGTTTTATGAGCAAGTACCTTTTTTGTGTAATGATCCGAGTAACTATTTTTGACAATGAATCCCAATGTTATGCCCAATGAAACTGAAAGCACTACTAAAAACAATCCCTTTAAATGTAGGGATGATAGAGCTGTAACTAACGACACACCTAACGCTAATCCTATTAATCCATTTCGATGACCCGTCATAAACATTGCAAATACAAAAAGGCTACAAATAAATAAAATCAATAAAGGGCGGCGAGAGATGATCCTCTTTTGATTATTCAACAAAATAAAAGCCATTAATATTAATGGCAAAGAAACCCTTGCGAAATAAACCCCAGAAATCGGATTATCAAAAGGAATCTCAAACCTTGTTTTTAAATCAAAAAAAGACTCATACAAATTAAAACTTAAATAAACAAGTAGTGCTAATAGGTTAATGAATAAAAAATGTCTAAATTTTTCAGGGAAAGCATTAAAAAGATACACTACAAAAAGAAAAAAAAGTGGAAAGCGAATCCAAACAAAAGCCTGGAGAAAATGATCCGTTACAGTACTATTTATAATGGCTGAAACTATTACAGAAAAGGTAAATAGCAAAGCGCAGAGAAACCATTTGGGAAAGTCATCGAATTTAAAATACTTCAGAACTAATCCTAATAAAAAAATCAGCACTAGAGAGCTGAATATAATATCTGTAGTAGCTCGACCAATGAAAAATGAGAACGGTAAAATATGTAAGAGAAAGACTGGAAATATAATAAAAAAAGAATTCATTATAGATAAGAATAAGTATTATTATATTACTACATATGTGTTATAGAAATTATTGTTTTATTAGAAGATATATCACCTATGGCAATATTAATAATATGTTTATTATCTTTGTCTAAGGCAGATGTCGCTTCGTCAAAAATCATAATTGGAGCATCTTTTAAAATTGCACGTGCGATTGCGATACGCTGTCTTTGACCTCCTGAAAGTGAACTGCCTTTTTCTGAGAGCACGGTGTCAAATCCATTGGATAGTGCCGTGATGAAATCATACGCATTGGCATCCTTAGCGGCTTGATAAACAGCTTCATCGGAAGCATTTGGTTTACCGATTCGAATATTTTCCATGACCGAACAATTGAATAATAGTGGCATTTGAGGGACATAGGCAATCTGTTGCCTCAAATCATGCAGGTCATAGTTTTTCAAATCAATCCCATCAAGTTTAATGATTCCTGCAGTTGGATCATACAATCGCATGATTAAATTAACAAATGTCGACTTGCCTGAACCACTCTCCCCCGACAATATAAAAGGTTCACCTGGCTTAAGGCTTTTACTCACAGACTCTAAAATAGGCTTTCCCTCTTCATAGAAAAAAGACACCTCCTCAAAATCAATATGACCTTGAATGGGTTTATTTATTTTGACGGGATTAGTTGGGCTTTTCACCGATTCCTCAAGATTCATGATACGCTCGACTCGGTTGAGCGGTGCTTCAATTTGCTTAATTAAGCCATGCATCTGCCCTAATCGCTTAATTGGGCTGTAAGCCATATAAAGAGCTATAAATAAGGCTAAAAACTCACCTTGGGACATTCCTTTTTGAACACCTAAATACAAGGCAAAAGCAAAACCTAAACTCGATACAAATTCAATACTCGGAGAAATCAATAGGCTCGTTCGGATACTTTTTACGGTTAAAGTGAATATTTGATCGATAAATGAGTGAAAACGACCTTTTTGGCGTTCCTCTAAATTGAAGGAACGAATTTCAATTGGCGATTGTATCGTCTCAATAGTCCAAGAAGCTAAGGCTTCCTGATTTTGAACAATCTTCTTAGAACGCTTAGATAAATACGAGCCGATCATACGAATCGGAAAAACCAATATAGGCACGCTTAAGAATCCAATCACCGCAATAAAAAAACTATTACTCGTAGCTGACTTATAAACTAGAAAACTAATAGCCGCAACCAAGGTTAATGGTTGTTTTAAAATATCATTACTCATATCAACAACGATTCGCTTAATTTGCTCTGGATAGGCGAGAATAGAAGCTGAAATTTCTCCTGTCTTATTTTCTTTAAAAAAGGAATAAGGCAGTGTCTGAATTTTATCAAAAAGTGCTTTTTGTAAGCTCTTTATAAGATAAAAGCCCGTATAGTTCATAAAAAAACCATTTCCCCAACTAGCGACGGCTCGAACTATCACCATCAATGGGATGAGTAGAGAACAAATGATTAGAAAACCTCCTTGAACATTATTTGAAAAAAATTGTTCAACGATAGATTGCAACCATTCAGGGGCCTGCTCTGATTCGCCAAATAATATAGGGAAAACAGTTTCAATCATTACCGGAATACCAAAGCCACTGGAGATCGAAAAAAGGAAGCCAAATAGAATCCCTAAGATAAAATGACCACGAACAGGCTTCAAATACCTAAAATAAGGAAGAAATTTCTTTAATGTAATCATACTAATTATTGTACCTACTATTCAGGAGAATGCATATTAGTGACGATTTTGAAAGAAAAAGTAATCGAGAGGGCTCTCTAAGATAACCTGCTCCAATAGCTCATTCGAACGCTTTAAAAGTCCTATTTCATCCTCAGCTTCTAATCCATCTGTTGACAATTCATAAAACCGAAACTTCCATTTTAACTCTTTAGCCCTTTGTACTTTTGAAAAGGAAAATGTTAAGATTGGAGCATCCGTCATTTTATGAAGGCTATAAAATATGTTTGAGGTCGAAGCTTCTTCACCGAAAAGTGAAACACGCTGCCCCTCTCGCATTCTTTGATCATGGGAGACTAATAAAACGGATGGGGTTTTTAAGAATCGGACGATTTTTAAAAAACCGTCATCCTTGCTCAATAGATGCAATCCATATTTAGATCGATTTTGAAACGCCCAACGATTTAAATAATAATTATTCAAAGGTCTGTAAAGTGCACCACATGTATGGGACTCACCCGATTTATTAAATATATAATAAAAAACAGACATTAATTCCCAGGGACCCATATGCGGAAATTGGATGATGGCACCTTTCCCTCTTTTTAAAACCGCATAAACTACCTCGAGAGAATCGAACTCGATAAACTTCTCAATAACTTCTGGTGGTCTTCCAGACAAAGATATAGCAGAGACAATATTGGCAAAATTTCTCTCGAAGACTTGCTTCGTAAGAACGATTGGATCTTTATCAAAAAGCCTGTGCCCTTTTTGATTAGCAACTGTCCAGGCTTTGACTCTAAGTAAATTTTGAAGGACAATTGCTCGCCTCAACTTCAAGCAATGAAAAGCAACTCCGCCTAAAAATGCTCCAAACTGAAATCCCCATTTCACAGGAAATAGCCTTAAAGTATAGTACAGACAAAAAAATAAAGAAACCGTCAGCAGTTTATCCACACCTTTATAATTTTTAGAACTGTCCTTAGCTTGGCTCATTTTATTCTTATGTAATTAGCTCAAAAAACGATCGACAATAATTTGAGCACAACGTTTTGCCTCATTAAATGGTTCCTTTAATTTGTGAGCCGTTGAACTCAACTGCATACTAGAAATCGTAAGCCCCTCACTTTTTAATGACTGAATTCCTTTTACAATACGATTTTGTTGATTAACAGCCTTCAGAGGAATTAAGCCAACTTCTGCACCCGCACTCAAAGCTTCGTAAACCATAGAAACACTATCCTCTGTAACCCACACACGGCCTGCAATACTCAGCCTTTGTGCGACCCAATTTGAGTCCGTTTCTTCAAAGGGTGTTACGATAAGATTATTCAATCTTAAGTCATTCAACGCATTCAGCGTTTCTTCAGGAGTTCGCCTTGAAGTGGTTAGCTCCCATTTAATTTCCGGATTGCTAACAACTAACTGATTCACTTGCTCGTAGACTGACTTCGTATCCCAATGATAATGCTTGGATACTCCACCCATAAGAATTAAACCTCGGTCTGACAAACTAGATACAGATTGTTGAATTTTATTGAGAACTCCACTAGTCGCTACGACCTTCTTTAAATCGCTTGGTACATCGTGCTTTGGAATTAAAGCAAGATCAAATAAGAAAAGCGGTAAACTTGGCTTCATCAAAACAACGACTTTACCACCATACTTAAAACGAGCAAAAAGCATCCATAAGTGTGTCGAATGACCAGCCCCAATTATTAAATCAGGACTTGGATACTCCTTCCATTTGAATTTAGAAAAACTATTAATTATATTTTCAGTAAAAGGCCGTTCAACAGAAAAGGTATGCACTTCCAAGCCGACTAATTTACTCAATGCGTTCACAAGTCCGTCAACCTGAGCCTCATGCCCTTGCTTGCCGTCCTTAAAAATCCAAATAATCCATGAAGCTTTACGATCCATGCCGGAGTTTTTTTTTGCCAAATATACCACAATGTAAACGTATTCACCGTACCTGCCTTTAAAGCAAGTATTGACCTATCTCTTATAAGTACTATTAATTCTGTATTAAATGCCAAATGTCGAGAAGGAAAACTCCAACATCAAACAACCTTCTGAGTGGGTTGATTTATATGGTGACTATCTTTATAGATACGCACTCTCAAGACTTAAAAACCCAGAAGTTGCAGCGGATTGCGTACAAGACACCTTCTTGGCGGGTATTAAGGCATTAGATAAATTTGACGGTCGCCTAGATATAAAATTTTGGCTTCGAGGTATCATGCGAAATAAAATTGTCGATCAAATTAGAAAATCGATCAAGTCGCAAACCGTTGATATTAGTCAAGAAGATGAAGCATTAATGGAAAGTATGTGGTTTAAATATAGCGGGATTGCTACTACGAACCCAGACCCTTGGGAATTCAACCCAAGAAAACAATTTGATAATAAAGAATTTTGGGCTGTCTTTATAGAATGTGTCGACCACTTAAAAAATCCAATTAAGCAAGCCTTTGTATTGAAGATGCTCGAAGATAAAACAACTGAAGAAGTTTGTAAGGTTATGGACATAACACCGAACTATCTATGGGTTCTGATTCACAGAGCTAGAGAACAACTAAAAGGTATACTGAAAGAAAAGTGGCTCAACAGGGATTCAGTATAAACTATTTGAATAAAATATGTTTACTTGCAAACAGGTTTCTAAATCACTCCAACAAAAGGATTATAAAAAGCTTCCATTAGTTAAAAGGATGTTTTTGCAATTACATGTAAAGCTTTGTGTTTTCTGCGGAAAATTTAATCGTCAGGTCATGGAAAACCAAGACATCTGCTGTCATTACAGAAAGCATGAGGAAGAAATCTTAGAGTACACACACCCAGACTCCGTTCTCAATGATGAACATAAAACCATCATCAAGGAAGAAATAGCAAAAAACCTTAAGTCGGATTTAGAGGGATGATCCAAGCCTATTTTAGTTGATTCATCTCAATTTTATATTCGACTGAATCAACCAAAGCTTCCCAAGCAGCTGCAATGATGTTGTCACTTGCACCAACCGTTCCCCACATAGCCTCCCCATCCGTGGATTCTATATGCACTCGAATGATCGCATCCGTACCGTGCTTATTTTCAAGTATTCGAACTTTAAAGTCTAAAAGACGAATGTCTAATACTTCAGGAAAAACAGGAGCTAAGGCCTTTGTTAAAGCTTCGTTTAAAGCGTCAACTGGCCCCCTTGCTTCAGCTACAGTGTGATGTTCCTTATCACCAACTTTAATTTTTACAGATGCTTCAGAGACAATCCGACCAAGTGAAACTTGATCACTGACCATAACACGATAGCCAAGCAATTCAATTTCTCGCTCCTTACCCTTAACATAACGATTAAGTAATAACTTCAATGAAGCATCGGCTGCTTCGTATTCATAGCCTTTAAATTCAAGCTCTTTCAATTCCCCTAGAAACGCTTTTAACTCAGGGGACCGAGCATCTAAATCAAGCCCAATTTCCTTTGCCTTCATCATGATACTACTACGCCCAGACATGTCGGAAACCAACACTCGCGTTTTATTACCAACGGATTCTGGCTCAATGTGCTCATAACTATGCTTAACCTTTGCAGCCGCATCTGCATGCACACCACCCTTATGGGCAAAGGCACTTAATCCAACAAAAGGTGCTTTTGTATTTGAAGATTGGTTCGACATTTCATCAACAAACAAAGAGAGCGAACGAAGTTTTGATAAATTATTTGAGCAATGAAGCTCTCGGTTCATTTTCAAAGTGAGATTTGGGATGATTGAAGTTAGGTTAGCGTTACCATTTCGCTCTCCAATACCGTTGATCGTTCCTTGAACCAACTCTGCACCTGCCTCAATCCCAGCTAAGGAAACAGCAACCCCCAAATCTGAGTCATTATGACAATGAACCCCTATTGGCGTATTGATTATTGTTTCTTTCACTTGAGAAGCAATTTTGAGCACCTCATGCACTAAACATCCTCCGTTCGTATCACAAAGCGTTAAATTTGAAGCACCCCCTCTTTGAGCTGCTTTTAAAGTATTTAATGCATAGTCTGCATTATCTTTATAGCCATCGAAAAAATGTTCGGCATCGTAGATCACTTCCTTTCCTTGCTCGGTTAAATATCGGACAGAATCTTCAATCATCTGAATGTTCTCTTCTGCAGTTGTTTTGATAATCTCCGTCACGTGCAACAACCATGATTTACCAAAAATAGTAACCACTGGTGTTTCTGCTTCGATTAATAGCTTGATTTGAGGATCGTCCTCTACCGACAAATTTGCTCTACGAGTTGAACCAAATGCTACCAATTTAGCCTGTTTCAAATTGAGTTGTTTCGCCTCTTCAAAAAAAGAAACGTCACGAGGATTCGACCCAGGCCAACCACCCTCGATATAATCAACACCAAATTGATCCAGCTTTTCGGCGATCCTCAATTTCGCAGCAACCGTAAATGAAATACCCTCTCCTTGAGAACCATCTCTTAAAGTTGTATCATAAATTTTAACAGGATTGTTAGCCATACTTATAAAAAAGAAAGATTCGGAGTCATTCGGCAATGGAAAAAATCAAACAAATCACATCATTTTTGTGCATTTAGATTGTGGCGTTGCAAATGCCTTGCAAAAGAACGCATCACTCTAAGGTGCAAAATTGCTTGCGTGTATGAATAAATCCACCACGGCAAGATAGGTGCATAACCATGAATAGCAGCTATTAAACAATTATTTTCAGGAAACAATCGGAACTCAAATCGACCCTTTGGCTCAACCCCTTTGACTAAAAGACCTCCTGATATGTAGAAAGCACAACGCCTCAGATTAGAAAATGTGTAAGGCGTTTGGGTCAACTCCAACAAAAGTATCTTACCCAATAGATAGAATCGAATTTTCCCATCATCCCTTATCTTAGCTCGAATGATTCCGACAAATTTACGATTCAGCCACTCACTGTACTCCCTGGCAACCTGCTGAGAATTCCAGCCAACAGGCAGAGGCATTCTTTGGACTGATCGTACCCTACATTCTTGTTGTAAATCTTTAGTGTCTAATTTCTGAGTGCTACTTCTTGGATTCGGCTTTGGACTTCCGTCTGTATTCACAGAAAGTGCAAAGGAATCTTCAAAACTCGTTAATCCTTCCTTAAGATATTCAGATAGAGGGTTTTTCTTGGGCGATAAATCATGCGTTAAACTTTGTTGGAGCGGACCAACCAAAGAAAGTGGAACCCCGCCCAATACGGACAACCAATGTTTTGAAAAATAAAAAAAGTTAAACGGAATAAAGAAAGAGGAGAATTTCCTATTCAGCTGTTTTGAAACCATCTCAACCATTGCGGCATAGCGCATGGGCTTATGACCTCCTAAATCAAAAGTATGACCACCAAATTGCTCTTCTTTCAGGCAGGCATCAAAAGCGCGACAAATATCATTGATATCAACCGACTGAGTTAATGACTGCGTCCACGCTGGGAAAATCATAAGTGGAAGCCTGCGAACTAAGTTCACTAAAATAGAAAAAGAAGAACCACCAGGACCAAAAATAATGCCCGCTCTCAAAATAGTCACTTTAACCGATCGACTCTTTAAAACCGACTCCACTTCATAGCGACTCTTTAAATGTGGAGAAAAGGTCTCAACTGGCTGATCGGGCATCAAACCACTCAAATAAACCACATGCTCAAGCCCTGCATCCTCCGCCGCCCGTATAAAATTGTCTGCTAGCAATAAATCTAAATCTTCAAAATTTCCTTGCATCAAACGACTAGAAGGAGCCATTGAATGCACAAGGTAAATGCCATATTTACAGCCTTTTAACGACTCCGTTAACTTAGGCAATGAATACAAATCACACTGATGCCATACCGTTGAATGCTTATCTGGCGACCCCTTGGCGATAAATTTGCTTCTCGTTAAGGCTTTAAATTTGAAATCTTTAGATAACTTACGACGCAGGTGCGTTCCAACAAAGCCGCTTGCCCCAGCGACAGCAATCAAAGGCTTTTCAGATTGTGCTTCATTTTGAGAACTCATGTTGCTAGCCATTGCTATAATAAAAAAGATATAAAAGGATCGAATAAAAAAACGGACTCGAGACTTGCAGAATGAATCGGTATTTCTATTCTCGCAATTTTTATTTTTTAATTATTTGAGTTGAATTTTTATTAAATTAGCACAAAACCGAACTTTTAAGCGCTTTTTACATTTCTTTTAAAACACAATGACAGATCTAAATAAATATAGAAATATCGGCATTTTCGCACACGTGGATGCAGGTAAAACAACAACAACTGAACGTATCCTAAAGTTAACAGGAAAGATTCACAAGTTAGGTGAGGTGCACGATGGAGCTGCGACAACCGACTTTATGGAACAAGAGCAAGAACGTGGCATCACCATTCAATCAGCAGCTACAACTTGCTTTTGGTCTGGTAGCGACAATCAATTTGAACCACACCGATTCAACATAATCGATACCCCAGGACACGTTGACTTTACTGTTGAGGTCTATCGATCGCTAAAAGTCTTAGATGGTGGCGTAGGTGTGTTCTGTGGATCTGGCGGAGTGGAACCTCAATCTGAAACAAATTGGAGATACGCAAATGAATCTAAGGTTGCTCGCCTTATCTATGTGAATAAGCTCGACCGTATTGGTGCTGATTTTTACAAAGTGGTTGAACAGGTAGAAAATGTTTTAGCCGCTACGCCACTAGTGATGGTCCTTCCGATTGGACAAGAAAGTGATCTGTCAGGCGTTGTTGATTTACTGACGCGAAAAGCATGGATTTGGGATGATTCAGGCGACCCAATGAATTATGAAATCAAGGATGTCCCAGAAGACATGGTTGATGCTGTTGAAAAATGGCGCGAAAAATTAATTGAAACTGCCGTAGAACAAGACGATGACGCAATGGAGTCTTATCTAAATGGGGATGAGCCAAGTATTGATGTCATTAAAAAATGCATACGAAAAGGAACAAAAGATCTTAATTTCTTCCCAACCTACTGTGGCTCTTCTTTTAAAAATAAAGGCGTACAATTAGTTCTCGATGCCGTCGTCGACTATTTGCCCGATCCAACAGAAATTAACCCCCAACCTGAAGTTGATCCTGAAGGAAATGAAACGGGTGAATTTGCGATCGTGGATCCCAATAAACCACTCAGAGCCCTTGCATTCAAAATTATGGATGACAAATATGGAGCACTCACATTTACAAGAATATATTCAGGTAAGATTCAAAAAGGAATGACGGTACTGAATACCTTTACCGGCAAAAGTGAGCGAATCGGTCGTATCATTGAAATGCACGCTGACGATCGAAGTGAAATAGAATCGGCACAAGCGGGTGATATTGTTGCCCTTCTAGGTATGAAATCGGTACAAACAGGACATACATTGTGTGACCCAGCTAATCCTGCAACTTTAGAACCAATGGTTTTCCCAGATCCTGTTATTTCCTTAGCCATTAAACCCAAGGATAAAGGACAAGCTGAGAAATTGGGAGTTGCCATCGGAAAAATGGTTTCGGAAGACCCATCATTCCAAGTCGAAACGGATGAAGATTCTGGAGAGACCATTCTTAAAGGCATGGGTGAATTACACTTAGATATTAAAGTCGATATTCTGAAAAGAACTTATGGAGTAGAAGCTGAAATCGGAAAACCACAAGTTGCCTACAGAGAAACCCTCACAATACCAGTTACCGATTCATACACGCACAAGAAACAATCTGGTGGATCTGGTCAGTTTGCTAAAATTGATTATACAATCGAACCACTTGAACCTGGTTCTGGCTTTGAATTTGAATCTAAAGTGGTTGGTGGTAACGTCCCAAGAGAGTACTGGCCAGCTGTTGAGAAAGGATTTAAATCATCATTAGACAAAGGTGTCCTAGCGGGATATCCAACCGTTGACCTGAAAGTCACCCTTTCCGACGGCGCCTTCCACGCAGTTGACTCATCAGCAGTTGCCTTCGAAATTGCTTCAAAAGCAGCTTACAGACAGTCTATTCCAAAAGGAAAACCAGACATCCTTGAACCTGTTATGAAAATTGATGTCTTCTGTTCCGAAGAAAATATGGGTGATGTTATCGGAGACTTAAATAGACGAAGAGGAATTATTAAAACTCAAGAGCCTGCTTCAACAGGAATCAGAATTAAAGCAGACGCACCATTGAGTGAAATGTTCGGCTATATTGGACACCTGAGAACAATGACTTCAGGAAGAGGACAATTCTCAATGGAATTCTCTCACTATGCAGCTACTCCTAAAGCAGTTGCTGAAGAAGTGATTAAAGAAGCAAAAGAACGAGAAGAGGCTAAAAGAAAATAAGCCCCCAAGTCTTGAATACTGATTAAATATTTCAAAAGCCCTTATCATTCGATAAGGGCTTTTTTATTATTCCTTAAAAAAATACAAAAAAGGCGCATATTAAGTTGCACTTTTGCGACCTCTTTGACATCTCAAATAGATGGATTATAAATCCAAACGTTGATCAATATGAACATACACGAATATCAGGCTAAAGAACTACTCAAAGATTATAATGTACCAGTACCCAAAGGGTTCTCTGCTCACGACGAAGATGGCATCGATTCTGCCATTGAATCGCTAGATGCTAGTGATTTTATCGTCGTTAAAGCACAAATTCATGCTGGTGGACGAGGCAAAGGAACCTTTACCGATGGCTTTCAAGGTGGCGTCCAATTATGTGATTCCAAAGACAAGGCAAAGGAAACAGCCTTAAAAATGTTAGGCAACCATCTGGTTACGAAACAAACAGGACCTCAAGGAAGAAAAGTTCAGACGCTCTACTTTACAGAAGCCTGTACTATTGATCATGAATATTATCTAGCCATTCTTCTTGACCGTGAAAGCGCACAAACGGTCATTATAGCTTCGACTGAAGGCGGTGTGGATATTGAATCCGTTGCAGAGAAAACGCCTGAAAAGATCATACGCGTCTCATTATCACAAGATCTTGGATTGAAGGCACATCATTGTCGTTCAATTGCTTTTCAATTAGGATTTCAAGGTGATCAGGTTAAAGCGTTTTCTAAATTACTATATGGACTCTATCGCTTGTACTTAGAAAAAAATGCTGAAATGGTTGAAATTAACCCGATGGTTACTGATAAAGACGGGTCTATTTTTGCACTCGATGCCAAGGTTAGTTTTGACAGTAATGCCGTCTTTAAACACCCAGACATCGCTGAACTCAGGGACACAAATGAAGAAGACCCCAAAGAAGTTGAGGCATCCGAATATAATTTAAATTACATCGCTCTTGAAGGTAATATTGCCTGTATGGTTAATGGAGCAGGACTTGCTATGGCCACAATGGATATTATAAAATCTTATGGCGGTGAACCTGCCAACTTTTTAGACGTTGGTGGCGGAGCTAATGAAGAGCAAGTCACTGCCGCCTTTAAAATCATTGTCTCTGACCCCAATGTAAAGGGAATCTTAGTCAATATATTTGGTGGCATTATGAAATGTGACATTATAGCACGAGGCATAGTCGCCGCTGCTAAAAATGTTGCTCTTTCAGTGCCACTAGTCGTCCGTCTAGAAGGAACGAATGTAGAAGCAGGCAAAGCCATCTTGAAAGAAAGTGGCCTAGAGCTGACACCAGCAGATAGCTTAGCCGAAGCAGCTGAATTTATCACTCAAAAAGTTAGCGCTTAACACCAAAATAACTATAGTATTATGAGCATTTTAGTCGATAAGGATACACGCTTAGTCGTTCAAGGAATCACAGGAAAAGCGGGCACTTTTCATACACAACAATGCGTTGAATATGGAACACAAGTCGTCGCTGGAGTCACCCCCGGAAAAGGTGGACTGCTCTGGGAAAACACTGTGCCTATTTGTAATACCGTAAAAGAGTCAGTTCAAGAGTATGGGGCTAATGTTTCTGTCATTTATGTTCCGCCTCCATTCGCGGCTGATTCGATATTGGAATCGATCGAAGCAGAAATACCTTTAGTCATTTGTATCACTGAAGGGATACCCGTACGCGATATGGCTGAAGTTCGACACAAACTCAATCAAACGTCCGTAAAAACTCGCCTAATTGGCCCGAATTGCCCAGGCATCATCACTCCTGGACAATGTAAAATTGGAATCATGCCAGGATATATTCATAAGCCTGGAAAAGTCGGCGTGGTTTCAAGATCGGGAACTCTTACCTACGAAGCCGTCTGGCAATTAACCCAAAACGGACTCGGACAGAGCACTTGTATTGGTATTGGTGGTGATCCGATCAATGGAACCTCACAAAAAGATGCGATCCAATTATTTAATGAAGATCCTGAAACCGAAGCCATTATCATGATTGGCGAAATCGGAGGAAATGCAGAAGAGGAAGCCTGCAAATACATAAAAGAGCATGTCACAAAACCAATAGCAGGATTTATTGCAGGTGCTTCAGCACCTAAGGGTCGAACCATGGGGCATGCCGGAGCCATCATTTCAGAAAGCGGAGCAGGAACAGCAGAGGCGAAATTTGAAGCAATGGAAGATGCAGGCGTGAAAATTGCACTGAATCCATCAAAAATAGCTGAAACTTTAATGGCTTGCTATTCAGGTTAATCGTTCAAACTATACTAAAATTTATATGAAATCCTTAAAATTTGCTGTATTACCTGGAGACGGAATTGGTCCTGAAGTCATGTCAGTGACATTGGACATTCTGAAAATTATTGGTGAGCGATTCAACTTCACACTCGACTACCAAACTGCCGACATCGGCGGTATTGCTATTGATAACCATGGGACTGCATTCCCAGTAACAACACAAGCCATCTGCGAAGAATCAGATGCTATTTTATTTGGTTCAGTTGGTGGTCCGAAATGGGAGTCCCTGCCCCCAAAAGATCAACCAGAACGAGCAGCATTGTTACCCATACGAAAAGCCTTTTCACTTTATGCAAATATTAGACCTGGTCTCTTGTACTCGGAACTTGCCGAAGCCTCTCCGCTCAAAAGCGAACGTATCCCTAAGGGAATCGATATTGTATGCATCCGTGAGCTAACGGGCGGTATTTATTTTGGACAGCCCAAATCCACCTATGAAGAAGCAGGTGAAACTGTTGCCCTAGACACAATGATCTATAAAACTAGTGAGATTGAACGCATTGCTAAAGTTGCCATCGATACCGCAAAAAACAGGCAAAAAAAAGTCTGCTCCGTTGATAAAGCAAATGTACTAGAAACTTCAGTACTATGGAGAAAAACAGTTACCGACTATTTCAAGAAGCATGCTCCTGAAATTGAGCTCTCTCATATGTATGTCGACAATGCAGCGATGCAACTCGCTAGAGACCCAAACCAATTTGATGTGCTCTTCACCGAAAACATGTTTGGAGACATACTTTCTGATGAGATGGGCGTCATTTGTGGCTCTCTCGGCATGCTCGCATCGGCTAGTTTAGGAGCTAGTAAAAATTCTATTGGACTGCCATTTGGCTTATACGAACCCTCTGGCGGAACTGCACCCGATATCGCAGGAAAGGGAATCGCAAATCCTTGTGCTCAAATTTTATCTGCAGCAATGATGCTTCGTTACAGCTTTGGTGAAAATGAAGCAGCAGAAACGATCGAGAAAGCAGTTGAAAAAGCAGTAACATCGGGCAGTCGAACTGGCGACATAGCATTTGGAGGCAAGGCACTTTCTACAAAAGAAATGAGCGAAGCCATCCTTCATTCCATTTAGACTCTATCAATCGACCCATTTATGAATTCTGAAGCAGTAAGAGACTCATTCATACAGTTCTTTGAAAAAAAGGGACACACCTCGGTTCCTTCTGCTTCATTAATGCCAACCGCCCCAAACTTACTCTTTACGAATGCAGGGATGAATCAATTTGTCCCCTACTTCTTGAATGAGTTGCCAGCTCCTTACAAGCGAATTGCCAACTCTCAGAAATGTATACGAGCAGGAGGCAAACATAATGATTTAGAAGATGTTGGATTTGACACTTACCATCACACTTTCTTTGAAATGCTTGGCAACTGGTCAATCGGTGACTACTTCAAAAAGGAAGCAATTGAATGGTCTTGGGAACTGTTGACTAAGGAATGGAATTTTCCTAAAGAACGCCTGTATGCAACAGTTTACAAACCAGAAAAAGGCGAACCCTCTGAATTCGACCAAGAGGCATTTGATTATTGGCAGAGTATCTTTGAGGCAGAGGGACTCGATCCGAAAATCCACATACAGTTTGGTAATAAAAAAGATAATTTTTGGATGATGGGAGATACTGGACCCTGCGGCCCTTGTTCAGAGCTTCACATCGACCTGACTCCTAAGGGGGATTCAAAAGGTGCCCTCGTTAATTTAGATTCTCCATGGTGCATTGAAATTTGGAATTTAGTCTTCATCCAATTAAATGCGACGGTTGATGGAGACTTCAAACCACTTCCAGCTTGCCATGTTGATACTGGTATGGGCTTCGAGAGAATAGCTGGAATCCTTGCTACAACAAAGAACTTCACAGACTTTTCTAATCCCCCTAGCAACTATAACAGTGATCTCTTCAATGTTATCTTTAAAAAAATAGAATCTTTAACCAGTCATCATTATGGCTTTACGATGCCCGAAAGCCATATTTTTAAAAACAATCAAGAAGAGATTGATTGTGCCTTTCGGGTAATAGCTGACCACATTAGAACTTTAAGTTTTTCTATCGCAGATGGCATCATCCCTGGAAATGAAGGGAGAAATTATGTTCTAAGACGTATCTTGAGGCGCGCAATTTTATTTGGAAGAAAATTGGATCTAGCTCCAGGGTTTTTCAAAGAGCTTTGTGATACAGTCATCGAAAAAATGGGTCCTGCTTTTCCTGAACTCAAAGAACAAGCCAAGACCATCAAAAAAGTTATTTCAAATGAAGAAGCGTCTTTTAATAAGACTCTTGAACGTGGCTTACAATTATTTGATAAAATGAGCGCAAAAGGATCAATCACGGGCAAAGAATCGTTCTTGCTCTATGACACCTATGGATTCCCCTTTGACCTCACTGCATTGATCGCAAATGAACGAAAAATTTCAATCGATCAATCCGCCTTTGAAGCCTGCATGGAACAACAAAAGGAACGTGCTCGATCGTCACAAAAGAAAGAAGTCATCATTGCAACAGAAGACACTTCAATGAACCAAACAGTTTTTGAAGGCTATGACTTATCGACCGACACTTTGGAAGCAACGATCTTAGATGTTCAAAAAATTGATGACAAATCGGTCGCCGTTATTTTAGACAAAACCTTATTTTACGGTGAAATGGGAGGTCAAATCGGTGATACGGGAACCCTTACGACAAGTTCAAATGAAACGCATACGATCTTAGACACTCAGGTTAAAAATGGAGTCTTTTTACACATTGTTGAAACACAATCTACCTTAACAGGAACTGTCTCCCTTAAAATAGACCATACAAGGAGACAAGCGATCCAGAGGCACCATTCCGCCACTCACCTTTTGAATTGGGCGCTAAGAACACATTTAGGAAACCATATCCATCAGGCAGGATCACTCGTTGAAGACAATCGTTTGCGCTTTGATTTTAGGCATTTTGAAGCGATAACATCAGAGCAACTAGCTAGTATAGAGGCATCGATTAATCAAAAGATTTTGGAAAATGCCCCCGTTTCTTCCTATGAAATCACCTTTCAAGACAAACCTAATGATGTGGTCGCTGTCTTTGGGGAAAAATATGGTGAACAAGTACGAGTTGTAGATATTGGCGGCTATTCAAAAGAGTTGTGTGGAGGAACACATGTGAAGGCAGTTGGTGAAATTGGTTTATTTAAAATTAAATCCGAATCTGGTATTGCTTCAGGCGTTAGGCGCATAGAAGCGATTTGCGGTCAATCAGCCTTTATGCACATCTCTGAGACTTTTGCTAATGTTCATGCATTATCCAGTGTCTTAAAATGTACACCTGAAGACTTACTAGATCGTATCTCACATGTATTAGAACAAAATAAAGAGCTAGAAAAAACAATTAAAGCTTATCAACAAACAGCCTTAACCAATCAAGTAGCTGGTTTAATCAAGACAAAACAGAAAACGGCTTCTGGTTCAGAATACATAAAAAGTGTTGTTAATGTAGAAACTAGCGAAGGCTTAAAAACCTTAGCAAATCAATTGCTTCCAGAGCTAAATGCTGGATTGGTGCTTTTAGCTGCAGAATTAAAGGGTAAAATTCAAATTTGTGCTTCCGTTTCTAGTGAAGCCGTTGAGCAAGGCTTCCACGCCGGGAACATCGTTCAAGCCGTCTGTCAGTTACTCGACGGAAAAGGTGGAGGAAAAAATAATTTTGCTATGGGCGGAGCTCCTCAAAATCAAGCATTCAAAGATATCCTCTCGAGCTTTGAGATTTAAAAAGCCTTTATTTAATTGTTCTATAAAGGCTTAGTTGGGAATTGGACTCTTCGAACAAATACCTGAGAATATTCACGAATCACATCGCTCGGTGACTCTGGTCTTTTGTCAATATTTTGCATTATACTAACACCCTCATCAGACAGCACGGTTAGCTTAATTTCTGCATAAGAGAGTGCATTTTGATAATGCGTTACAGTTGCTTGAGGTCCAACTGTAGCCATTTCTCCCCCGTAAATAACGGATCTATTAGGATTCCTTAATGAACGACGGTAGTATAAGGTCGGTGTCGCTTGATTCCCATCATCCTCAACATAAAAATCGATACGAAAATCAACAATATTAGACACTAAATAATTTTCACCGTTCTCACCTTTGATTGAATTTTTTTGCCCCCATTTCTTAGCACGTTTATCCGGCAATGTTTGACGAAACTCTGGATTCAATAGTGTATTAAATGTCTTCAAAGGATCCACCTCTAATCGATACAAAACAAAAGTCTTTTCTCCCCTACTAGATCCATCGACTGGATTCACATATTCGAGATCGTAGGCGACTGCAGCTATGTCTCCTTGACGGGTACTACCGTCTGCATTTTGAGGTTTATTTCTCAACGCAGTAAAAAGCCTTAATGCGACCGTGGACGACTTTGACGGTCCAGCAATCGGCTCACTTTCTGAACGAAGCCATTCTAGTCCATCATTCTGCATAACAGCTCCCTCAAGATCTGCAGATAATATCTCGAGTGCGACTCTCGCTTCAGCAGCAGCGGAAAGCTTTCCAGATGAACGGCTCCATGCTTTAAGCACTTCACTCGTAATTTGAATAACAAGTCCGACCATTAAGACCATAATCACCGTAGCGATCATAATTTCAATAAGGGTGAAACCTCTCTTTTTTTGCTTGAAAATCATCGAGATATGGCGGTGTTAAATACGTAATCAGGCTCTTTTAATGACAAATCTCGAATTGAAATTCGATCACTAAAAGAAGGTCCAGGGTTTTCTGCATAAATAGCCACTTCTATTGGCAAATACCCTTCATTAAATTCATTAATTTTATTAGTCAGTATATAGCGGGGAAATGCTCTTCGACCTCTATCTTTATAATTTCCTTTTGGCAATAATGGTTTAACCGTGAGCACACAACGGTAAATACGACCGGCAGCATTTTTAAAATCAAAGGCACGACTGCGAGTACTGATTCTTTGGGTTGAAGTGCGCTCGCTAGGTGAAAAGCCCACTGACAATTTTACATCTGATGAATTAGCTGATAAATAGGAGCGATAGACATAAATTGTAGAATACCCACCTGTTAAAATCGTTTCATAAATGATATCAAATGAAGCAACATTCTGCCCAAAATCGGATCCTCCGTTTAAAAATGCCGAAACAGAATCAATAACGGATACAATTTCGTCTGTTTTATCAACCTCTTCCACTGATTCAAGCGTTGGTCCTAACATACCAACAAGAACGAGCACGGTCACCAAAAAGATTCCAATTGCAAGAACAACCTCAATTAAACTGAATCCTTTATCTCTAGAGTCGAATGTCATAATAATTACCAGTTACTTTGTAGTATTTTTAGATCGGCTTTTAAGAGCTTTATTTATCATAAAATCTATTTGAACAGCATCTGAAACCAAAGTTGTCGTTCCAACTTTCCGAAAGATTAAGCCAGACTTGAGCCCTTCTTTTTTTGGATCCTCAAAATCGACAGACATAATACCCTTATCATCAGGCCTTAAGATCCCAGCAGATATTATTAACCAAGCGTTCTCGAATTTCTTAGCAATCGTACCATTGGTATTAAATTCATAATAATAGTAGGATTCACCGACACCTTCTGTTTGAGAATTGATTCTCGGATACTGCAATTTCATTTGTTTAAAAGGCTTGCTATTACCACTAATCAATTCTGAAGCCTTTGGATTAAAATAAATTCCTTTAGGCAGACGTGTTCCCTTAGTTGCTGCTACCCATTTTTTAGGATTGTTTTCATCTTGAGTGATGATACCAACAAATCGAAGGTATTTTTCTTCTTCAGACTTTGGACTTCTATCCGCATAAATAATAAGGCGTGATTTAGCTTGTTTTAAAATGGCTTGGCCCCTTGCACCTTGTGCAACACTAGAAATAATCCTCTGTGAAGACTTCAGCGACACCCCATCACCACTGCCAGTACTCAAGACAATGACGGATGAAGCAACCATCACTAAGCTCAAAACAATCAATAATTCTACTAAAGTAAATGCCTTGCTGTAATTACGACGTACCATTAATAACTGATTTTAATAAGAACGGCTAGATTAATTTTCCCAAAGGGCATATGCCGGTACATCATTGATGTCATCTGACTCAACCCAAGCAGTAATCGATTCTCTAAGTTTTTGCTCTGGAGGAGCTGGAAAGGTAGAGGCTGGCTCAGGCGAAAGAAACCCATCCCCATTTCCGTCCACCATAATAATAATGTTTCTATTATTAAAGCTATCCGCTACTTGTGAAAATACCGTTAGGTCATCATCCCCTAAATAAAGCTCATTTTCAGAAAAATCGTGAAACGCAATGCGCTTGCGGTTCCCGCCAACCGCTTTTGATTGCCCTGTTTCTGTATCTCTACCAGATAATGTTTCAATAAATAAGCGAGCTACCGTAGGATCAGATAAAGGAATGATGTAATCTTCTTTCCCTTTAGAGAATGGATAATAGCCATACTCACCCTTGAATTGCTGAATGGCATTCAAGTATTGAGACAACTGAGATTTTCCTGAAGCGATTGCTGCTTTTTCCCTAACAGTTCCAACAGTCGGAATTAATATACTTGCTAACAAACCAATGATGGCAACGACCATCAATAGTTCCACGAGAGTAAATGCTTGGTTACGATTCTTTTTCATATGGGTTATTGTTCTATATAAATATTGTCTATGTTTTGTGCTTGTTCCATGAATTCTCGAGTCAAGACTCCATCTTCAGGGATCGGAGAAGATTCACCATCTTCACCTTTTGAAAATAATACAAATCCGTAATTATCCCACTTTTTGGATTCCTTATAAGCATAGACATAAGCCTGCCCCCAAGGGTCCACAAATCGAACATCGACGGGTTTCTTTCTAGGCGATTCAGGAAGTTCACCTTCAAAATTAATTTTAGAAACAGGGATATAGGGCATTGGAGCAGGATCTACTCGAGATAATCGCTTGTCGATAAATTTAGCGGGGGAACCTAAAAAGGCTTTCCAACCCAATAGGGACTTAGAAAGTGTGATCGCATTATCTTCAGGGCTGCTCGTTAAAGGAAAATCTCCATTGTCTAGACGAAACTGCTCGATACCTTGCGACAACAAGGTTAATTCTGCTTTAGCCGTCGACTTTAAACGAGTCGATTGCACACCTGATGCAACCCCAAAGGTGATTCCTGCAAGAATTACAATTATTGATAAAACAACCAACAATTCAACCAAGGTAAAACCGCTTTTTGAGTTTTTGTTGAGGTAAGATGACATCAAAAGTAAATATATAAATGAAATGGTTTAAAAAATGAATGCAACAAATTAAAGCTAAAATGAGCATATGAAGTGCTGTCAATCAACTAATAAGTATGGGGCTTCTTAAAGATCGCTCCCGACTTACGTCGTTCGTTAATTTTCTCAACTTCATTTGGGTTCATTCGTTCAGGCATATTCGATTCAGGGTCTATTTTCCAAAGTGCTGGCTTTAAATCGTGATTAACGGCAACTCTATAGTCAAAAACAAAACAATCACCCTGCCATAAACTTTTTTCCTTAGGCATTGATTCTAAATATTTTAAAATCCCCCCTTTCAAATGGTAGACATTTTTAAAGCCTTTTTTCTTTAAATAAGCAGTTGATCGTTCACAGCGAATACCCCCCGTGCAATACATGGCGATTTTATGGTCCTTATGCTTTGCTAACTCTTGATCCACAAATTCTGCAAAACTCGTAAAATCATCTGTTTTAGGATTAATAGCACCTTTAAATTGACCGACCTTCACTTCATAATCATTACGAGTATCAATCGTAATGACACCTGATTCCTTTAACAACTCATTCCATTCATCAGGTTCAAGGTAGGTACCCACCATTTCTCTAGGATCGGCACCCTCTTGCCGAAATGTTACAATTTCAGGCTTTTTTTTAACTTTAAACTTAGGAAATGGGCAAAACTCAGCATAAGAATATTTAACCTCCATATCGGAAAATCGGGCATCTGATTTGATTAAACTAATCGTAGAATCGATGGCATTGGCAGTTCCCGAGCACGTTGAGTTTATTCCCTCTTTTGCAAGAATGATCGTACCTCGGAGCCCAACCTTTAAACCATGCTCCACCAGCAGATCTGCAAATTGCTCATAATCCAAAAATTCTGCAAAGTGATAAAAGGCAGCGATTTTCCAAGTTTCTGTAGGAACCAGTTCATTCATAATTTTTCAGAGTTGCAAATATTATCACTAAGTTGTCAAACTGAACTCAATTAAAAAATTCCTTATATTAAAAATTCCTAGCCAATTATGAAAGATCAAGCATCCACCCCTAGAATCGGAAATAGAGCCAATGATTCCATGAGACCCATAGCATACAAAATAAATATTGCGCCCAACGCACTTGGATCGGTTCTCTTTTCTTTTGGAAGTACACAGGTCATTTGCGCCTGTACAATAGAAAATAAAGTACCTGGTTGGATGCGTGCCCAAAATGTGGAAGGCGGATGGATCACCGCAGAATATTCAATGCTTCCCTACAGCACATTAGATCGCAAGCAAAGAGACATTTCTAGGGGGAAATCGGACGGACGGACAATTGAGATACAAAGGTTAATTGGTCGATCACTGAGAGCCGTCTTAGATTTAAAAAAATTAGGCCCTAAAACCTTATGGATTGATTGTGATGTATTGCAAGCTGATGGCGGCACTCGAACGGCATCCATCACTGGAGCCTATATAGCAGCACAAATAGCCGTTCAAAAATTATTAAAAAGCAATGAATTAAAGGAGAACCCATTCACTGATTCAGTCGCAGCTATATCAGCAGGAATTTACAATGGAACGCCAATATTAGACTTGAATTACGAAGAAGACAAAGATGCAACTGTCGATGCAAATATCGTTATGACTGGCTCTAATAAATTTGTTGAAGTACAAAGTTCAGGCGAAGAAGCCACCTACTCTGAGGACGAATTAAGCGCACTCATTAAGCTAGGACAAAAAGGAATCGAAGCACTAGTAAAAATACAGAACCAAGCCATTGAAGCTGGAATATAGCCAGTGGCAATTAGTTGTTAAGCAAAGCCTCTGGGTTTAAACACTTAAGCTCTTCACTAACGAATAGGCCGTCTTCTCGAATTAAAGTCCCATCAAAATAGATGGAACCTCCACCGTACTCAGGTCTTTGAATATGAACCATATCCCAGTGCACCTGTGAGCGATTTCCATTATCAGTATCTTCATAAGCTTGCCCTGGAGTAAAATGGAATGAACCAGCAATTTTTTCATCAAATAAAATATCACGCATGGGCTCAAGGATGAGAGGATTAAATCCAATCGCAAATTCCCCGATGTAACGAGCTCCTGGGTCAGAATCTAATATGGCATTTAGTGCCGTTTCATTGCTGCCAGATGCTTCGACGATTTTGCCCTTTTTAAATTTAAGAGCAATATTATCAAAGGAAATTCCACGATAAACCGTAGGTGCATTGAAGCGAATAAACCCTTCCACGGACTCTTTGACAGGGCATGAAAAGACCTCTCCATCTGGTATGTTTTTTCGACCTCCACAAGCTACTGCACCGATCCCTTTAATTGAGAAGCTCAAGTCGGTATCAGGCCCTTTAATTTCAACCAAATCCGTCTGAGACATCAAATCCTTCAGTCGATTCATCCCGACTTCCATCTTTGAAAAGTCTTGGGTGCATACTTTAAAGAAAAAGTCTTCAAAGGCTTCACTGCTCATCATCGCCTGTTGAGCCATCGCATTTGTCGGCCAGCGCAATATCACCCACTTAGTCTTATTCACCCGATGATCCATTACATCCTTCATGGCTCTAGACGCACTGACTAAATGCTCCGGATTCACATCAGACATTTCAAAAATATTATCGGAACCACGAACTGCAATATAGGCATCAATCGATTGCATACGATGCAATTCCCAATCGGATTGGCACTCAAATTGACCGCTCTCTAAATGATGGATCAATTCCCGATTCACCTTAGCATTCTGCAAATTAACGAAAGGAATACCTCCATTGCTTCGTACCGACCGAATTAAGGCCAAGACCATATTCTCAGGGATGTCAAATCCATCGATTAAAACCTTTTCGCCCTTTTTCAATTGAATTGAAAATTGAACTAACACATCTGCTAACTGTTTGTATCTTGAATCCATAATATAGTTAATGCATCAAAAAGCTTAAAAATAACAACCCCTAAAAACCTTAAGCAGTAGAATGGTAAATATCAAAACGATTACGCTTACCGACAAAGGAATGATCGGGCTTTTTATCCATAAGATAAGGCGCACTTTTAGGCCGCTTCACAACGATCCGAGCAATGCCTGATGATTGTGCCTTTTTAAAGACATCTGAAGCATCCGAATCAGCCCCTATCAGAGATTGCAACAATTGCATATCTTTCTTTACTAAAGAACGACTATCAGGATGGGGAAACATTGGATCTAAATAAAGCACATCAAACTGAGTTATTCCTTGATTGAATACTTCCACTACATCTGAAGGCTTCAGTTTCATTCGCTCGAGCGCCTCTTTCAGTTCCGAGTTTGGTTTACTATCATGACTCTGTCTAGCCCGTCGCATACCATCCTTGAGCAAAAGCTGAATGAGTGGATTCCGTTCATACATTTGAACAAAGCACCCTAAGCTTGCTAATACAAAGGCATCTTTGCCAAGACCTGCTGTGGCATCGATAACTCGTGGCCGAAACACAGACTTCAAACCAAGCGCTTTAGCAATCATTTGGGATTTACCTCCACCTTTAGCTAATCGGTACTGTATCTGTGGCGAACAAAAGTCCACCTTAATACAAAGCGCTGTTTTGAGCAACATTTGAATGTGTAGACCGTCTTGATTTAAAAGAAAGATAAAGTCTTTTTCCGTCAGTTCTTTATAAGCATCTAGCCGCTTCCGCTTAGATCTTATTTGATCAAGGTTAAGGAAATGACTCCTAATTCCTATTTCAGAAACATAGTCTTCCGCTAATTGCCTTAAATAAGCCTCTTCAAAAACTAATACATCGATCTCATTAACCATAAATGGCATAAATATACTTATTATAAATAACAGAGTGGAAGTCACTTGAAATAATCATATAAATTGAACAGATTTTATGAGTGCCTAAAATAATGAAAATACGACTAGATGAATTACTAGTATTAAAAAATCTCGTCGCAAGTCGATCACAAGCTAAAGCCGTAATTTTAGCAGGTAAAGTTATGCTTGGAACACAGAGACTTGATAAGCCAGGGCAAACCATTCCTGCTGATTCTGAAATCAGCCTATTAGAGCCACCAAAATTCGTCAGTAGAGGCGGAGAAAAACTTGAAGGCTTTATTGAACATTTCAAACTGTCTTTTGAGGGCAAGACTGTCTTAGATATTGGCGCTTCTACAGGAGGCTTTACTGATTATGCTTTGCAGAATGGAGCCATACACTCAACCTGTGTTGATGTTGGAAGAGCACAACTACACAATAAACTAAGGCAAGATTCTAGAGTAAAAAACTTAGAAAAATTAAACGCACGCTATTTAAGAAAAGAAGATCTACCCTTTCAGGCTTACCCTAGAATCGTTATGGACTTATCATTTATTTCATTAAAAAAAGTCCTACCAAATGCCTGGAATTTCTTAGAAACAGATGGCGTATTGATCGCACTTGTTAAACCTCAATTTGAAGCCGAAAAACATGAAGTCGATACCGGGAAAGGAATTATTAGAGATGAAGCAATCCATAAAAGAGTCCTTAATGAAATAATTGAATTTTCTTTAAGTGAATTAGAAAGTTCCGAATTATTAGGAAGCATTCCCTCACCCATAAAAGGTACGGATGGCAACAAAGAGTTCCTCATTGGGTTGTTGAAAAAATCTTAAATCTATCTTATCAGTACAAGCTAAAGAATAATGAATACCATTCAATCCATAGCATTTGTAATTAACTTATCAAAACCTAAGGCTAAAGAAACAGCAGAAGCACTGTCCGTACTTGCAGAAGCAAAAGGTATCCAAACGAAACACATCACTGAATTCCCATTTAATAAGGAATTATTTGAATCGATTGACCTCTGTTGTGTGATTGGCGGCGATGGAACTTTGCTAGGAGTTGTCGAAGCTGCTTTAGAACATGATACCACTGTCTTAGGTATTAACCTAGGGAAATTAGGATTCCTCGCCACTTTTAGTATTGAACAAGTAAAGGCTGATTTTCTGAATATCCTTAATGGAAACTTCTCTATTGAAAAACGCTCTGTGTTAAATTGTGAGTCTGGCGACGGTCAATCGGCTTATGCATTGAATGACTTAGTCATTAAAGAAAACAAAAATAGAGGACTGATACGCTTAAAGGTAAAATCAAACCTTGAACTGATTTCGGAATATCACTGCGACGGCTTGATCTTTGCTACGCCCACCGGATCAACTGCTTATAACCTTTCTGCTGGAGGACCAATCATTAGTCCAAATGTTGAAGCAATTGCAATGACTCCCATTTGCCCTCATACACTTGGAAATCGCTCTGTCATTTTTGATTCACATAATCCTATCGAGGTCTTTTTTGATGACTCCCCGTCACAACCACTCATTACCATTGATGGTAAGGCTAAATTTGAGTTAAAAGCTATTTCGTCTATCCAAATCACATTATCAAAACGGCAATTTAAACTCATTCAGAATTCAAACAATTCACACTTTTCCGTTGTTCGCAGTAAATTAAATTGGGGAGATCCTACTATTCGTTGATTCATGGTGAACATTCTCCATCAATTATCCGACCATCAACGAACTTCCATTATTGAAATTGAGGATTTACTAAAAGCTGAAAGTGCTAAGGTCTATTTAGTCGGCGGATGTGTCCGAGACAGTTTGCTTGGGCTTTGCCCCAAAGACATCGATATAGAAGTCTATAATATTCAACCTGAATTGATCGAAAAAACACTTTCAAAAAAATTCCAAATCGAAACGGTAGGAAAGCAATTTGGCGTTTTTATCCTAAAGGGTCATTCTATAGATATTAGTATCCCACGAAAGGAATCAAAAATTGGAGTTAAGCATACCGACTTCAATGTGGAGGGCGACCCATTTTTAGATCTCAAAACTGCCTGCTCTCGGCGAGACTTTACGATCAATGCCATTAGCTATGATTTGAGTACCCATCAATTAATTGATCCCTTTAATGGTGTTAATGATTTAAAATCTAAAACGCTAAAGCATGTATCGGATGCATTTGATGAAGATTCCCTAAGAGTCTTAAGAGCGATGCAATTCATAGCTCGTTTCCAATTAAAGGTAGACTCTAATACACTAGATAAATGTCAAAAACTAGATCCTAAAAATTTACCCAAAGAACGCATTTGGGAAGAGTGGAAAAAACTGATTCTTAAAGGCGAAAAGATTTCATTAGGATTAGAATTTTTAGCCGACTGCAATTGGCTTCAGCATTTCCCTGAATTGGAAGCATTAGTACACTGTGAACAAGATCGAGAATGGCACCCAGAAGGAAGTGTATGGAATCATACGAAACATTGTATGGATGCATTTGCTCAAACAAGAATCCACGATGAATGGGAAGATTTGGTCGTTGGAATGGCTACATTATGTCATGATATAGGTAAGCCAACTACAAGCATTACGACATCAGATGGACGTATTCGAAGCCCGAAACACGACATTGAAGGTAAAAATATCGCAGAATCATTCCTGAAACGAATGACGCAACAAAGAAAACTCATCGAGGAAGTACTTCCACTTGTTACCGAGCATATGAGACCCTACAACTTATATAATAATAAATCTGGAGACGCTGCGATACGACGATTAGCTGCCAAGGTAAAAAGGATCGATCGCTTAGTGCGAGTTGTAGAGGCTGACCAGATGGGACGACCTCCAATAAAAGAAACAAAATTTGAAGTGACTAAATGGCTATTGCGTAAATCTGAAAACTTAAAAGTTAAAGATTCAGAGCCAAAACCCATCATACTAGGACGACATTTAATCGACTTAGACATCACACCTAGTCCACAATTTAAAGACATCCTCAGTCGCTGCTATCAAGCTCAAATCGAAGGTCTTTTTGATAGCGAAGAAACTGGACTTCAATACTTAAAATCAATTATTCAATAACCGTTTAATTATGAAAAAATTATTTTTGCTTGATGGAATGGCACTCGCATACAGGGCACATTTTGCCCTTATAAGGAGCCCTATCTATAATTCAAAGGGGATGAATACATCTGCCGTTTTTGGATTTACTGCAACACTGATTGATCTGATTAAAAAGCAAAAACCCACTCACCTCGCCATTGCATTTGACACTTCTGCGCCAACTGAACGCCACAGATTACACCCCGAATATAAGGCAAACAGAGATGCAATGCCTGAAGACTTATCTTTAGCACTTCCGTATATAGAAACAGTCTCTAACGCTTTTAATATACCCATTTTAAAACAAGATGGTTTTGAAGCCGATGACATTATAGGTACTCTAGCAAAAAACGCAGAATCCGATGGCTTTGATGAAGTCTACATGGTCACTCCTGATAAAGATTTTGGTCAATTAGTCACCGAAAAGATCAAAATGTATCGCCCTTCAAGACAGGGAGATGGTGCAGAGATTTGGGGAATTCCTGAAATTCTTGAAAAATGGGATATAAGTGAGCCTAAACAAGTCATAGATATGTTAGGTCTTTGTGGAGATGTCTCTGATAATATTCCTGGCGTTCCAGGTATCGGTCCCAAAACAGCTTCTAAATTAATCCATAACTATTCAAACATCGAACAACTACTTGAACATACAGACGATTTAAAAGGGAAACAAAAAGAACAATTAGAACGATACTCTGAACAAGCGCTTTTATCAAAGAAACTTGCCATTATCAATCAGTCCGTACCAATTGAGTATGATTGGGATGCATTTGCCCTAAATGAACCCTCTAAAGATCGCTTGGATGCATTATTTTCAGAATTAGAATTCAGAACACTTGGGAAACGCCTATTTGGAACTGATTTTCAAATAAAAAGCCCTTCAGAAGAGAACTTCACCTTGAGCTCCGGCGAGGAACAAAAACAAACAGAGATCGAACTAGTTCAAGGAAACTCGCTTCAATCACTTTCTGACATAACAACCGATTATAGGCTCATTCGAAATGATCTTGATAAAGAAGATTTATTGAAGGCTATCAAAGAAACTGAGTGCTTCGCTTTTGATACTGAGACCAATTCACTCGACACCCTAACGGCTGAATTACATGGCGTCGCATTTGCAACCAAGAAAAATCAGGCTTGGTACCTTCCCTACAATGAAAAAGACCGTCACTTTCTAAAAGAGCTTCTTGAAAATATACAATTCACGAAAATCGCTCACAATTTAAAATTCGATACTGCTATCCTTAAAAACCACAATATAACAGTCCAAAATCCATGCTTTGACACATTCATTGCTCACTCCCTGATTGAACCTGAGCAACGGCACAATTTAGATATTTTAGCAGAAAACTTACTACAGTATAAAACGATACCCTTCTCAGAAATCGCCCCAAACGCTAAAAAAGGAGCCGATATTGATTTTAGCACGATTGATGAAAAGCAGTTTACAGATTATGCCATGGAAGATGCCGATGTGACATTCCAACTCTGGGAATTACTAAAACCTAAATTGGAAAGTCAGGGACAATCAAAGACTTTTTACGAGATTGAGTCACCACTGCTTCCAGTGCTCGTATCAATGGAACAAGAAGGCATTTCATTAAATGAATCGTCGCTACAAGAAACAGGCAAAACTTTAGCTTTAGAGATAAATCGTCTTCAAGAGTCTATCTTTCAAACAGCAGGCAGGGATTTTAATTTAAATTCGCCTAAACAACTCGGTATTGTCTTATTTGAAGACTTAAAACTCGTTGAAAAGCCCAAAAAGACAAAAACAGGTCAGTATGCAACAAACGAACAAATCCTCTCAAGTTTAGCATCCAAACATACGATTGTATCAGATATTTTAGACTATCGCCAATTAACAAAATTAATTAGCACTTACATAGAAGCACTCCCTAAAACCGTTCACATAAAGACACAAAGAATCCATTCAAACTTTGGGCAGGTTCAAACAGCGACGGGTCGACTCACATCAAATAATCCAAACCTACAAAACATTCCTATTCGAAGCACCTTTGGCAGAGAAATACGCAAAGCATTTATCCCGAGAAAGAGTGATTGGAAAATCTTGGCTGCCGATTACTCACAAATAGAACTGAGAATATTGGCAGCACTTTCAGAAGATGAAAGCATGATTAATGCCTTTAAAGAAAATCAAGATATCCACGCATCAACCGCAGCAAAGATTTTCAAAGTGAGGATTGAGGATGTTACTAGAGATCAAAGAAGCACGGCTAAAATGGTCAATTTTGGCATTCCCTATGGAATTTCAGCTTTCGGACTAGCACAAAGGTTAGGCACAATTTCCAGAACCGAAGCACAAGCCATCATTGACAATTATTTTGAACAATTTCCAACCATTCGAAATTACATTGATTCTCAAATTGAGTTAGCCAGAAAAAACGGCTATGTTTCAACCCTATTAGGTCGAAGGCGTTACTTGAGAGACATCAATTCATCAAACGGAAGCATTCGGTCAGCGGCAGAAAGAAATGCGATCAATATGCCGATTCAAGGAACAGCCGCAGACTTAATCAAAATTGCCATGATTCGTATCCAAAAAGCAATTGAAGAAGCAAACCTTTCTTCAAAAATGATTCTACAAGTTCACGATGAACTTGTGTTTGATTTAGCACCCGAGGAAGCAGAACCATTAACCCTCCTATTAAAAAATGAGATGGTTCATGCTATTGATTTAAAATGTCCAATTGAAATAGAAATAGGTATTGGCAATAATTGGCTAGAAGCTCATTGATATGAATATCGAAGAAAAAAGATCTCTCGCTTGGATTGGTGATGCCGTCCTCGCTCTCTATGCAAGAAAATGGATACTAAACCAATCAGACATAGCCATCAAAGAACGAGCTGAGATTTTTCAATCCATGACCTCTAATGAATTCCTATCCTGCCGAGGAGAGCCAACCCAAGTAGAGTGTGAAATTGGTCAAGTATTTGAAAGTGAGGGCTTAGACGCCGCAATGAAATTCATTGAGACTAGCCTAATGCCCATATTTTTAAAAAAGAAAAAACGGCAGAAGCTACCGGGACGCTTCAATACAAAAAAAAATCGGCATTCTAATACGTAGACAGCTGAGTCCATTCCTGTATGCGAAATACAACTGCTCTATACCAACGCATCCACTTTGGGTTATTTAATTCAGAGTAATCCAAGGATTCAGAGTAGCCCAGACTATTTGTCCAAACCTCATCAAAATAAGCATCAAACTTATTACTAACGGACAAAACAGAATTGAAAAGCAAACAAGCTTCTAAATTAAAGCCATTAATGTTCCTTCGAGTAAAGTTGGCAGAACCAACAATTAAAATATCATTTTTATCATCATAGAGACGAAACGCTTTCGGATGAAATTGCCCCCCACTATCAGCACTCGCCCAGCGAACACTCAAAGCATTTGATGCATCTAAAGACATTAATTCATCTGCAA
This sequence comes from uncultured Puniceicoccaceae bacterium, assembly GCA_913031135.1. Taxonomy (GTDB): domain Bacteria; phylum Verrucomicrobiota; class Verrucomicrobiia; order Opitutales; family Coraliomargaritaceae. The sequence continues at coordinate 5,715 of CAJWEH010000001.1, read as the reverse complement.
CCGCTCGATTTGGAATCCCATTCTTCTTAAATCCAAAAGCATTTAAATTTTGATCTAATAATAATCGTATCTGAGCACCCTTTTTTAATGCAGACTTGATCGCTCTAATTACTTTTCTATCCGACAAATAAAACATTGCTATATCAATCTCTGTATTCTCTTTAGCATTTTTTAATAAACCTAAAACAGTCGACTTTATTTGCTTTTCACCCAAAAAGCGCACGCCTGAATTCTTTGATTTAAATGCATCAAACTCCTTTTCGCTAGCAATTAATTGATCCAAGCGATTTAAAGTGTCTAGTAGCGAAAAAGTACTTCCCTGTAAATTTGAAGTATCTACTGTAGACCAACGCGCGATTGCCATCTCGGAACGTGCGGCATAATCAGCTACAGGACCCTCTACTAAAGCTGCAATATTTGAATTCAAAGCACTTGCATCTGATGGGTTAAAACTACCAAGTATTAATCGAGACGCTTGGTTCTTATAGCCCGAAATCAGTACTTTTCTGTGGTTTGACTTCAAATGAAACGCTTCCCAAAATTGTTTCAAACTCAATTTTTCTCCGTTTGGATTCAATGTATTTGGAATGAACCTGAATCGATTCTCTTTTGCTTCGCTAGGAAAAAATTTAGACCAAAAACGCACTTGCTTTGAATATAATGGATTAGGATCTGGAAGCTGTTTTAAATCAGTAAAAACCACGGGAATCCCTAAGGATTCAAACTCCTTAAAGTAGTCTGAATCAAACGGGTTATACAGACGATTAATGGGATCCGTTATCATTAAAATGGGAATATCTGGTCTTGCTTTACGTTTTGCAATCAAGGCATCAGACAATCGATTAGCTATAGATTTTTTCAATATATCTCTGTCGAATCTACCGACCCAGTTATTCCACAAGAAAAAGTCTAGAATTAAAAAGGTTTCCGCAGATTTAATCTCATCGATCATATAATCAAAAATTTGATGGTCCAAATACAGTGATTCTTCAGAATCCTTCAAATAAGTACGATCGACTAACAGCTGAGCGTCCGTGTAACTAAAATATGGACTAGATAAATTACTACCCTTAGGTGGCGAGGAATCAAAAATGACCAAATAAGGCAATAAAAGAATACCTAGCAGAGCTCCTATTGATAATTTTAGGATGAATTGCATACGCTTGTAGATAAAAATAAAAAAACTGCGATGGAGCAATCCGTCTTATTCATCAATTGCTTGGAATAAAAGGACTGCATTATGCCCACCAAAGCCTGAATTATTACAGATGGCTACCTTTACTTGTGACTCAACACTAGTATTCGGAACATAATTTAAATCACAATCTGGGTCAGGTTCAAAATGATTGATCGTAGGGGGTACCTTACCTTCCTGAATAACTTTAGCACAGATTGCAGACTCAATGCCGCCTGCCGCACCTAGCAAGTGTCCAGTCATTGATTTTGTTGAGCTTATTAAAAGATTGTTCGCATGTGAGCCAAAGGCGTCTTTAATAGCCAAAGTTTCAAATTTATCATTATACGGAGTAGACGTACCATGAGCATTAATATAATCGATATCCTCAGGCTTTAGACCTGAAGCGGATACAACGCTCTTGAAGGATTTAGACAAAGCTTGTCCTGCAGGATCTGGAGATGTGATATGATAAGCATCGCAACTCGAATCGTAGGCAGCTAATTCACAATATATTTTTGCTCCCCTAGCCTGTGCGTGCTCCAATCGTTCCAATATAAGAAGCCCTGCTCCTTCACCCATAACAAAACCATCACGATTTTTCTCAAAAGGACGGCTTGCTGTTTCAGGTGTATCATTGAAATTCGTGCTCATTGCTTTCATAGAACAAAAGCCAGCATAGCCTAATTGACAAACAGCCGCTTCGCTACCCCCAGCAATCATGATATCCGCGTGACCATTGCGAATCGTATTAAAAGCTTCACCTATTGAATGGGTTGCTGATGAACACGCACTTACAATGCCGAAATTTGGACCTTTAGCCCCTAGTTCGATAGCGACAACACCACTGGCTATGTTTCCAATTAATGACGGTATCATAAACGGAGATACTTTCCTTGGACCACGCTCAATCATCCGGGCTGTTTGATCATGAATGGTTTGCAAACCACCTATACCAGACCCTACAAAAACACCAAATCGTTCTGGATCCAATGAATCCAACTGAATTCCTGCATCCTGAATGGCTAAACGAGAACTAGCGACAGCAAAATGAGTAAAGCGATCATTCCTTCTCGCTTCTTTAACATCCATGAAATCTGAAACCTCAAAATCATGGACTTCTGCACCCACTTTTGATGTTAATTCTGAAACATCAAAAGATTCAATTTTGCGAATACCGCTCGTTCCAGATAAAACCCCTTCCCATAATTTATCGACCCCCACTCCGTGAGCGTTAATTGTACCTAATCCAGTTACAACAATTCTGGGAGCCGTTGTGTCACTTGACATGTTAAAAAAGGCTTTAAGAACTATATAATTTTAGGATTTCTCTGTGATGTATTGAACAACGTCACCAACTTTAACAAGCTTTTCGGCATCCGCTTCAGGAATCTCTCCATCAATTTCATCACTAAAGGCTTCTTCAAAAGCCATAATTAATTCCACATTATCGAGTGAATCACAACCCAAGTCATCAATAAAGGATGCTTCAAGTGTCACTTGCTCTGCGTTCACGTTTAATTGTTCTACAATAATTGCACGAACTCTTTCTTCTATTGTTTGATCAGCCATAAGTATTAATTATTAATTTTTTAAAATTATTCATCACATGACCATTCCACCGTCAACTGTAAAAACTTGCCCAGTGATGTAGTCAGATTTTGTTGAAGCTAAAAAAGTAGCCATATTTGCGATGTCCTCAGAAGTTCCCATTCGTTTCATAGGAATGATACCAACGATGGATTTTTGCTGTTCTTCAGTCAAAGCATTTGTCATATCTGTTTGAATAAATCCTGGCGCAATGACATTAACTGAGACATTTCTTGCAGCAAATTCTTTAGCTAAGCTCTTAGTGAGTCCAATAATCCCTGCTTTCGCTGCAGCATAATTTGCTTGTCCAGCATTACCAGTTAACCCGATGACTGAAGCGATATTAATAATTCGCCCCCATCGTTTACGAGTCATTGGACGTGCTAAATGCTTAATAAAGGTAAAACAGCTTTTTAGATTGGTATTCAAAACTGCATCCCAATCTTCTTCTTCCATTCTAAAAAGCAGATTATCTCTAGTGATCCCAGCATTATTGACTAAAATATCAATTAAGCTATGTTTTTCAAGCAATTCAGCACAGGCACATTCTACAGCAGTCGCATCTGATACATCAAGGGCTAGCGATTCTGCCGAACCTCCTTCTTGCAGAATCTGTTCAGCAACTGCGCCACAGGATGATTCAGAACGACTCACACAAATGACATGATGTCCTTCTTTAGCTAAAGAAAGAGCAATCGCTTTCCCAATCCCACGGCCAGCTCCTGTTACTAAAGCGATTTTCTTATCTGTGGTATCCGTCATAAAAAGTTATCTTTGTTGAATGATTGAAATATTCGAATTTTAATGATTGAACGCAAGTCAGAATGTTAAAAATATGTAACAAAGGTTTCTTTATAAATAGCAAGTGATAAATGAAAGAGTTTAAAACAGAAAGGGTTCAAAAGCTTATAGCCAATGCGGGGGTTTGCTCTCGTAGGGAAGCGGAAAAATTAATCCAAGATGGCAAGGTACGAGTGAATGGCAAAACGATCGAACTTGGATCTAAAGCCCATCCAAGCGATGCAATCTTTGTTAACAATAAGCCATTACAATTTTTACAAGAAAGACCAACTACCCTAGTCTTAAATAAACCAAAGGGCTTTATCTGTAGCAATAAAGACCCTTACGCAACGCAAACTGTCTTTGATTTGCTGCCTAGCGATCTTCAGAAAAAACGCTTATTTTGTGCGGGTAGACTCGATAAAGACAGTGAAGGTCTACTTATACTCACGAATGATGGTGATCTTGCCAATCAACTAACCCACCCCTCCACAAATATCGTCAAACGCTATCGAGTCACGCTCAGCCGAGATCTCAACCATAAGGACATACCAAAAATGCTGGAAGGTATCGATTTTGAAGGAGAATTTTTAAAAGCAGACAAAATCATACCAGCACCAGGAGAAAAGGAAGGAAATAAGCGTCGCTTGGAAGTTCATTTATCTCATGGAAAAAAAAGGGAGATACGCAGACTTTTTGAAGCCCATCGATATTTTGTCAAAAAACTCGTTCGCTTTCAGATTGGAAACCTACAGCTTAGAAATATAAAAAAAGGCGGAATTAAGCTATTAGGGCAAAAAGACATTGCTCGATTAATTTCTTAATTCACACTAATACTATTGATCACACTAAAGATGAAATTAATAGACGGAAATAAAATTGCTCAATCAATAATAGAATCGCTTACCAAAGAAGTTTCTAAAATTAATGGACCCAAACCAACCGTTGCATTTATTCGAGTTGGAGAAGATCCTGCATCCGTTTCTTATGTCCGAAAAAAACAAAAAACCGCTGAGAACATAGGTATTCAAAGTTTACTCAAGATTCTTCCTGATTCGATCTCCCAAGAAGAACTGATTGAAGAAATTGAAGCATTCAATGACGATTCAAATGTTCATGGTATCCTAATTCAAGCACCACTGCCTGATCACATATCCGAAACGACCATCTTTAATACGGTAAAACCTGAAAAAGACGTCGATGGATTTCATACACTCAATATTGGTAAACTATGCCAAGAAGATCCTTCGGGCTTTGTTGCCTGCACCCCTGCTGGCATCGTTGAATTAATCAAACACAGTAAAATTCAAACTGAAGGTAAGCACGTTGTTGTTCTAGGTAGAAGCCAAATCGTCGGAAAGCCCGCTGCTCTTTTAATGATTCAGAAGGGTTTACCAGGAAATGCAACCGTTACTATATGTCATTCTAAGACTCAGAATTTAGAAGTTATCACAAAGCAAGCAGACCTAATCATCGCTGCAATCGGTCGCCCAAATTTCGTTAGTGAGGCTATGGTCAAAGAGGGAGCTTCGATTATTGATGTCGGTATCAATCGCATTCCTGATTCGAGTAAAAAATCTGGGTTTCGCTTAGTTGGAGACGTCGACTTTGAAGCAGTGTCAAAAAAATGCGATCACATTACTCCCGTTCCTGGAGGTGTTGGTCCTATGACTGTTGCTATGCTTATGCAAAATACCCTTAATGCTTATAAAAATCAAAGATAATAACACACAACAAATAACAGCCTTATTTCGATTTTGAATACGGAAACAGACAGCCTACTGATCAACGCAGACATTTTACCGCAGCCTCCAATTTGGGTTCGTACGCTTTCTTTCATGCTCGACTACTTCTTACTGTCAGTCGTATCAGTCTTAATATTAACCCAAATATTACTCCCTTTAAATCCGTCACTTTCTTGGGAAGCCCTAATGAATTGGAGTGATGAATATCTAAAAGCGCTTCAATCAATTGGAGAAGAAAGCCTGCCAATCCCCGGTCAAATTGTTGAAGACACCTTGCTGTTTATATCAGAATCCGTGACCCTTTTATTTTTATGCTATTTTTTTATCTGTGATTTTGTTTTTAAAGGTAGCTCTATGGGAAAGAGAATATTCAATCTGAGAACTATTAGCCTAATACATCCGGATAAAATCCCATTTACTAATTCC